>NZ_CP035704.1:4341186-4711779 GCF_004168365.1 Pseudolysobacter antarcticus
TTTCGAAAATCAATCTCGCATCGATGAGACTTGTCGGCGCCGTTTTACGCATCCAGTGAACAAGCCGCTCAAGCTCGCCTTCACCCGTCTTGATGCAGGCAGACAGCCCACGCTTATGCAATCTGCGCACCGCTCTGCAGGAGTTCCGCACATGATCAATACACGTTTTTTCTTGTCATTCGCTGGCTTGGTGTCGAGTTTGCTACTGGCCGGTTGTGGCACGGATAACCCAGCGACGGCGGCAGGAAGTTCCGCGCAAGTCGCCAGCATATCCACGACCACGCGCACGTCGGTGAATGATGCGTCGGCTGCGGCGTCGGCTGCAGTAAACCCGGGCACGACCAAAATCAGCGATACATCGGCTATGCAACCTGATGTCAACTACGTGCGCTACGACATTGTTGATCCGCGCATGAACGGCATGATCGCCGTCACACTTGCGGTGCCGCAAGGCTGGAAGACGCAATCCAGCATCGATTGGGACATGAACGACGGCAACAACCCGACGCGCGGCCACTCACGTTTCGAGGCGCCGGATCATTCGGCGTGGGTGGAGAATTTTCCGATCGAGATTTTCTCGTGGCTCAGTGTCAACACGCGCCAGCAACCCGGTACGCGCAGCTTCGGCCTGATTCATTATCCGAACATCACGATCGAGGAAGCGATGCGCCGGTTCGTGATCGGCACGTATCGCGGCAGCAAGAAAAATCTGCAGATTGTCGGCGCGAAAGTGATCCCGAATCTGGCGCAATCGATGGCGCATCAGCAGGCCAAAGGCGATTCGTTGCTGGTGCGGATTCGCTACGAAGAAAACGGCGAAGCGGTCGATGAGGATTTCTACGGCTTTCTCGGCGCGCAGGAAAACATCCCGTCGGATTCGCCGGTCGGGCGCATGTGGGAATACCACCGCGGCCTGTTTCTTGTGCACTCGATGGGCGCGCGTCGCGGCACGCTTGAAAATGTTTATCCGGTGCTGAATCACATCGTGGCCTCGGCGATTCCAAATCCGGCGTGGCAGGACGCGCGCAAGAACGTGATCGCGCAGATCGTGCAGAACTTCAATCGCAGCATGGCCAACAACTATGCGCAGATTGCCGCGGCCGGCCGCCGTAGCGCGGCGATTTCCGCGCAGAGCAATGCTTGGCTGAAATCGTTCGATGCGAATCGCGTGGCGTCGAATGCACGCAGCGCGGCAGCCGCGTCACCATCATCCGGCGGCGACGGTTTTACGTTCGACGATTACGTGCGCGGCACCGAGCGCATGAACGATCCGTCGTCGAGCACGGGCCAGTCGGCGCATTCGTACAACGACACGTATCACTGGAGCGATGGCAACGGCCATTACCAGAACACCAGCGACCCGAGCTTCAATCCGAACGTTGGTTCGAACCAGAACTGGACGCAACTCAGCGGCGTCGGTCAACACTGATTCTGATCCGATCACGACGCCCATCCGGCGTCTGTCGCGCTTCACTTCAGCTCTGAATCTTTCATCGTCTTCTTGGAGGAAACCGACTCATGCAACAACGTCTTCACCGCGACGCGTTATCGCTGATCGCCATCGCCGGATTTTTCTGCGTGCCGATTTCGCACGCGGCAATTTTCAATCCGACCTGCAGCAACGGATCGCTATTCAGCATGCTCGGCACGGCCAACGGCAATGCGCAGGACAACACCGTCAACCTGCCCGCGGGTTGTCTGTACACGATCACGGCGCCGACCGCGTATGGCAGCGATACGCTCGGCAACGCGCTGCCGATCTACAGCAGCCCACACACGCTGATTATCAACGGCAACAATGCGATCATCGAGCGTTCGAACGCCGCCGGCACGCCGAATTTCCGCATCATGCAGATCGACGGCAGCAGCCTCAGCGGCTCGCAGCACATTACCGTGCAGCTCAATGATCTGACCTTGCGCAACGGCAAGATCGTCGCGGTGACGGATTCCAGCGGCAACAATGCCGGCCTCGGTGGTGGGATTTTTTCCTATGGCTACGCCAACGGTGTCGGCATCGATACCACGCTGACCTTGAACAACGTCACGCTGAGCAACAGCACCGCGACCGGTTCCGGCGGCGGCATCCTCGCGCTCGGCACGTTGAATATCAGCAACAGCCAGATCAGCAACAACTCGGCGGTTTTTTACGGCGGCGGCGTGGCGATGGAGATCGGTTATCTGAGCGTGCAAAGTTCCAGCATCAACGGCAATCAGCAAGCGCCGGGAAATATCGATCCGGGTTTTATCAGCGGCGGCGGCGGCATCGGCTGTTACATCTGCGTCTCGGTGTCGATTCTGGATTCGATCATCGAGAACAATACCGCCGCAGGCACCGGCGGCGGCGGTATCGCGGCGCTCGCCACGAGCGTCGATATTCGTCGCAGCCGTATCGCCAACAATACTTGCAGCGTGCCGACGCTACGCGCGGCGAACCTCGCGTCAGGCAACGCCGGTGGTATCGGCATCGGCAGTGAAACCGGATTTTCGGCGAGCCCATCGAGCATCAGCGACAGCGCGATCTACAACAATACCGCAGCCGATTCAGCGGGCGGCGTCGGCGTCAACGGCCCGGTGATTCTGAGCATCAACAACAGCACGATTTCGACGAATCACGCCGGCGTGCGCGGCGGCGGCCTCGGCGATGCGGCCACCGGCGTGAGTCTGGCCAATGTCACGATCGCGGCGAATAGCGCACCGCGCAGCGCGGGCATCGATATCGGTTCGTTCGTCGATCCGAACGGCACCACGGTCGGCAAGATCAGTTTGAGCAACACCATCGTCGGCAGCAATACCGGCAGCAGCGATTGCTACAACGACGGCGGCACGATCACGGCCAATGCCACGAGTCTGCTGCAGACCGATGCGAGCGCAGCGAACGCGTGTGATGGCGCGAACGGCACGCACTTTGCGCTGCGCGCCGATCCGAAATTATCGGCGCTGGCGCAGCATGGTGGGCCGGATCTAAGTCACACCGCACTGCTCGGAAGCCCCGTGATCGGCGTCGGCAGTGTCGCGCAAATTGTCAGCGGCACCATCACCGATCAGCGCGGCAAAGGTTACCTGCGCACGCTGAGCGGACTAGTCGATCTCGGCGCAATCGAATCGGGCAATACCGATATCATTTTTCGCAACGGCACGGAATTTCATTGAGCGTATTCGCGGCGCGCGGTGAAGCCGATAGCGCCGCTCAGCGTTGCGGCGCGGTGTTGATCGGATTGCTGCCGCCCTGCAGAAAACCGCGATAACGATGACCCGTGGCTTGTGGCAATTCCATCATCGGCACATGCCCGCAGCCCTCGAACAATTCGGTCTGCGAATGCGCCAGGCCTTTCTGCAATACCTCGACCGATGACACGTCGAGCAATTGATCGGCGCGGCACCAGATGATGAGCGTCGGCGCCTGAATTTTGCCGAGTTCGTTTTCGAGCAGGAAGGCCAAATCGCCCTTGCCGATCTGATCGAGCACCTTCTGGAAAAACGCATGCGAGGCTATATTGCGCGCAACGATTTCCTGCTTGATGCCGGCCGGAATCTGCGGCGGATGCGCAAACACCAACGCCAGCAACGCATCGAGCTGTTGCGGCGTATCGACATTGAACGGATTTTCGCCGGCATACACGCGCCGCGCAAAATCGTTCGGCTTGAAATGCACGCCAGCGCTGTCGAGCAAGGCGAGGCTCGCCACCTGTTGCGGATAGCGCGCAGCAAAAATGCCGGCGATGTGTCCGCCCATCGAGTTACCCGCGATGTTTACCGCCGGCAGTTTCAGCGCGGTGACAAATTCACTGAGCCGCGCGGCTTGCGCGGCGATGCCGTAATCGGCGCTGTCGAGCCGCGTCGATTCGCCCCAGCCGGGCAGGTCTGGAATCACGACATGGTAGTTCGGCAACAACTGGCGAGCGAAGCCGACCCACACGTTTTTGTTCGCGTCGAAACCATGCAGCAGCACGACTGGCGGACCTTCGCCGCCTTCGAGATAAACCCAATCGTGATCGCCGATCTTGATGTGCTGCTTGTGCAATCCCGCCATCATCGACTGCGCCATGCCCTGCCATTTGAATAAGGTGCCAGGTGCAAATTCGTACAGCGAAAACAGCGTCAGCGCGATTACCACGACGACGATAAACAACGACCAGATCAGCAATTTCAGCCAGCGCATTTTATTTTCCCGAAGTCGTTTATCGATGGCGAGGTCAGAAACTGCCGGCGTCGCCCGGATACGCGATCGGACTTTCATAACCGTCTGCCGACACCGCGCTCACGCCGAAAAACCAGTCGTCGATCACGATATTTTTCAGCACCACATTCGTCGCGCCGCTGACGTAGCGACTGTGTTGCCATTGCGCTGCGATCGTGTCGCGCCACCATATACGATAGCCGGTCGCACCCTCGACCGCATCCCATTTCACCGTCGTATCCGACTCGACCGCGCCCGTCGTATCGATGCCGGTCGGCGCGACCGGTGCCGAGGCCATCGCCGCCATCGTGACCGCATTCAACGCGGTGACATGGGCGAGATATCCGAAGTCGACACCGTCGATCGTATCGCCGTAAACGATGCCGTTTTCGGTGCGCAGATCTTGATGCTGGCGTGTGTAATTCTCATGCCCCTCGGTCACGCGCACCGCCGGATAACCCGCTTCGAGGAACGATACCTGATCGCCGCCGCGACCATAACGATCGGTGCGATACACCATCCGCACCTTGAAATTGGTCAGGTAACGATCCGCCAAGTCTGCCATGTAGCGCGCGATATTGCGCGACGGCGAATCGACTTCGCCACCGTGATAACGCCGGTATTTTGCCTGCTCCAAGGTCTCGTTGCTTTTGGTGCCTTCGGAAAAAATACGCACCGTGGTCGTATCGATCACGCCATCCTGACCGCGTGTATTGCCGACGATGTCGTTGTTGAGATCGGCCTGCACTTGCCAGCCTTGCGCCTTGGCGAAATCGGCCAGCACCTTGCCACCGTACAGGCCTTGTTCCTCGCCCGATAACGCGGCGAATACCAGCGTCGCACGAAACTTGTGCTTGCTCAGCAAACGCGCAGATTCGATCAACGCAGCGACGCCCGAAGCATCGTCGTTGGCACCCGGCGCATCGTGCTCTATGTCCATCACGTCGGTGACACGCGAATCGAGATGACCGGTGATGATGATGACGCGATTCGGCTCGACCGTGCCGCGCTGGATCGCGACGATATCCATCACTTCGGTCGGCTGCGGAATGCGCTTGCCGGTGAAACTTTGCGACGGCGTGACAAGTTGCAGGCAGCCGCCGCAGTCTTTCGAAATCTCCGCGAAACGCGACTTCACCCAGCGCCGCGCTGCACCGATGCCACGTGTTTCGGAGTGTGTGTCAGAGAGTGTATTGCGTGTGCCGAAGCCGACGAGTTTGGTGATCGTTGCGCGCAATTCGTCCGCACTTGGCGCATCAGCCAGCGTCGCGAGCAAGGCATGTTCGCGCGATGGCGATTCGCTGCCGGCATTTATCGCATTCGCCGCCGCGACAGATTTTTGCGGCGCCGCCACGGCGCTGCCGACCGACAGGCTCAAACCCAGAATCGCGAGAAACAGATACATCGCACTCTCCGCTTATTTGTCAGAACCTGTTCGCGATCGTTGCTCGCTGCATCGACACCCAACATTCATGGCATCGATGCAACGAGCAAGTTCCACGGATCAGCGTTTCACAAGATCAACGCTTGGTATCGCTCAATGCTTTTTCCACCGACGCACGCGTCAGCGGGTGATATCCCGGCTTGGCTTCGGCGTAGATCTTGCGCGCCAGCGCGAGACCGTCCGGCGTCTTCGCGAGCTCGACATACAGCGGCACGATCAGGATGCGCCGGCCGATGCGGATCATGTGCGCCTGCATCGCCGTGTAGGCCGCCGTGTAGTTGCTGCGCACCGCGTGCAGATACCAGCGGAAGCCGATCGGCGCGTTGCCGGTATGCGTGAGATCGTAAGCCGCATCGAGCTGCTGCATCTGTGCGAGTGTGAGTTTCGGCGGCAGCGAATCGAGGAAATATTCCCACTCTTGCGTCGAGTATTTCTTGCCGTTCAACGCTTTCGCATCGAGCGTGCCGGCCAGCCACTTGTCGCGATTCGCCGCAACGATCTTGAAGCGCGGCGCCTGCAGATCCGGCGCGGTTTTCGGAATGCCGACGCCTTGCAGCCACTCGTTGACTTCATCCATGCTGACCTTGCCCGGATTCTTGTCGAGCAGATTGGCCTTGAGGTAATCGACGAACTGCGGCGTGGTGATGCTCTGGAACGCAAAGTGATCGAAATAGCCACGGATAAACGGGTCGAAAACTTCACGGCCGAATCGCGCTTCGAGGAAACGCAAAAACCAGTCGCCCTTGGTGTACGGCACATCACTCAAACCATCGTCGGGATCGAGGCCTTTGAGATCGGGCACCAGGTGCTGATCGAGTTTCGGATCGTCGGCAAAACTGCGGCGCAGCGCGTCGGTGCTGAGCTGGAATTCCATGAGGTCTTGATCGCGGCCGTAGATCGCCTCGACGATGCGACCCTGCACATACGTCGTAAAACCTTCGTTGAGCCAGATGTGATCCCAGCTCGCGTTGGTCACGAGGTTGCCCGACCACGAATGCGCGAGTTCGTGCGCGACCAGTGATACCAGACTCTTGTCGCCCGCGAGCACGGTCGGCGTGGCGAATGTCAGACGCGGATTTTCCATGCCACCAAACGGAAAACTCGGCGGCAATACGAGAATATCGTAGCGACCCCAGCGATACGCACCGAACAGCTTTTCGGCGGTCGCGATCATTTTTTCGGTGTCGGAAAACTCCGTCACGGCGGCTTTCACCACGCCCGGATCGGCGAAGATCGCACTGCGCGGCCCGGTCGCTTCGACCGCCATATCACCGACGCTGAGCGCCATGAGATATGACGGAATCCGCTGCGGCATGCTGAACTTGAAATCGCCGTCGAGCGCGTGATTGATATCGTTGTCGGCGCTCATCGCGGCGCGCAATTCTTTCGGCGTGCGGATGTGCGCGGTGTAGGTGAAACGCACCGCTGGCGAATCCTGCAGCGGCACCCACGAGCGCGCGTGGATCGCCTCGGATTGCGAGAACAGGAACGGATGTTTCTTGCCCGCGGTCTGCAGCGCATCCAGCCATTGCAGGCCCGATGCATTCGGCGATGTGTGATAAGTGATGCGCACTTTCGCGCCCTGCTTCGGCATCGCGATATGCAGCGCGGAACCGAGGATCGGATCAGCGGCACTGAGCTCGAATTCCAGCGAGCTGGCCTTGTTCTTTGCGTCGAGCAGATCGACCTGCTCGATCGACAAGTCGCGCGTGTCGAGCACCAGCTCGTGCGCGGATTTGTCCTTCCAGTCCAGACTCAGATCGGCGTGACCGGACAAGACATGCTTATCCATCGCCACATTCAGATCGAGATCAAGCGCGGTGACAAGCACCTTGCCCGGCTCGGCGTAGGAATGCGTATCAGCGGCGGATACAAGCGGCGAAAACAGCAGCGGCAAAACGCTGGTTAAACCAGCGAGCAGTCGACGATGGGAAATCATGGCAGGCACCAAAGAAATGGAATGCCAAGTATGCCAGTTTCGATGCGCGGATGGCCTGTGCCGGAATAGCTCTGTTATTAAACTAGCTCGAATACAAAGCGATTACGTTGACGCATTCCTCAAGAATTTCACGGCGATATTTCGCTTCCACTTGCGCGAGCTTGTCGTCTGTTGCGAGCATCGCCGCCGACGCCCACAACAGCCTTGAGCGGCCAAACGGGATTTCGAGAGGAATGTCTCTGATAAAGGATCGAAAGATCGGATGTTTTTCTTCGTAGACTTTGCCGAGGTGAAAAAGCGCAGATGCAATCCTGTCTGCACCGAATGCCAATCCAAATTCCATTGATAGGGTTGCGCGTGCCGCTTTAATCAACTTCTTGCGGCGTGCAGTTTCTTGTTCGGGAGTCATTGTGCTAACGCAACGTTAGCATGTTCAAACCCGATACCCGCGATGAATCGCGACTATCCCCGCCGATAAATTTCGCACATCCACGCGCGCAAATCCGGCTTGCTCCAGCATGCCTTTCAACACCGCCTGATTTGGATGTTTGCGGATCGATTCGGCGAGGTATTGATAGCTGTCGGCATCGTTGGCAAACAGTTTGCCAAGGCGCGGCAGAATCTTGAACGAATGGAAATCGTATAACGGCTTGAGAAATTCGGCGCGCACTTCGGAAAATTCCAGCACCAGCACACGTCCGCCGATCTTCAGCACGCGATGCATTTCGCCGAGCGCTTTTTGTTTGTCGGTGACGTTGCGCAGGCCGAACGCGATCGTGACGCAATCGAAACTCTTGTCGGGGAACGGCAGCGCCTCGGCATTCAGTTGTGCGAACTGCAAATTGCCGTGCAGGCCACGATCGAGCAGGCGATCACGACCAACGCCGAGCATCGCGCCGTTGATATCGCCAACAACAACGTTGCCGCGCGGGCCGACGCGCGGCAACATCAGCGCCGCGATATCGCCGGTGCCGCCTGCGAGATCAAGCACGCTGTCGCCTTCGCACACACCGCTAGTGCTGGTGAAATAGCGTTTCCAGATCCGATGCACGCCGAACGACATGAGATCGTTCATCAGATCGTATTTGCTCGCGACCGAGGAAAATACCTGACCGACGAGCTGCTGTTTCTGCTCGACCGGAACGTCGCGAAAGCCGAAGTGGGTAGTGGGTTTTTGATCGTCCATGGGCGAATGGTAGCAGGCCCGCCGGAGTCGGGCAGCAGATGCAGAGGTTGACCAGCAAACTTTCCGCCACTGTGGCGTGGTAGCGCGATATCAGGGAGGGTTTCCCCAACCCAACGCGTACACCCTGGCGTCGATATCGCCGCGCGCTTGAACTTCAATGCCGAGGGCGTCGGTATCTTGCGGTGCGGTTGCAAAATTCAGGAGCTCGCGCTGATCGGCGTCCGCAGTCGGCGGCAGGTTTCCACTACCGAGCGTGCGCAATGAAGCGCCGGATTTATCCAGCGCGAAGACTTTCCATCGCAAGCCGGCATCGCGCGTTTTTGCCTGCAGCTGATAATCGATCCAGATATTTTTGCTGCGCGCCACATCGAACGGCGTGCCAGCAATAAATGTAGTCGGCGCATGGATGCCATACGCCGGCCAATCGTCTAGCCGTATCGAAGTCTTGTATGCCGTACCCGCGAGAACCACGGCGGGAATCGCGTAATGTCCTGCGACGACAACCGTATCCGCTCGCGCCTGGGCGGGTATTTTCGCCCATGCCGCCGCAGGCACGCTGGTATGCCCGGACAGAATCAAACGTCGATCGGCCAACCACGACTCGCGCAGGTAGAGCCGTGCGAGCAGACCGGTATCGGCAGCGTAAATTCGCAACTTCGATTCTGGGCAGATCACCCGCGCCACGGGTGTGCCGAACGCGGTATCCAGCAGCGCAGGATCGAGGCCACTTTCCTCGATAAATTCAAATGAAGGCGCCGCCGCCTTATTGCTGGGTGCAAACCAGTCGAGGTTGAGATTCAAATACGCATGCGGCTTGAGATTCGGCAACAGCGGCGCGACCACCAGATCGGGAATTTGCGCCATGCGCGACATCGCGTTCCAGTATTGGGCGAAGCCGAAATGCAATTGATATTTTTGCTGCGCCTGACGAATACACGCAAGCTGCGATGTGTGGAAATCGAACAAACGCTCGGGCTCGAGCGTGATCGTCGCGGCGAGGATGCCGGCACATACCACAATCGCACCGGCGATGATGTGCGCGCTGCGTTTTTGCCAGACTGCAATGACTGCCGGGGTTATCAAGATCGCCAGCATCACGCCCGACAATGCCAGGCTTTGGTCGTAGCGGAAATCGCGCAACGCGGTATGTCGCGCAAGCACAACGACGGCCACCAACGGCAGCAGAATCGAGCCCGCAACAAACACACCGAGCACTGCGAATTTTTGCTGCGCATCGACTATCGATATCGCGTTGCGCCGATGCCACGCACGCGCACAGCACCAGATCAAAGCGCCGAACGCGATGAACTCGTAACTCGCAGAAACCGGATCGGTCGAAGCCAATGTTGCGAAGTCGCGCGTCACCATCACGGCGCCGCCGCCACCCCGCCATAACGCGGTGTCGCCGCTGGCATGGATGCCGAGAAAATTGTAATCGCACAGCCGTCGGATCACTTCGGACAGCAGTAGCAGCGAGGCGAGCACAATCGCCATTTTTATCCGCCAGCGCCGCCAGCGCTGATCGCCGGGCAAGCAGACCAACAGCAACGCCGGCGCGATGAATTGCAACGCGAACAGCCGATCCGAAATCAACATGCCCACGCTCAGCACCGCCAGAAAAACCAGCGTCGTGTTATCCGTGCGGCGCTGGCCGCGCAACAACAAACCTAGCCCGACCACCGCACCCAGATAGGTGCCTGCATGGTTGTTCGGCAAGAAAACGTAACTGTGAAAATACTGAAACCAGCCGCTCTCGACCGTTGCACCGATCGCGGTTGTGATAAGCCAGATCAATATCCACAGCAGCCAGACGATGCGCCCGTGCGACTCATGCAACAACCGCAAAATCCAGCGCACAGCGAGCAAATACAGCGCCGCTTGAATCACCGCATAAACATAGATCGCATGAAACAGATTGCCGATCGCAGCGTAGATACCCCAGATCAATAATTGATCAGGCAGCCAGAATGGTGCTTCGGGAAAGACCCATGCGTCGAATCGGCCGCGATGCCGTACCAGATCATCGAACAACACATACGGCATGACGCTGTCGGAGTTCAGCGCTGCGGCGGCGCCAGCGTGCGAAAAATACAGCGCGGCGGTGTATGCCGTCACGATCAATACCAGCAACAGATCCAGCACGAGGATGGCATACCGCTGAAACAACGTCGGGATAGTTTGCTCGGTCATGCCGGTGGCTACACCGCGTTATCCGGCCCGCGTGAAAAGGCGCGTCGGGTTACGACCCACGCGCATGCCCGGCTTGCTCCAGCGCCGCAAGGTACTGCTGCTGATATTCGACCTGATGGATGCCAAGATCGTACAAGGTGCTCCACGAAAAAATGCCGGTATCGTGGCCATCGTCGAAGCGCAGCAGCACGCCATAGTTGCCCATCGGCTCGATCGCGCTGATGTTGACGTGCTGCTTGTTCAGTTGCAGCACACGCTGGCCCGGGCCGTGGCCTTGCACTTCCGCGCTCGGCGAATGGACGCGAAGATATTCGCACGGCAGACGAAAAGTTTCGCCGCTGTCGAAGCTGACTTCGAGCGCGTGCGAGGCACGATGCAGGACGATATTGGTAACTCGTGGAGCGTTGCTCATGGCGCAGGTGTGATCGATGTATCGGAAGGGGTGGAAGTCGTTTCACGCGGTATCGCCAGGCCCATGCCGAACTGGCTGCCGATCACGCGATAATTGGCCTGCAGCCATTGTCGGATCGGCTCGGAAGGCGTGGCCAGTTGCCAGGTGTAGTCATCAATCACCACCATATTGGGCGGCTTTTTCTGCAGCTGTCCGAGAACCAAACTCGACAGCCGCGGACTCAGACTGTAACCGTAGTTGCCAAACGTCAGCCACAGATTCATCACGCCGGTGGGTGGTTCTTTTTCGGCGTAACGATAAATGCCTGGCAACATGCCGTATACAAACAGGGTTTGCTCCGGCTTCAACCGCGAACGCAACTGCAAGCCGAGATCGGCGCAATCGACAAAGGTCGAGCCGTATTTGCGATCACTCCATGCGCGCGCATCGAGCCGGTATTGCGGCAGCACACGGTATCCGCCCCATGCAGCGAGGAAAACAATCAGCGCGAGCGTGCCGATGCGTTTGTCGCGCAAGGCATCCAGCATCAAGGCCACGGCGAAACACACCAGCGGCAACAACAATTGATAATAGTGCGGGAAAAACCGCCCCGGCATCGCCATCGCGATGTGCGTACCGAGCAGCCAGACCAGATAACCCAGCCAGAGCTGACGCCGATCACCGCCCAGCCCCAGCAGCGCCGCCGCTACCGACGCAAACAATATCAGTGCATGCGGAATGAAAAATTGCGGCAACAGATAATCAGCGCTGTAAGCACTGAGCAGGTTCGCGACCCAGCCGCGACCGGCATGCCGCACATATTCGCCGGGATAGACGAACAGCATTTGCCACGCTTCGGCAAAATTACCATTCAACCAGAACCAGCCGAGCAGCAAAGCCCAGCTGATCGCGCCGATCGCCGCGATCAGTGCGATCTGGATAAATCCATTGCGCCGTGCTTCGACCAGCGGGAATGTGCGCGCCAGATGCACCAACGCGAGCAATGCCACGGGCGCAATCACTACCGGCTTGTACAGACTCGCCAGCGCGAACAACAACCCGCACATGATGGTTTGCGTGCGCGCGATTCGTTGCGCCGGCAATCCCCACAACAGCGCCACGCCCCAGACCATCGCGGCGTTGATGAATACTTCGGTGTTCGGCTGATTCGCCTGCACGTCGAGATCGGAACACAACAACGTCCAGCACGCCGCCGCCGCGATGCCGAGCCACGGGCGCTGTAAAGAACGCGCACCGAGCCAATACAATCCGAGCAGCGTCGCAATCGCCGCCACCACACCAAGCAGATACGCCTGCGCCGGCCCCATGCCGACGACGAACTCGGCCAGCGCATAAGTCACAAAGACGGCGGGCGGCTTGATGTCGACCAGATCGGTATAAAGCGACCGACCTTGCAACAGGTAATGGCCGATCCACGCGTAGATATCCAGATCGCGTTCCAGCGGCTCGGAATACGTATGCAGCCGCATGCAGACAATCGCGGCCGCGAACAGCAGCAGCAAGATCAGGTGCACACGATATTCGGTCCAACGCATGAGCCACTCCGGGCATGGGCAAAATCGCGGTGCGCAAGAGTAACGTAGCGCTGCGGATTGCGCACGGAGCTTTGCTTTGAACATCGCCCCGGCAATGCAGGTGAATTTGCATCGTTTCCATATTTCTATCATTATAGAAATATGGAAACAAAATCCGCACTCAAGGCTTTGTCTGCGCTCGCGCAGGGTTCGCGCCTCACGATCTTCCGTCATCTGGTGGAGATCGGACCCGATGGCGCGTTTGCCGGACGCATCGCCGAAGCGCTCGGTATCTCGCCCGCGGTGCTGTCGTTTCACCTGAAGGAACTCAGCCACGCCGGACTCGTCGAGAGCGAACCCGACGGACGTTTTGTGCGTTACGCCGCGAGTTTCGCGACGATGAACGCCTTGATCGCCTACCTCACCGAAAACTGTTGCGGCGGCCAACCGCAACTGTGCGCCGAACCCTGCGCACCGGCCAAAAAATCGCGGCCGCGCGTGCGCAAGGCGACGCGCTGATGTCGCGCCAGGAATGGCTCGCGGAATTCGCCGGCACGGCGACGCTGCTGATGATCGTGGTCGGCTCCGGCATCATGGGTGAGCAGCTCGCGCACGGTAATGCCGCCATCGCGCTGCTGGCGAATTCGCTCGCCACGGGTGCGGGCCTGTATGTGCTGATCACGCTGCTGGGCCCGATCTCCGGCGCGCATTTCAATCCGCTGGTCAGCCTGATGATGTGGTGGCGCGGCGAGAGTTCGAGTGTGCAGTTATTCGCCTATATCGCCGCGCAAATTACCGGCGCGATCATCGGCGTATGGCTGGTCCATGTGATGTTCGATCTACCGATGCTGCAAGTCGGCATCAAGCCGCGCGCGGGCGCTGGACAATGGCTCAGCGAAATCATCGCAACGACCGGATTGCTGGTCACGATCCTGCTCGGCTTGCGTGCGCGCGCCGATGCGATTCCAGCGCTGGTCGGCAGCTACATCATGGCGGCGTACTGGTTCACCGCATCGACCTCATTCGCCAATCCTGCGGTCACTATCGCGCGTGCATTGACGACGACTTTCGCCGGCATTCGTCCCGCCGACGTGCCCGGTTTTATCGCGGCTCAACTCGTCGCGACCGCGCTCGTACTGATGGCCGCGCGATGGCTGCGTCCGTCTGTCGCGAACACCGCATGACCCGTTCATTCATTCCGCATAAACGAGTATTGCCATGCCCGATATCGTCGTTTACCACAACCCTGCCTGCGGTACCTCGCGTAACACGTTGGCAATGATCCGAAACGCCGGCATCGAACCGCAGGTAATCGAATATCTCCAGACGCCGCCAAGCCGCACGACGCTGGTTTCGTTGCTCGAACGCATGCAGATTTCCGCGCGCGGACTACTGCGCGAGAAAGGCACGCCGTTTCTCGAACTTGGTCTGGACAATCTCGCGATGAGCGATGACCAACTGATCGATGCGATGCTGTCGCATCCGATATTGATCAATCGCCCGATCGTGGTTTCGCCGCTGGGCGTGCGCCTGTGTCGTCCGTCCGAACTCGTGCTGGAGCTGCTACCGAAACCGCAGCAAGCCGCGTTCAGCAAGGAAGATGGCGAGGTCGTGATCGATGCCAACGGCCAGCGGCTGGTCTGATTTCATGCAACTTCGCCAGCTTAGCGATCCCGCTATCCTACCCGCGCTCGACGCGAAATATGCGCAGCGAAATCCGGCGTGGTCGCTCGGGCCGAACGATCCGCCGCCGCGCATTCTGTTGTTGTATGGCTCGCTACGCGAACGTTCGTTCTCACGGCTCGCTACCGAAGAAGCCGCACGCCTGCTGCAGTTTTTCGGTGCCGAAACACGCATCTTCGATCCGGCCGACTTGCCATTTCCCGACCAGGTTGCCGGCGATGCGCACCCGGCCATACAAGAATTGCGCGAGCATTCGTTGTGGTCGGAGGGCCAGGTCTGGTGCAGCCCCGAACGTCACGGTCAGATCACCGGTTTGATCAAGGCGCAGATCGATCATCTGCCGCTCAGCATGGGCTCGTTGCGACCGACGCAAGGCCGCACGCTCGCGGTGATGCAAGTATCCGGCGGCTCGCAAAGTTTCAACGCGGTCAACACGCTGCGCCTGCTCGGGCGCTGGATGCGCATGTTCACGATTCCGAATCAGTCGAGCGTGGCGATGGCGTACAAGGAGTTCGACGACGCTGGTCGCATGAAGCCGTCGAGCTATTACGATCGCATCGTCGATGTGATGGAAGAGTTGGTGCGCTTCACGATACTCACGCGACCGCATACCGCGCAATTGACCGATCGTTATTCCGAGCGCAAGGCGGCTGGAGAAAAAATGGATGCGAGTGGCAAGCTCGCAGCGGCGGCTGGCGTGATCAGTACCGCATCGGTCTGATCGCGCCAGCACAAGATCGCCTAGCTACAAAATATATCGGCTCAGATCTTCGTTTTCGGCAAGGCTGGCGAGATGTTTATCGACATAGGCCGCGTCGATCGTATGCGTATCACCACTGCGATCCGGCGCCTCGAACGACAGCGTATCGAGCAGGCGTTCTAGCACCGTATGCAACCGCCGCGCGCCGATATTTTCGGTGCGCTCGTTGACCTGAAACGCGATCTCGGCGAGTCGGCGCACGCCGTCGTCACTGAAAGTGAGCGTGACGCCTTCGGTCGCGAGCAATGCGCTGTATTGTTTGGTCAGCGCATTGTGTGGCTCGCTGAGGATACGGCGGAAATCATCGACGGTCAGCGCGCTGAGTTCGACGCGGATCGGAAAACGTCCTTGCAATTCGGGAATCAAATCCGACGGCTTGGCGATATGAAACGCGCCCGAGGCGATGAACAAAATATGATCGGTCTTGATGATGCCGTGTTTGGTCGACACCGCCGAACCTTCGACCAGCGGCAGCAGATCGCGCTGCACGCCTTCGCGTGAAATGCCTGCGCCGCCCCATTCCGAACGCTGGCAAACCTTGTCGATTTCGTCGATGAAAACAATGCCGTTCTGCTCGCACGCATGCATCGCCTGCTGCTTGATTTCTTCCTCGTCGATGAGCTTGCCGGCTTCTTCCTCGACCAGCACGCTGCGCGCGAGTTTTACCGGCATGCGCCGCTGCTGGGTCTTGCCGCTGCCCATCGACTGGAACATGCCGCGCAGTTGCGAGGCCATTTCTTCCATGCCCGGCGGCGTCTGGATATCGACGCCGACATTCATCTGCACTTCGAATTCCAGTTCGCGATCATCGAGTTCGCCGGCGCGCAATTGCCGGCGCAGTTTCTGCCGCGTTTCGTTATCGCGTGTGTCGGTCGGCATCGGTTCGTTGGCGAACCCGGGTGCGTTACGGCGCGGCAATAGCAGATCGAGAATGCGTTCTTCCGCGGCTTCCTCGGCCTGGCTGCGGATACGTGACTTGGCGCGTTCACGCGTCATTTTCAACGCCGCATCGGCGAGATCGCGAATGATCGATTCGACATCCTTGCCGACGTAACCGACCTCGGTGAACTTGGTCGCTTCGACCTTGATGAACGGCGCGTTGGCGAGTGCCGCGAGGCGCCGTGCGATCTCGGTTTTGCCGACGCCGGTCGGGCCGATCATGAGGATATTTTTCGGCGTGACTTCGTCGCGCAGTGCGGGTTCGAGTTGCATGCGCCGCCAGCGATTTCGCAGCGCGATCGCGACCGCGCGTTTGGCCGGATTCTGGCCGATGATGAAGCGATCCAGTTCCTGGACGATTTCGCGAGGAGTCATTTCAGACATTTTCTGTTCCATGATTTTCATCGACAAGACGCATCTGCCGCGCCGCGTTTGCGACGCCGCTCGATGCGCCAATCAAAGCTCTTCGATGGTGATGTTGTGATTGGTGTAGATGCAGATATCGGCGGCGATGCCGAGCGCCTTTTCGACGATGCCGCGCGCATCGAGATCGCTGTTTTCGAGCAGCGCTTTCGCTGCGGCCTGCGCATACGGGCCGCCCGAACCAATCGCGATCACGCCGTTCTCGGGCTCGAGTACATCGCCGTTGCCCGAGATGATCAGCGAACTGCTGTGATCAGCCACCGCGAGCAGCGCCTCAAGCCGGCCAAGGCGGCGATCGGTACGCCAATCCTTCGCCAGTTCAACCGCTGCGCGCACGAGTTGACCGCCGTGTTTTTCGAGCTTGGTTTCGAACAATTCGAACAAGGTGAACGCATCCGCCGTGGCGCCGGCGAAACCGGCGAGAATGTCGCCCTTGCCGAGCCGTCGCACCTTGCGCGCGTTCGCTTTCATCACGGTATGGCCGAGCGTGACCTGACCATCGCCGCCGATCACGACCTTGCCGTTCTTGCGTACCGAAACAATCGTGGTGCCGTGAAACTGTTGCATGGTCTGGCCTTTATTCCTGGTCGTTAGCGGTGCTTTATCGCCGTGTTTTTTGAGCACGATGCAGCAGTTTCAGATGTTATGGGCGACTACGCCGAAAACAAGTCGCGGCGTCATGTGCAAGATTTTTTTCCGTCACACTCAATCCTTGGATTTACGTTTTGCGCGCGGATGCGCAGCGTCGTAAACCCTCGCGAGATATTGATAATCGAGGTGCGTATAAATCTGCGTCGTACTGATGTCCGCGTGGCCGAGCATCTCCTGCACCGAACGCAGATCGCCCGACGATTCGAGCAGATGACTAGCGAACGAATGGCGCAGCAAATGCGGATACACACGCTTCTGGATACCTTGCGCCTTCGCCCATTGCTTGAGGCGCGTGCGCACCGCACTTTGCGAAATCGGCGCGCCGTTGCGACCCGGAAAAATGCGTTCATCGTTGCCGCCGGCATTCTGCTCGCGCAGGTTCGCGAGCGCGGCGAGCGCCTTGCGCCCGACTGGCACGATGCGCGTTTTCGAGCCCTTGCCGGTGACGCGCAACATGCCTTCGGCCGCATCGAGCGCACCCCATTCGAGCGAGATCAATTCGGCGATGCGCAGGCCGCTGGAATAGAACAATTCGAGCATCGCGCGATCCTGCACCGATTCCGCACCGTCGGTCGGAATCTCAACCAGCGCTGCGGCTTCATCGACATCCAGCACCTGCGGCAATTTGCGGATCAGTTTCGGCGCGCGCACGCCATCGGCCGGATTGCGTGTGACCTCGCCTTCGCGCGCGAGGTAGCGAAAAAACGCGCGGCACGCAGCGAGCAGATGATGCAGGCTGCCGGCTTCACGGCCTTCGCGATGTTTGCGTGCGATGAGCTGGCGGATGTGCTCGTCAGTAACCTGCGCCCAGCCCTGCAGGCCCGACAATTCGATGAAACCCAGCAGCGTGGCGAGCTCGCGCCGGTAGTTGACGATCGTGCCCTCGACATTGCCGCGCGCGCGCAGATATTCGAGAAACGGCTCGATGCGCGTGGCGAGCGGCGCGCTCATCTCATGCGCTGATCGGAAACCGCGCCAGCGCCGTATCTACCGCCGCCGCCATGAGTTTCAGGAACACCGTGCCCATGCCCGGATGAAACCGATTGGCATCATGGCTGCCGACCGCGAGCATGCCGCTGCTGCCGATCGGCAACAGCGCGGTCGAACGCACTTCTTCGGCGCGCGCAGCGAACAATGCATCGAGTTTTTCCTGCTGCAATCTGCCGCACAACGGCTCGCCGCTGCGCAAGAATTCGGCGAACACCGGCAGCGCCGCCGCACCGCGCGGCTCGACCTGCAACCAGTCGGTCGCGGGCAAGTCGCCATCGGCACGGAACAACACCAGCCGCACGAGCTCGGTGTGGAAATCCTCGGTCAAGGCCGCGGCAACACGATGCACCGTCTCCGCCAACGTGCGCTCGCGCATCAGGCCGAGCGTGAACGCATGCACGCGCGCGGTGAGCAATTCGTTCTCGGCGGCGACCTCGGACAGATCGCGCAAACGCCGTTGCAATTCGCGATTCTTGTCGCGCAATACTTCGAGCTGGTAACTCACCAGCGACGTGGTTTCGCCCTGCTCGCGCGGCACCAGCAAACTCAGCGTGATATCGGGATATTCGCTGAGAAATTCTGGATGACGGCGCAGATAACTCGCCACTTCCATCGCGTTCGGGCCTTCCTTGATCGGGATCTCGTTCATGCCAACCACTCTCCTTCGAATACGAATTCAGCTGCGCCGCTCATATGGATCGATCGACCCGGCCCGGGCCATTCGAGCTGCAGATCGCCGCCGGGCAAACTCACACGCACCTTTTCATCGACCAATTTCTGGCGACGTAAAACCGCTACTGCCGCGCACGCGCCGCTGCCACAGGCCAGCGTTTCGCCAACGCCGCGCTCCCATACACGCAGGTGCACATGATCGCGTGCAACAATTTCCACAAAGCCCACATTGCAGCGTTGTGGAAAATGTGCGGAATGTTCAAGTGCGGCGCCGAGCGCGGCAACCGGCGCCGCAGCGATATCCTCAACTTGAATGACCGCATGCGGATTGCCCATCGATACCGCACCGAAACTCAGCCGCTGTCCGGCGATTTCCAGCGTGTAGCTGTCAGCCTCGGCATCAATCAGCAGCGGAATATGTGCAGGCGAAAATTCCGGCAGACCCATGTCCACGCGCACGGTTTTGTAGTCGCGCATTTCTACCTCGATCACGCCCGACGGACTTTGCAATCGAACCGTACCCGATGGCAAAACCCCGGCGCGCTGCAACCACAGCGCAACGCAGCGCGCGCCGTTACCGCATTGGCCGGCGTGCGATCCATCCTGGTTGTAGATGTCGTAGCGCCACACACAATCGGCGCGATCCGCGCGCTCGATCGTGAGCAGCTGATCAAACCCCACACCGCGATGGCGATCAGCCAGACGGCGAATCTCAGCGGTACTCAAGCCCAACGGAGCAGCACGACAATCGATTACGACAAAGTCGTTGCCGATGCCATGCATCTTGCTGAAATGCAGAGTCACGTATGCTGCCTCGCGCTAAGCGAAAATCGCTACTCAGCGATGACTCTTGTCGGTCGCCGCGGGATCGGGTTTGGCCGGTGGATTGGTCGCCGGATTGCTCGGTGCGGGCGCGGTGGTCGTGGCCGCTGGTTTCGGTTTGACCAGCGCGCCCTTGTTGCCGCAAGCACCCAGCGCCAGGCCCGCAATTACCGTCATCACCGCAAACATCAATCGCTTGGACATGGCCACACTACCTTCGGAAAGTTTCGCCAAGTATAGCCTTGTCGCGCGTCGCCAGATCATCGCGCCGACATCCTGCCGCAGGCTCGCGCCCCGCAGTATTTCCACGTTAAGCTGCATGCCCGGATCGCAGTCGCACGACGCATCCTCACTTGGCAGGGAATTCATGCGGTGGACAGACGCCCGATAGCTTCGCGCGATACCCGTTGGGCACATACGTCGGCGCGCTGGCTGCAAGCGCAGGGCGCGAGTCCGAACGGCATTTCGATCGCGAGTATTTTCTGTTCGTTGCTCGCCGCGATGTGCCTGTTCTGCGGCATGCACGCAGCGATCTGGCAGGGCCGTATGCTGCTGCTGATTGCCGCACTGTTGATTGTCGCGCGACTGATCTGCAACCTGCTCGATGGCCTAGTCGCGGTCGAGGGCGGCATGCAATCGCCCGGCGGCGCGGTCTACAACGATCTGCCGGATCGCATCTCCGATGCCGTCACCTTGCTCGGTGTCGGCTACAGCATCAGTGCGTGGTCGTGGGCGGTCGATCTCGGCTGGGCCGCGGCGTTGTTCGCGGTGATGACAGCTTACGTGCGGGTGCTCGGCGGCGCGTGCGGATTGCCGCAGCGATTTTCCGGGCCGTTCGCCAAACAGCAACGCATGCTCGTGATCATTGTTGCGGCGGTTCTTTGCGCCGACCTGCCGGTGCCGTGGCAGCAATGGACGATGCTGGCCGCGTTGCTACTGGTCACATTCGGCAGCGCGCTCACCGTGGTTTTGCGTACGCGCGCCATCCTGCGGGATCTGGCCGCACAATGAGTCTCACGCAACGTTTCGCCACC
Source organism: Pseudolysobacter antarcticus (assembly GCF_004168365.1). Classification (GTDB taxonomy): domain Bacteria; phylum Pseudomonadota; class Gammaproteobacteria; order Xanthomonadales; family Rhodanobacteraceae; genus Pseudolysobacter; species Pseudolysobacter antarcticus. The sequence goes on from NZ_CP035704.1 coordinate 4,362,023, forward strand.
ACGCTGATTGTCGGCGCCACGCGTCTGCTGACCGGCGTGCAGGCACGCTGGCGCGCTGAGCCGCAAGCCGGTGCGCGCATCTATTTTGCCAATCATTCGAGCCATCTCGATGGCGCGGTGATCTGGGCCAGCCTGCCGCCGTTGCTGCGTCCGCGCACACGCGCCGTGGCCGCGCTCGACTACTGGGAGAAATCCGCGCTGCGGCGTTATCTGGCCAAACGCGTATTCAACGTACTGATGATCGATCGCAATCCGCAGCAATCGCGCGAGCAGCGTAATGCGCCGCTGCAGCCGCTGCTGGATGCGCTGGATACGGGCGATGCATTGATTCTTTTTCCCGAAGGCACGCGCGGCGAAGGTGAGAGCATCGCGCCGTTCAAGTCCGGGCTGTATCACCTCGCGCGGCAACGGCCGGATGTGGCACTCGTGCCGGTGTATCTGGAAAACCTCAATCGCATTTTGCCGAAGGGCAGCCTGATGATCGTACCGCTGTTGTGCTCGGCGATTTTCGGTGCGCCGATGTGCATCGCTTCCGAGGAATCGCGCGACGATTTCCTGCTGCGCGCCCGCCAGGCGCTGGAAGAGCTCGCGCCATGAATCTGCATGATCCGCAGTTGTTGATCTTGCTCGGCGCAATTTTCGGCTTGCTGATTATCGCGAGCCTGATCGGTTATGTGCTGTCGTTGCGCAGCATGAGCCTGCCGCAACAGGCCACGGTCGCGAATCTCAACGCGCGCATCCGGGCGTGGTGGCTGATGTGCATCGTGTTCATGGCCGCGCTGTCGACCGGGCTGATCGACGCGGTGATCCTGTTCGGCCTGATCTCGCTGCTCGCGCTACGCGAATTCGTCACGCTCACACCCACACGACGCGCTGATCACGAACCGTTGCTGTGGAGTTTTTTCGTGATCCTGCCGCTGCAATATGTACTGGTGAACATGCGCTGGTACGGCATGTTCGCGATCATGATTCCGGTCTACGGTTTTCTGTTTTTGCCGGCCCGCGCTGCGATTGCCGGCGACACGCGCGACTTTCTCGAACGCACCGCAAAAACGCAATGGGGCATCATGGTGTGCGTGTATTGCGTGAGCTACGCGCCGGCGCTACTGATGCTGGATATCGACGGTTATGCCGGCCAGAACGCCAAGCTGTTGCTGTTTCTTGTGGTCGTCGTGCAACTCTCGGACGTACTGCAATACGTGTTCGGCAAGCTGTTCGGCAAACACAAGATCGTGCCGAAACTGAGTCCAAACAAAACCGTCGAAGGCTTTGTCGGCGGCGTGCTCGGCGCGAGCGCGATCGGCATGGCAATGTGCTGGATGACGCCGTTTTCGGTCTGGGCCGCAGGTGCGATCGCCCTGCTCATCGCGCTGGCCGGATTCGCCGGCGGTCTGTGCATGTCGGCGATCAAACGCGACAGCGGCATCAAGGATTTCGGCGCGTTGATCGAAGGCCATGGCGGCGTGTTGGATCGCATCGATTCGTTGTGTTTCGCCGCACCGATTTTTTTCCACGTCGTGCATTATTACTACATGTAGCTGACGATCCGCGCCGCCGCGCTGCGTATCACGCGGCAGCACGTTATGATCGTCGCGTTATCTACACTGCGGTCAATAAGCCATGTCCACGATCAATCTTGTGCTGTACGGTTTTGCGTTGCTGGTGCTGCTATTTGCAATCGGCCATGTACGGGCCGGGCGACGCCATTTTCGGCAGCGACATCACGCCCGCGGTATGCATCGACTACTGTGGGCGGTGATATTTTTCCTGATCGCGATCGGCAGCGCCGGACTCGGCACCGCGCTGATCGGTTATCACCGGTTGATCGAAGAAACGCCGGTAGCGAAAATCGACGTGCGGCAACTCGATGCGCAACATTTCGCGCTCGTACTGGAATTGCCCGACGGCCGCAGCGAGCAGGCCGATCTGCGTGGTGACGAATGGCAGATCGATGCGCGTGTGATCAAGTGGCAACCGCGCGCGGTGATGCTCGGCGCGCAGCCGCTGTATCGACTCGAACGCATCAGCGGTCGTTATCGCGACATCGCCCAAACCACCAGCACGACACCGACCGCGCAAGCGTTATCCGCCGACAATATCGTCGACCTGTGGCAACTGAAAAAACGTTTCCCGCAATGGCTGCCGTGGATCGATGCCGAGTACGGCAGCGCGGCGTATTTGCCGCTGCTGGACGGCACGAGTTATCAAGTCAGCTTGAGTCCGCTCGGTGGATTGATCGCGCGCCCGGCGGATGCAGCTAGCGCGGAAAAATTGCATGCGGCGGGGTGGTAAGGGTCGGCACCAAGCAAACAAAACGAACCGTCATTGACCAGCTTGGCTGGTCAATGACAAGCAAAAAGCAGCGCGCCGCTACTGCGCAACCTGCAACTGATCCAGCACAAACGCATATTCCTGCGCGGTCTCGCGATAGCGCTCGAAGCGGCCGGATTTTCCGCCGTGGCCGGCTTCCATATTGACCTTGAACAGCAGCGGATTCTGATCGGTCTTCATCGCGCGCAACTTCGCCACCCATTTGCTCGGCTCGTAATATTGCACTTGCGAATCCCATAAGCCGGTCGTCACCAGCAGTGGCGGATATGCTTGGCGCGCAACATTGTCGTACGGCGAATACGACAGCATGTAATCGTAAAACGTGGTCTGCTTGGGATTGCCCCACTCATCGAATTCGTTGGTGGTGAGAGGGATACTTTCGTCGAGCATGGTCGTGACCACATCGACGAACGGCACGTGCGCGACGATGCCGCGATAATCCTGTGGTGCCATGTTGGCGATCGCGCCCATCAATAATCCACCGGCGCTGCCGCCAACCGCGAATACCTTGTCTTTCGCGGCATAACCTTGCGCGACCAGATATTCGCTGACGTCGATGAAATCGGTGAAGGTGTTTTTCTTGTGCAGCAGCTTGCCGTCTTCGTACCACTGCCGGCCGAGCTCTTCACCACCGCGAACATGCGCGATCGCGACGATAAAACCGCGATCCAGCAAACTCAGTTGCGCCGCGCTGAAACGCGGATCGCTGGAAATGCCATACGAACCATAACCGTGCTGATACAACGGCGCGGTTCCGTCCTTCTTGAAACCCCGGCGATACACCAGTGACACCGGCACTTTTATACCATCACGCGCCGGCGCCCAGACTCTTTCGGTCACGTAATTGTTGGCGTCGAAATCGCCGAGCACGACATCGCGCTTGAGCTGCGTGCGTTGACCGCTTTGCATGTCGATGTCGTAGACCGTGTTCGGTGTGGTCAGCGAGGTGTAGTCGTAACGCAGCAAATCGCTATCCTGCTCGCGATTGTTGCCGAGCGTGGCGCTGTACGCGGCCTCGTCGGATTTGACGAACGACTCCTTGCCGTCTTTCCACGGCTTGATCAGGATGCGCTGCAAACCGTCGCTGCGCTCGCCGATCGCGAGGTAATTCTTGAACAACGCGAAGTTCTCGATCAGCACTTTGTCCGAACCCGGCACGATTTCGCGCCAGCGTTGCTTGCTGCCGACGTCGGCATCATTGAGTTGCATCAATCGGAAATTTTTCGCGTTCCAGTTGCTGCGCACGATCCAGTGATTGCCGATGTGATCGGCGCCGTATTCGTGATCGTGCTCGCGCGGCAGCAGCACGCGAAACTTACCGCTGGGCTGTATCGCCGGCAGGAAACGCACTTCCGCCGACAACGTGCTGTGCTCGTCGATCATCACGAATTTTTCGTCGCCACTACGGCCCACGCCCATGTAATAACTCGGGTCGCGTTCTTCGTAGACCACCTTGTCGCTGCTACTGCTGCTGCCGAGCACGTGTTTTTTCACGCGCACGGTAAGCAAGGTGATCGGATCGTTTTCGACGTAGAACACGGTCTTGTTGTCGTCGGCCCAGGCCATCGATGCCGGCGTGTTTTTTATTTCATCGGGCAGGATCTTGCCGCTATCGAGATCCTTGAAATGCACCGTGTACTGGCGCCGCCCGGTGGTGTCGTCGGCGTAGGCGAGCAGATGTTCGTTCGGGCTGATCTGCCAACTCGCGATCTGGAAAAAGTCATGGCCTTTCGCGAGTTCGCTACCGTCCAGCACGATTTGTTCGGGCGCAGCGAGGTTGTCTTTCTTGCGCGCGTACAGCGGATATTGGCTGCCTTCGAGATACCGCGTGTAATAGAAAAAATGCCGATGCCGCGCCGGCACGCTGCTGTCATCCTGCTTGATGCGCCCGACGATCTCGCCGTACAGCTTGTCTTCGAGCGGCTTGGAATGCGCGCTCATCAATGCGTAATAATCGTTCTCGGCTTTCAGATACGCGAGCATGTCGGGATTGCTGCGCGTGTCGTCACGCAGCCAATAATAATTGTCGATGCGCATGCCGTTGGGCGATTTGATTTCGTAGGGTTTCAGCGCCGCGATCGGCGGCTTCGGCAGCGGCGCGACAACGGGTGCGACGGGTTTGTCGCGCGCCGAATTGCCGGCGCAAGCGGCAAGCAAACCGATCGCGATGAAAGTAAAAATCGGCAGCGGACGCAGCGTAATCGAATGCGACATGAAACTCTCTCCGAAGGAAAAACCGAGCATAGGCGTGTTGACGGCACGGAAACTGGAATCAGCCACGCTGCAAAACCACCACGATACACGATGAGTTATCTCAATCAGCGGGAAACTTCAGTCATGATCGCACGGCGACGAACACAATCGCGCTCATCGGCTTGAGCAAGCTAGTCCTTCAAGCTGAGCGCTTTTTCATATCGCCACGCGTCGGCGCCGTCTTCGTAATAACCGCTGCGTGCGCCGAAACGTTGATAACCCAGACGCTCGTACAAACGTTGTGCGCCGGGATTGTCCTGGCGCACTTCGAGGCGCAGTCGCTTGCAGCCACGCGCAATCGCGGCGTGCTCGCAGGCCAGCAACAATTTTTCGCCGAGGCCTTGGCCGCGCGCCTCATGCGCCACGGCGATCGAATACAACCGCGCGATATCCTGGCCGCGGCGGAAAAACAGCAGCGCCTTGCCGCACAAAACCGCGCCGGCCATCGCCACGACAACCTCGGCGGAGTGGCTGCGCAGATGGTGCGCATACTGGCGGCGCGAGAGGTGATCGCCAGTGAAAGCGCGACGCTCGAGCGCGACCATCGCATCGAGATCTTCGGCGCGGCCACGGCGTAGCAAAATTCGTGATTCGGTTCGGTCTTGGTTCATCTGGCAACGCGCAGTCTGCTTCTTTTTCGGTTTGCCGGGCGTGTTTTTCTCGCCGGCATTCTGCTTGATGTCATGGCTTTGCGGCTATGTCAAACTTGCCGCCACCCGCCTCCATCACAGCCACGCCAGCGCATGAACGAGCCTCCGCCCGCCACCTTTTCACCGGTCTCCGCTAGCGCATGAGTCGGCTTGTCATTGTCGTCGAAAAAGCGTCGGACTGGGGTTCGTATTACCCGTCGGACAATGTCGTCACAGCGCAGGATTATCTGAAGGAGCCGGTCGGCGCCGAGGACGACGAGCGCACGCAGGTGATTAATCTGTGTCGCAGCTACAAATATCTCGGGATCGGTTATTACGTCTCGTTGCTGGCCGAGGCGCGCGGACACAAGGTGATTCCGTCGGTGCGCACGATCAATGATCTGCGTCGGCGCTCGATCTATGGCATCGACATTGATGACCTCAATCAGAAGCTGCAAAAATATCTGCCTGAGGGCGAGCGCGACACCACCGATTTCAGCGTTCTCGTGTATTTCGGCGAGACCAGCTACACGCCGCTGAGCGACCTGATGCGGCAGGTGTTTGAAACTTTTCCGTGCCCGATTCTGCGCATTGAATTCGAACGCCAGAAACTCTGGCAGATCAGCGCGATCAAGCCGGCCAGCTTGAATACACTGACCGATCCGCAGGAAGACGGCTTCGCGCAGGCGCTGGACAAGTTCTCGAAAAAACTCTGGCGCAAACCGCGTACACGCAAGAAATTCCGCTACGACATCGCGATGCTGCACGATCCCGCCGATCCGATGCCGCCGTCGAACAAACGTGCGCTGAAACAGTTCATCGAGGCCGGCAAGGAACTCGGCATCGAAGTCGATGCGATCACCAAGAACGATTACGCGCGACTCGCCGAATACGACGGCTTGTTCATTCGCGAAACCACGGCGCTCGACAACCACACCTATCGCTTCGCCAACAAGGCCGAGAAAGAAGGCATGGTGGTGATCGACGATCCAACGTCTATCCTGCGCTGCACGAATAAAATTTATCTGCACGACCTGCTGAAGTCGCGCAAGCTCGCCACGCCGCGCACCGAAGTTTTATATCGCGACGACGCCAAGCGTCTGGCCGAATTGCCGGAGCTGATCGGTTTTCCGATCGTGCTGAAAATTCCCGATGGCTCGTTCTCGCGCGGTATCCACAAGGTCGAAACGCCGGAGCAACTCAAAACTGCGGCAGACGATTTGTTCCAGCACACTGCGCTCGTGCTCGCGCAGGAATTCATGTTTACCGAATTCGACTGGCGAGTTGGCGTACTCAACAACCAGGCGTTGTACGCGTGCCAGTACTACATGTCGCGCGGCCACTGGCAAATCTACAACCACGGCGCGAATGCCGCGCAGCGTTCGGGCGGATTCAAGACGCTCCCCGTGCGCGATGCGCCGAACGATGTGATCAAACTCGCACTGAAAGCCACCGCGCCGATCGGCGACGGTTTGTATGGCGTCGATATCAAACAAGTCGGCGAGCGCATCGTCGTGATCGAAGTCAACGACAATCCATCGATCGATGCCGGCATCGAGGATGCGTATCTCGGTGCCGATTTGTATCGCCGCATCATGGAAGAATTCATGCGCCGCCTCGAACGCAAACGCCTCGGCATTACCGACTAGTATTTGCTATTTCGATCGCGCTTCAACCCAGCCCGTTTAGTCACGTGCGATCTTCAATGCCGCACATTGATGCTGAGCAGCGCCGCCAGCGCCGCATGCAGGGAACGTTGTGGTGCACGCGCCGGATTTGTGTTTCGTATCCGACGCAGCGGCTTAGAGCCTGTTCAAAGTCTCAATCTATGAGACCGGCGTGCTGATACTGGCGGAATGAGATCAACCTATCCGAGTGACATCAGTCGCGCCCAGTTTGAGCAAATTCATCCTTTGCTGGAAAGCGCACGCAAGAAGACCAGCCCGCGTCGGGTGGATCTGTACGAGGTATTTTGCGCGGTCCGCTACCTCCTCAAAAGCGGCTGCCAGTGGCGCATGCTGCCCACGGAGTTTCCGAAATGGCGAACGGTGCATTCGTACTTTTCGATCTGGAGCGAGCCTGACGAGAACGGCATCAGCCTGCTGGAGCGGGCGTTAAAAAAATCAGGTGGGCGCGGTGCGTATCAAGCAGGGGCGCAACGCCATGACGAGCTTCTTGATCGTTGATGCACAAAGCGTAAAGAACACCGACACGGCGACGCATAAGGGCTACGATGCCGGCAAGAAGGTCTCGGGGATCAAGCGGCATATTGCCGTGGATACGCAGGGACTGCCTCACGCTATTGCGGTGACTACAGCGGAAGTCACCGATCGCAAGGGCGCCTTGCAGGCGATAGATCGATGTCAGGCAAACCTACATCGGGTACAAAGTGTCCTAGCGGATGGCGGCTACGTCGGCCAGCCCTTTGCCGAAGCGGTCCAAGGCGCCATCGGTGCCACCGTGCAGATCGCCCAACGCAATGAATTGCATACCTTCGCCGTTATCCCGAAGCGGTGGGTGGTCGAGCGCTCCTTCGCCTGGTTGGAGAAATGCCGACGACTCTGGAAGAACTGCGAGCGCAAGCTCAATACCAGCCTCCAGTTCATTCACCTTGCCTTCCTCACGCTACTGCTCAAAAGACTTTGAACAGGTTCTTAGCCTGATTTCGCCGTGAAACCGCCTGACGACGCTGACGCAGACCGACGAGGAGTCGCTGCGAAAGCGCCGCCAGCCGATGCGGGTGCAAGGCAAGCAGATTGATCAAGGGAGCGCCGATCAGCCAGAACGGCAGCCAGCCGATCCACGCATCGTAGCCACGCAACGCCGGTACGAAGATCACCGCGATCGTACCGAGCGCAAGCCACGCGTAAATCAGCCGATGCATGGCGACGATATCGATACGAATGGTTTGGTTGTGGCGACGCTGGCGTGAATCTGGCGAAGGATTTTTGCGGGGCATCACATTCTCCTGATCGAGTTTGCGAATTCTGCGTAGCGCCGATCTCAAATACTGCGACACGCGATATTTCGAGCGCATCGCGCTGTAATCAATCAGTCGCCGCGCATCGACCGCGATGTTTTCCGGCGCAACGCCTCTATAATCAAGATCGACCGGAGACAGATCTGATGGAATCCACATCCACATTACAAATCGCGGTGATTTACCTGGTCGCCGTGGTCATCGCCGTACCGCTGGCGAAACGCGCCGGCGTTGGTGCCGTGCTCGGCTATCTCGGGGCGGGGCTGCTGCTCGGGCCGCAAGGTTTGCACCTGTTCACGCAGACCGAGCAGTCATCGCATCTCGCCGAATTCGGCGTGGTGATGCTGCTATTCGTGATCGGCCTGGAGCTCTCGCCACAACGCTTGTGGGTGATGCGGCGCACCGTGTTCGGCTCGGGCAGTTTGCAGGTCGTGCTGTCGGCGCTGTTGATCGGCGCCGCGGCGATGCTGTTCGGCCTCGACTGGAAACTTTCGCTGGTGCTGGGCTTGGGTTTGGCCTTGTCATCGACCGCGATCGATCTGCAGATTCTGTCGGAGCGCAAGGAAGTTTCATCGCCGCACGGCCGGCTCGGTTTTGCGATTCTTCTATTTCAGGACGTCGCCGCGATTCCGATTCTCGCGCTGGTGCCGCTGCTCGGAGACAACCAGCCAAACGCCGCACCCGATCCGTTCGCCGCGTTGCGTGTAATCGGTCTGATCGCAGTGGTGGTGATCGGCGGGCGCTTGTTGTTGCGTCCGTTCTTCCGCGCGGTGGCGCGCGCGAAAAGTCTGGAGACATTTACCGCCAGCGCACTGTTGGTGGTGATCGGCATTTCTTGGGTGATGCAGCTGGCCGGCATCTCGATGTCGCTTGGCGCGTTTCTCGCCGGCATGCTGCTGGCCGATTCGGAATTCCGTCACGAGCTCGAAGCGCAGATCGATCCGTTCAAGGGCCTGCTACTCGGTCTGTTTTTCGTCAGCGTCGGGATGTCAGTCGATCTGAGTCTAATCCTGCGCGAGCCGTGGCTGATCGGCGGATTGCTCCTAGCACTGTTTGCGATCAAGGCGATTGTGCTGTTTCTGGTCGGGCGCCATTCGGGCAAGCTCGACAAGGACCATTCGCTGCAACTTGCCGCACTACTCGCGCAGGGCGGCGAATTCGGTTTTGTCGTTTTCAGCCTCGCCGAAGGCGATGGCTTGCTCAGTGCCGAACTGCACAATCTGCTTGTTGTCGTGATCACGCTTTCGATGGCGGCGACACCGCTGGTGGTGATGGGTCTCAGCAATCTGCTGAGCAAGCGCCCGGCTGCGCCGGAACAACCGTTCGATGAAATCGACAATGAAAATCCGCGCGTTATCATCGCGGGTTTTGGCCGTGTCGGCCAGATCGTGGCGCGTATTCTGCGCGCGCAGCACATCTCGTTTACCGCGCTCGAACACAGCGCCGAGCAGGTCGAATTCTCGCGCCGTTTCGGCAGCACGATTTATTTCGGTGATCCGAGCCGGCCGGAATTACTGCGCGCCGCGCGTGCCGACAAGGCCGAGGTTTTTGTACTCACCACCGACGACGCCGAAACCAGCATCCGCACGGCCCGGCTGGTAAAACGCATCTATCCGCATCTGAAAATTTACGTGCGCGCGCGCAATCGCCAGCACGTTTTCAAGCTCATGGACCTGAGCATGGACGGCATCGTGCGCGAGACGTTTCATTCCAGCCTGGTACTGACGCAACAGGTATTGGTCGGCTTGGGACTCACGCCGGAAATCGCCGCCGAGCGCGTCGAGACGTTCCGCAAGCACGACGAGGAATTGTTGAAAACGCAATATCTGGTATTCGACGACGAGGCCGCACTGATGCAAAACGCCAAGGATGCGCTGGTCGATCTGGAAAGGTTGTTCGAGGCGGACAAGAGCTAGCGACACATCTTGTCACAGCATTTGCATTGCGACACCCAGTACGTCGCGCAAGGATGATTCCTATTCGGCCAAATACAGTGATGTTCTGTGGAAGCTTTTGCGAGCCATATGGAAACCAAGTCTTGGGCACTAAGGCTGGATCACGCTAAAGTAAATCCCAACTCGTTTTGGCAGCCACTGTTTGGCTCAAGAGTCATGCACTTCACACAAACTTTGTCTCAAGACCTATGAACAGAATCCGCCGCATCCAATCTCTGATAATTCTGACAGTCATACTTCTCGTTGGTTGCTCGCCTGGCATTCCTGCCAACTTTGATTTCGAAAAAACGGAATCCGAGGTCAATCATCTAAGCAGCTCCTTATTTGAAGCTATGTCAAACGGCACCGAGGCAACGGCATACGAAACACTTCTTGACGAGAAAGCAAAGAAAAATATCTCGCTGGAAGCGTTTGTAGCCATGTCCAAGGCGATAATTTCAAAGCTTGGGGCATTTAAGTCGTTGGAAGCCGGCTCCCGAAGTGATTACGATCCGCGTGATGGAGGCTTGTTGGCAAGAGTCGCGTACGTCAGGCATTTTGAAAACGGGAATGGTGACATTACGATTGGAGCTCTCTTGCTCAAAGGCTCTTGGCGAATATTGAGTTTCAACGTGAACTCCCCTTTGCTTTCTGCAAACCCTTCCGGCTATCGCAAAAATGTCGAACTCTACGTTACGAATTCAGACTTGGTCATGCCTGGCGCGCACATCAGGGTAATGGCTCACGATCGAAGTGACAAAATTCTAGTTGACGATGCGCAGGTGCTTAACGTTCGTTGGAAAGTTTCTCTAACGAATGCGCAGGAAGGATTTGTCACCGTGTCCCTTTCGGAGAGCGAGGCGGCAGCGATCAAGAATGCTGGTGAACTTTCCGTCAAATCTAGGAAGTGACGGGCAAAGAGGGAGCTAGTCAATCCAAACTCGACAGGTATTTGCGCCCTGCGTTTTCACTACCGCGCTGTCTCAATAATGGTATCGAAGCTGCGCTATCAGCAATGCAACGCCTTCGACCTTGTAAACCACGCGATGTTCGTCTGTGATTCTGCGCGACCAGAATCCCGCGAGCGCGTGTTTCAGTGGCTCAGGATTGCCGATGCCCGCGAAGCGCTGAATAGCGCTAATCAGCTGCTCAAGCATTTGCACGGTGCTGATGCGGCGAAAGAATTGCAAGCAACATGCAGTGTCGGCGCAGTCAGCACTGCGCTGAAAGCCGCGATGGGCAGCATCAAAGTCGACTGATTTTCATCTGCATCACCTATTTGGTCTGCAGATTTACGCCAGCCAGAGTTGGCGGTGTGGCGCAATGTCCACCGCGCAGGCTGTCGAGAAAAGCGATAGTCAAAGTTGCCGTTGCGGCTTCGACCTTGGCGGATTTGCCCAGACCACCAAAATCGAGATGGGTAGCATCATCGATCACTGCCAGCCAGCGGCAGCCTGGTCCGAGTCCGGCGAAGGCTTGCTCACGCCAATGGTAATCGCCGTCCAGGCCCTGATCGCGTGTGCCGGTGATCAGCAACATCGGCGCGCGGATTGATTGCCACGCGCCAGGCGGAAAAACCACGCCAGGACCCTGTGGCGAAAGCGCGACATATGCGTCGAAACGCGCGGCGGTTTTCAGTCCGAGCTTGTTCTGCGCGCCGGCATCGAGCATCACCGTCATCGCGCCCATCGAATGACCCAGCAGCACTTTGTACGGCGCATGGCAACGCTGCTCGGACCATTTGATCGCCGCATCGATATCGCCGAATCGCGCGCGATACGCGTCGGCGTTGGTCACGAGTTTGACCAATCCTTGCTTGAAACCGAGCGCCTGGATATTCGCGCGCAACGGCCCGATGCCACTTTCGTTGTGGCCCATGATGAGCACGCGCCAACCCTCCTTGCTCAACGCAGTACCGAGATACGGCATCGCCTTTTCGCTGCCGCCTGCGCCGTGCGAGATCAGCGCCAGCGGCGCGCAGACCGAGCTTGTGACCGGCTCGTAAATCGTGAGCGGCGTACTCGCACCATCAGCGCGCGGCACCGAGATGACTTGCTGCGCATGCGCGCAAAGTGTCATTGCGGCAAGCAGAATAAATGTCGAAACGAGATAACGCACAAACATGTCGTCGACTCCTGATGTAAAATTCTCTCAGCTGCGCGGCAAGGAAATCTCCGCGATGAATCCGCCGCCATCGGCATTGCGCAGCGTCAATGTGCCGCCGTGCAACTGCACGCAACGCGCCACGATGCTCAGACCCAGACCGCCGCCTGCACCAGCACGAGCAACGTCGCCGCGAACAAAGGGTTGACCGAGTCTGCTCAGCAACTCCGGTGCAACGCCCGCACCGTGATCGCTGATGCGCACATGAATGTTTTCTGCATCACGCCAGAGCATCGCGCGGAATGGCGCCGCGCCATATCGATCAGCGTTGTCCATGAGGTTGCCGATGGCACGACGGAACAAGGTCGGTCGCTGTTTCGGCACATTTGTGAGCATGCGCGAACATGAGCCGATTTTGATCGCATTCGACGTATGAAAAAGACTGGCGACGGATATGCTCAGCGCACCGAGCTTGCGCAGCGCACTGCGGATTGCGTTTGGCCGTCCGTGATGCGACTCAGCTGTCGTGACGCTGGCGCAAAATCTGCGCCGCGCTCGGCGGCGCGTCGGGATTGATGTCAAGCTCGGCGACGAGGTCGACATAACCCATGCGCTGCGCCAGCATGGCCGGCGTGCGGCCGAGAATATCGCGCACACTGGTGCTGGCGCGTGCCGCAAGCAGCGCGCGCGCCGGCAGCAATAATCCATGCATCGCGCAGGCATGCAGCGCACTGACGCCACGCGTATCCTGCAGATCAATCGCGGCGCGATTGCCGAGCAAAATCGGCAACAAGATGAGCAGATGTTTCTGATCGGGGCGCGGCCCGGGGGCGACGGCGGCGCCGAGCAACAACAGCAGTGCGTTCTGACCTTCGGCATTGCACAGCGCGATGTCCGCGCCGTGCGCGATCAGCAAATCCAGCGCGCGCTGGCAACGTTCGATGTCGTTGTTGTGAAACGCGAATTGCGCCGCCGCGTGCAGCGCGGTGCGGCCTTTGTCATCTTGCGCATTGATCGTGGCAGCGTGCGCCAGCAGACGTTCGATGATTTCCGGAAATGCCTGCGCCGCGGCCAGCATCAAGGGCGTGCCCCCGCCCGGCAACGGCTGATCGGCGGCGACGCCATGCGTGAGCAACAGCTCGACCACGGCGACACGGCGCGCATTCACCGCCGCCGCGAGCGCGGTCACACCACTCGGTGCGGCCTGATTCGCATCAGCGCCGATAGCGAGCAGATGTTCGACCAGATCGGCGTGCCCCGAACCTGCGGCGCGCAGCAGCGCCGATGCACCTTTGGCATCACAAGAGTTCACACCAAAACCCAATGCGAGCAGACGTTTCACCGCATCGATATCGCCAACGATTGCCGCCGCGGAAAGATCGCAGGCGAGCAGTGCGCGTTGCGGCAATGGCCAGCGCGACCAGCGCAGCCAATAGCTGAGCTCGGCTTCGGCACGAGCGAGTGCGAGGCCGAGCGGCGTTTCATTGTTGGCGGCGATCGCTTCGGGATCGGCACCGGCACGCAACAACATCTGCAGCAATGGCAGTGCGAGCAGCATTGGCTTGTGCAGGGCCGCATGCAGCGCTGACCGACCATGGATATCGCGCGCATTCGGATCGGCGCCGCGCGCCAGTAATTCGCGGGTCAAGCGCTGCATGCCGTGATCCACAGCGCTGGCCAAAACACTGCGACCTTGCGCATCGGGCATGCAGAAATCGACGCCGCGCTCGATGAGTTGCAGCGCAAAATCTTCCATCATTGCGATCTGCACTTGCGCGGAAAAATCGGTTGCCGTGGTATGGGATTGTTCGGATCCAATCGTACTCAAAAGCTGCGCCAGTACACCCGCCCTCGACAGGCTCGCACCGGCGTCGAGCACGTCGTAAACCGCCGCGAGACTGGCCGGCAAACGCGCCAGCAAAACCTGCGACAGCGATTCGCCGGATTCGGTAATCGCATTCGCATCCATGCCGAGATTCAGCAACCAGCGTCGCGCCGTGGCGTGTTCGGGCGCATCGAGTTCGAGATACAGCGCGGCGAGTTGCGGCGCTGGCCAATGTCGCGCACGTTCACTGAAAAGCTCAACCACCGGCCAGTGGCCGAAGCGCAAGGCATCGAGCAAATGCGCCGCCGAATCCGCGTCGGTCAAACTGCCGCTGCTCGCCGCTTCGATCATGTTGCGCGGCAGCGAATGTTCGGGATCGAGCAACGCGACGAGATCCCAGCGTCCGTTCGCGAGCGCAAAATCCAACGCACGTTTTCCATCCGGCGTTTGCAGTTGCGTATCGGCGCCAAGCGCCAGCAGTTGCCGGATCGTGCGCTCGCCGGCCTGGCGCGACTGGCACGCGATCATCAGCGCGCTGCGTCCGCTGGCATCGAGCAGATTCGCATCCGGTTTGCGCGGCGCCAGCAACTCGATCACCGCCTCGGCGCCAGCGCGCGCGGCTTCCATCAATGCGCTCACACCGTGCGAATCGACCAGTGGCACCGAAGCACCCGCATCGAGCAAAACGCGCGTGATCCTGGCGTGGCCGTTGAGCGCGGCGTTCATCAGCGCGGTGCGTCCGAGCGGACCGATCGCGTCGACCTTGGCGCGACGCTTGAGCAATAATTTGATGCCTTCGATGTCGTCTTCGGCGATGCCGGCGGCGACCGCGAGCACCGGCTGCGCTTTCTCCACATCGATACGCGCGCCGTGTTCGAGCAGAAACCGCAGCAAACCCCAATTCGCCATCGCGCACGCCGTGGCCAACGGCGTGTAGCCCGCACGATTCAACGCATCGATTTCTGCGCCGGCATCCAGCAGCAGTGCCGCGACCACCGGTTCGGCACTTAGCGCTGCGTGATGCAGCGGCGTGTTTTCTTCGCTGTCGGCAACACGCGGATTGGCGCCGTTGGTCAGCAGCATGACGACCGCTTCGGGCCTGCCCTGATGGCTATCGCGCGTTGCAGCGAGCAGTGGCGTGAGGCCGTTGTGCATGTGGTTGACATCAGCGCCGGCGGCGATCAGCGCGCGCAGCAAACGCAAGTCGCTGCAGGCCACGGCGAGGATCAGCAACGAACGTTGATCACGCTCGCCGGGCGCCGGTAACATGTTCGCATCGGCGCCGCGTTCAAGCGCGCCAAGCGCCAGATCGACCTGACCGGAACGCACCGCGCACAGCAACGTGGCATTCAACTCGGCCGGGCTGATCACCTGCGCCAGCACTTCGTCTCGCGCGGTGTGCGCATCCGACGTTGCGCGTGCACGCGCGGCGCGGCGATAACGTCGTTCGATCTGCGCCTGATTGAACAGCGCGCGCACGCTGCGATTGGCTATCACGCAGCACAATAACGGCGCGAGCACGGCGTAAATCAGCAGCGCCAGCAGGCGCGATTCGATATTCGGCATGCCGCACAATCCGGCCAGACTCAGCGCGCCGCAACACAGCAGCAGCAAACACAACGCGACCGGCAGACCATGACTGAAAAACATGTCCTGCTCGGCAGTGAGATGCGCCGCGAAACGCAGGCTGCGCCGAATCGCGGTGAGAATCCACGATTCGTTCGCCTGATTCGGGTACGCATCATCCCAGACATACACCAGCCCGAACGCAGGCCACAGCCGCCACAGACTCAGCAGCGCGAGTACCAGCGCCGTCGACAATGCGAGCGTCGCGGGCAGCGTGGTATCGTGCAGAATCCAGCGCATCGGATACGCCACGAGTGCCACCAGCCACGCGGTGTAGGCGACCAACAAAACGAAATTCGCGAGCCCGCGACGCAGCAAGGTACGCGCAAAACTCGCTTCGAGACCGAAACCGATCACCTGGCACACCGCGGCCAAGGTCAAGGCGTCCGCCGCCAGCAGCAGCGCCAGCACGGCCGGCTGGGTGATGAACGCACTGGCGCCAAACGCGAGCGCGGCAGGAATGAAATAACGCAGGGCGGCGAGCCGCGCGAAAATCCCGGTGGACGATGAGTTCGGCATCTAACCTGTCGTTATGCGCTGATTGTGGCTCGGACGCAGGCTAGCAGAGCGGGCGCGGAAAAGCGTTAGGTCTTTGTGCTGCCGACCCAGCGCCATCGTTGGTTGGGGTATGCCGCAGCTGTTGACGACGTTTGCATCCGCCCGCATCGCAGGATCAGGATTGCGGCGCGTTCAGCGCTTCGACGACCGGCGGCAATTGCAGGTGAAAGCCCTGCGTCTGCAAATTCGCCATGACCGCGTTGACGTCTTCGCGCGCCAGTTTGCGCTCGGGCGAAAGATCGAGCTCGATGACAAAGGTCAGCGTACCAAGCTTTTCAGCCAGCGCGACCGGCACCAGACCGAACGCATCGGCATCACGCAAATACACATAAGCACCTTCCGTGCGCTGGCTTTTATAGACATAACACTGCATCGACATGCGTTACCCCGAGATTTTCAAATGTCGGTGGGATTATGCCGACCGCGATGCAAATCGGACAGGGGTAAAGCGCGGCTTTCGATGCTGCAGTGCGATCAGTTTTCGTGCAGCGCCGCGCGTTTGGCCGCGCGCGGATCCGCTTGCAACGCGGCCGTGGCGGGATGCGAAGTCACCGCGGTTTGCCACACGCCGTAAGTGGGATTCGGCAATACGAACCATCGCTCACCAAACCAATCCTTATAGCTATCGGCCAGCGTGCGTCGCGTTGCCACGGTGGTTTGCGAACCATCGACGAAGTCGCCGAGCTGATCGCCGAACATCATGAGGATGCGGTGTTTCTGCGCAACGAGTTTGCGGCGGCAGCCTTTCTCGCCGGATTTTTCATCGCAGCCGGGCGTGAGCGATTCGGCCGCGAAAACGGTGGTCTCGGTTTCCGCCAGTGGAAATCCCTGCTCCTTGAGATTTTGTTGCGTGACCGCGGCCAGCGTCTGCGCGCGATTGCTGATGTAGATCATGGTCACGCCATGCGCTGCGGCAAATTTGGCGAACTCGAGCGCGCCGGGCAACGCGTGCGCCGCATGTTGCTCACACCACACGCGCCAGGCGATCTCATTGAAGCCTGCGTTGTCGCGAATCAGGCGTGCCTGAAACGGCGAATTATCGAGCACGGTTTCATCGATATCGACAATCACCGCAGGCGACAAACCTTTGCTGTCACCCGTGCGCTCGCCTTTCGGCAACGCTTCCCACGCGGGATCGGCCAATGCCTTGAGCAGCTTTTCTTCGGCGAGATGATAAACCTCGCGATACACCAAATCGTGTTCGATCGCGGTCTGTGTCCACAACGTGGCGTCGAGGCTGTCGTTCGCCGCGAGATTTGATATCGACGTACTTTGCGTCGTGGCAAGCGTCGAGGATTTCGGCATGAGCGAACAACCGCCGAGCGCGGCCAGCACAAGCACGGCTATTACATTTCTAGACATCGTCATGGCGCGTATTTCCTGCAGCGATTTGGAACAGTGTAACGCGCCTGTCACACGCTGCCGAGGCGTCGCTATTTCGCGAGCAACGCCGCGAGCTTGGCCAGATGCGACGAGGCCAGCTCGCGCGCATGCTGCTGATCCTGCTCGACATCGCGGCCCGACCAGTGCAGATCATCACGCGGCATTTCGCTGAGGAATCGGCTCGGATCATTCGTCAGTATTTCGCCGAAGCGACGCTTGCGTGCGGCAAAACTCAAGGTCAGATGCTCCTTCGCGCGCGTGATGCCGACGTACATCAGGCGGCGCTCTTCGTCGAGCCGGCCTTCCTCGATGCTGCCTTCGTGCGGCAGCGTGCCTTCTTCGACACCGATCAGATAAACGAAACGAAACTCCAGACCTTTCGCCGAATGCAAGGTCATCAAGCGCGCGGCATTGCCCGGATCGGCGCGATCCGCATGCGTGAGTAACGCGAGTTGCGCGGCCAGATCGCCGGCGCTGCTGCCCTCGCGTTGCATCGCGCGAAACCAGCCCGCGAGTTCATTGAGATTTTCCAGGCGGCGTGCGCGTGCGGCCTGATCCTTGACCTGCTCGGCGAGATATTCGGCGTAGCGCGTGCGGCGGATCAGCGCGTCCACCAAGTCCGCGGCGCTCAAGCGCCGTGCGGTTTGCGTGAGTTCGTGAATGAGCTCGCCGAACCCGACCAGCGCCGCCGCCGGACGTGGCGCGAGCTGTTTCAAAATCGCGTCACTTGCCGCCGCGCGCAGCAGACTCAGGCCACGCGATTGCGCGAGCTCGCCGAGTTTTTCGAGAGTAGTCGCGCCGATATCGCGACGCGGCATGTTGACGATGCGCAGGAACGCGGCATCGTCTTCCGGGTTTACCATCAGCCGCAAATACGCGAGCAGATCCTTGACTTCGGCGCGCTCGAGAAACGCCGTCCCGCCGGTCAAATGGTACGGCACACGCGCGAGACGCAGCGCTTTTTCAAGCGGCCGCGACTGGAAATTGCCGCGATACAGAATCGCGAACTCATGCCAGCGCGCCTTGTGTTTTTCGGCGAGGTGCGCGATCTCGCCAGCGACTCTTTCGGCCTCGTGTTCGTCGTCGCGGCATTCGAGCACGCGGATCGGCGCGCCCTCGCCGAGATCGCTCCAGAGCTTTTTCAAGTGCGCGTGCGGATTGTTGGCGATCACCGCGTTCGCCGCGCGCAGGATGCGCCGTGTGCAGCGATAATTCTGTTCGAGCTTGATGACTTTTAGCTGCGGATAATCGCGCGCAAGTTCATCGAGATTACCGGGATTCGCACCGCGCCAAGCGTAGATCGATTGATCGTCATCGCCCACCGCGGTGAATGCGCCGCGCGGCCCGGCGAGTAGTTTGAGCAAGCGATATTGCGCAGTATTGGTATCCTGATATTCGTCGACCAGCAGATAGCGCAGACGCTCGCGCCAAGCCGCGCAGATTTTTTCATCACTATCGAGCAAGGCCAGCGGCAGACGGATCAGATCGTCGAAATCCACCGCGTTGAACGCCGCCAGACGCTTCTGGTATTTCGCATACAACTCGGCGGCTTCGGATTCGCGCGCGCCGAGCGCAGCGGCGGCGGCCTGCTCCGGCGTGAGGCCTTCGTTCTTGGCGCGCGACACCAGATTGGCAATGGCGTAAAGCTGATCGTTCTTGATGCCTTTCGGCAGCAGATCCTTGTAGATCGCCTGGGTATCGTCGGCGTCGAAAATCGAGAAGCCGCGCTTGAGTCCGACGGCGGCGTGTTCGATCTGCAGGAATTTCAAACCTAGCGCATGAAACGTGCACACCAGCAATTCATCGGCGGCATTGCCCTTGAGCAACTTGCCGGCGCGCTCGCGCATTTCGCGCGCAGCCTTGTTGGTGAACGTGATCGCGGCGATCTTGGCCGGCGCGAGATGACATTTTTCGATCAGGTGCGCGATTTTTTCGGTAATCACGCGCGTCTTGCCCGAGCCGGCGCCGGCCAGCACCAGCAGCGGGCCATCGGTATACAGCGCGGCGGCGCGTTGGGCGGGATTGAGGCTCATCGGAACACGTGGCGAAATCGGACGCGCATTCTAGCAGCGTGCGCGTCGCGTTCCGTGCGACGGTGTGCATCCATGCTGATTTGCAATCTCGCGATCCGTTCGCCAAGCTCACCGCCTCGTTTCATTCACGCATGCGCATCATGGCCAAACTTTATTTCTATTATTCGGCGATGAATGCCGGCAAGACCACGACCCTGCTGCAATCCGCGCACAACTATCACGAGCGCGGCATGCGCACGCTGATCTACACGCCGAAGCTGGACGATCGTTACGGCATCGGCACGGTGCAGTCGCGGATCGGACTAAAGGCGCCCGGACATATTTTCGAGCGCACGCACGATCTGGCGGCGTTGACGCGAGCCGACATAACCACGTTCGGTGCGCTGCATTGTGTACTTGTGGACGAAGCGCAGTTCCTCAGCAAGGCGCAGGTATGGCAGCTCACCGATATCGTCGATGCGCTGAAAATCCCGGTATTGGCGTACGGCTTGCGCACGGATTTTCGTGGCGAGTTGTTCGAAGGCAGTCAATATCTGCTGGCCTGGGCCGACAACATCAGCGAGATCAAGACTATCTGCAGCACCGGCAAAAAAGCGACGATGGTGGTGCGCGTCGACGATGCCGGCCGCGCGATTACCGATGGCCCGCAGGTGCAGATCGGCGGCAACGAACGTTATGTGTCGGTAAGCCGCAGCGAGTACAAAAAGATCATCGCTGGCGACGGCTACATCGAGCTCAAGCAGGCCGAACTCGCGCTGAAATAAACCGCCACATGGCGCCGCTCAGCGCTGGCATTTCGGACAATAGAATGTCGAGCGTTGCCCGAGTTGCATCACGCGTATCGTCGTGCCGCAGACCTTGCACGGCTCGCCGGCGCGTCCGTAGACGAACAATTCCTGCTCGAAATAACCCGGCTCACCGTCAGCACTGAGGAAGTCGCGCAACGTCGTGCCGCCGCGCGTGATCGCGTATTCGAGGATGCGTTTCACCTCAATCGCGAGTCGTGCGTAACGGACACGCGACACCGATCCGGCATCGCGCTCGGGATGAATACCGGCGGCGAACAAGGCTTCGGCCACGTAGATGTTACCGACGCCGACCACGATATGTTGATCCATCAGAAACTGCTTGATCGGGGCAGTGCGGCCGCGTGAGGCATGCCAGAGATAATCGCCCGAGAAATCATCGGACAACGGCTCCGGCCCGAGTTTGGCGAGCAACCCATGTATCGTGCCCACCGGCTGCCACAGCAGCGAGCCGAAACGTCGCGGATCGGTAAAGCGCAACATCTGGCCCGAATCGAGCAACCAGTCGACGTGGTCGTGCAGTCGCGGCGGGGTGTCCTGCGGCAGGATGCGCAGACTGCCGGACATGCCGAGATGCCACATCGCGCTGCCGATCGCGGTTTCGACCAGCAGATATTTGGCGCGACGCTGCACCGCAGTGATGCGCTCGCCGGGCAGCAGTTGCGCGATTTCCGTCGGAATCGGCCAACGCAGATTCGGTCGCCGCAGGCGCACTTCGCTCACGCGGCGACCGATCAGATGCGGCGCAATGCCACGGCGCGTGGTTTCAACTTCGGGTAACTCGGGCACGACGAATCGATCACTCGAACACAAATAGAGATGCCGCCAATGTAGCGCAGTTTGAAATGCGCTGGAACGCCGTATGCTTGAGCAAACGCTCAGCGCCCCAATGTAAACTTTGCCCAAACCGTGACTTGCGCAACTGGTTGCTGTCATCAGCCTGGCGTATGATTCGCGACCTTAACCCTTCCTCATCCATTCGGTTCAGCCCATGCTTTTTACTATTCTGGATTTCCTCAGCCACGGTCTTGCGAACACTTCGTGGGTCGGTTTGCTGGTGTATTTCATGGTGGTCACCCAGCTCACCATTTTTTCGGTGACGTTGTATCTGCATCGCAGCCAGGCGCATCGCGGCGTGGATTTCCATCCCGTGCTCGCCCATTTTTTCCGCTTCTGGAGCTGGCTCACGACGGCCATGATCACCAAGGAATGGGTCGCGATCCATCGCAAGCATCATGCGCATTGCGAAACTGTCGATGACCCGCACAGCCCGGTAGTCCACGGCATCAAGAAGCTGCTGCTGGACGGTGTCGGCCTGTACCAGAATGCGCGCCGTGATCGCAGCATCACCGAAAAATACGGTCGCGGCACACCGGACGACTGGATCGAGCGTCATCTTTACGCCGCCCACGAGGGTTGGGGTCCGACCTTGATGATGTTCATCAACATCGCGCTGTTCGGTGTCTCCGGCATCGTGATCTGGGCGCTGCAGATGATCTGGATTCCGTTCTGGGCCGCGGGCGTAGTCAACGGCCTCGGCCACTGGTGGGGTTATCGCAATTTTGAAACCACCGATGCCGCGACCAACCTGACGCCGTGGGGATTTTTCATCGGCGGTGAAGAGCTACACAACAACCACCACGCGTTTCCGAGTTCGGCGAAATTCTCGCTGCGTCGCTTCGAATTCGATATCGGCTGGGCCGCGATCCGCTTGTTCGAGCGACTGGGCTTGGCCAAGGTGCTGCGCGTTGCACCGAGCCTGGATATTCGCCCGAATATCGCGCTGCCGGATGCCGAAACCCTGAAGGCCGTGATCACTCATCGGTTCCAGGTGATGACCGATTATTTCCGCAACGTGATCTCGCCGACCGTGCGCGAAGAGGCTGCGCATGCCGGCGCGAGCCTGCGTGACCTGCCGCGACGCCTGCGACGCGCGCTGATCAACGAAGGCCGCTGGCTCGACGGCCACGCGCGTGAGCGTCTGGCGCAATGGATTCACGAGCGTCCAACCACGGCAACCGTAATGGAATTCCGTCGCCGTCTGCACGCCGTGCTTGAAAGCCGCGGCGCCGATAATCTGGCCGAAGGTTTGAAAGAGTGGTGTCACGCGGCGGAAGCCAGCGGTATCCGCACTCTGGCCGAGTTTGCGGCGCGCCTGAAAGGTTATCGCCTCGCACCAGCGCACGCCTGATCGGCGATCTGCAGTTTCGCTGCAACGTTCGTAATTCACAATCTCAGCCAACAAAAAACCCGCCTCTCGGCGGGTTTTTTTATCGATCCGGCAAGGCAAACCTTACTTGATCTTGCCTTCCTTGTAGATCACGTGCTTGCGCACGACGGGATCGTATTTCTTGATTTCCATCTTGTCCGGCGTGGTCTTCTTGTTCTTGTCGGTCGTGTAGAAATGACCGGTGCCAGCGCTGGAGGTCAGACGGATCTTGTCACGTTTCGATGCCATGATTCAGTCCTCCTCAGATTTTTTCACCGCGACCACGCAGTTCGGCGAGCACGGCGTCGATGCCGTTCTTGTCGATCGTGCGCAGGGCGTGGGCGGAAACGCGCAGCTTTATCCAGCGATTTTCGCTCGGAACCCAGAAACGGCGTTCGTGCAAATTCGGCAGCCAGCGACGGCGGGTTCTATTGTTTGCATGCGAGACGTTGTTACCCGTCTGCACGCCTTTTCCGGTGACTTGGCAAACTCTGGCCATGACATTCCTTAAGCGTTGGATAAAGTGCCGCTCTTAGCCAGAACGGGTTCGGCCCTGCGGTGGCGAAGCCACTGCGTGCAATTCAGGAGACACAACACCTGATAAACATTGCCGGTAACGATCATTGCACTGACAGTTTTCGGCCAGTTCGGCGCGGCGATTGACTGCTGCGGAATCGAACTTGGTGTAGCGAGCCGCACTTTATAGCGGATCGCTGCTGATTTCGCAAGAAAAACCGTCTGCCGGAAGCCCTCTTGCTCGCCTACAACTCTTCGACCGCGGTGCGCTTGGAGCGTTTGATCAACCAGCCGACCCCGCGCAGATCGTTGATGCCAACCCACAAACGATTGCCAATGCCGTATTTGGACTGGCCTTGGGTGCGCGGTCGATGATTCACCGGCACGCTCTGCACCTGATACCCGGCGCGCTGCACCAGCGCAGGCAGATAACGGTGCATATGATCGAAATACGGCAATTCGAGGAACACTGCGCGCTCGAACAATTTGATGCCGCAACCGGTATCCGGGGTCGCATCGTGGAGCAGGCGCGAACGCACGCCGTTGGCGAATTTCGATGAGAAACGCTTGACCGCACTGTCGCGCCGATTCACGCGCCAGCCCGCGAACAACTTGACCGCAGGATCGGCAACCGTGCGGGTTTGCAACAGTTTCGGAATATCCGCGGGATCGTTCTGGCCATCACCATCCAGCGTCGCGATCCACGCACCGCGCGCGGCTTTTACGCCGTTGCGAACCGCCGTGCTCTGACCACTCTGCGACACGTGGCGCAGCACGCGAAGCTCGGGAAACTGTTGCTTGGCCGCGTTCAACACCGCTAACGTATCGTCACGACTCAGGTCATCGACGTAGATGATTTCGAAATCCGTCAGACCACGCAATGCCGCAGCGATTTCGCCGAGCAGCGGCAGGATATTGTCGCGCTCGTTGTGCACGGGCACGACTACGGAAAGTTCTGGCATGACACGGATTCCATCGGCTACAGCCGACTATTATCGCGCACTATGCGCCGCCTGCGTGATTTCGCCGCTACGCAGCCGACTCGCGATGACAAATGCGCCGCGGTGGCGCGCAGATCAAAGCCTGGTCAGACGTGGGCCGTTGACCGCATCGCGCCAGACCGTTTCGAGATGATCGAACGACTGCGCACTCTTGCCCAGCAGCACCAAAGTGCCTGCGCCCAGCGGCACTTCACGACCAAACCAGCCGGTCTGATTGAAGTCCTTGCGCGCGGCCTGATGATGATCGGCGACATACATCACCGTGACCGGATCGTTATCCTGCGCCATCGCCATATGCACGATGTGATACGGACCCAGCGGGCAATCGCTCAGGTAGGTGACGCCGGATGGCACATTCGGCATCGCGATACTTGCGCGCATGCCAAATTCGCGCTGCACCAAGGCATCGGGCACGGCGGCATGCGAGGTCATCGCCAGCGGTTCACCGGCAAGATGCGCAATCGCCAGATCAGCGAGCACCGGACGATTGAAGCGCGAATACCCGACCACACCGACCGCGATCAACAGCATCGCCGCAGCGGCATATTGAATCCAGCGGCCACGATTGCGCTCACGATTTGTGCGCGCCTGGTTACGCTGTTCGGTGGCCTGGGCAAACAGAATGCGCTCGGCCAGATTTGCCGGCACCGGCACAGCCATCGCTTCGGCCAGTGAAGCCTCGAACAACATCGCGCGTGCATATGCTTCGGCACAGCGCGGGCATTCCTGCTTGTGCTGCAGAAATACGGAGTCGCGCGTTTTTGGATCGACCGCGAGCTGGCGACGAAACTCAAGGCAGTTCATATAACTCCGCCTCGTCTTTGCCCAGCAATACCGCTTTCAATTTCTGTCGCGCACGGAACAACTGGGTCATTACCGCTGCGCCGGAAAGGTTCAACTCACGCGCAATTTCGTCGCAGGAAAAACCGCCGAGCACCTGCATCAGCAGCGGCTCGCGATATTTTGGCTCCAGCTGCAGCATAGCCGCCCGGATCATTCCGGACTCGCCTGCGCGCTCTGGAGTCATCCCGCTTTCGTCTTGCACATCGATCTCCGAAATATCACTCACTTGTGGGGTCTTGCGCTCATATAGCCGCGCATGTTCGCGGCGCAATATGGTGATGAGCCACGCCTTGGCGGCGTCGCTCTCACGCAAGGAATCAATCGATCGCCACGCGCGCAAAAAAGTCTCTTGCACCAGATCCTGCGCGAGCGCGTTGTCGCGACAAAGCCAATACGCATACCGATACAAATCCCCCGAAAGGGTTCGCACCAGCGCGTCGAACTGGCGTTGTTTGCTACTCACGGGCGAGGTGACCGGCGTGACTGTCATTTGCTTTCACCGAACATTAGCGAATGCGCTCGAGTATGCCTTCGAGCTCATCGTTATTGTGATAGTAAATCACCAATTTGCCGCGACCATTGCGCGTATGTTGCACGCTCACGCGGGCCGCGAGTTTTTCCGAAAGATCGCGTTCGAGTGCGACGATATTCGGATCGGATTTCGGCGTTACGGGTTTGCTGTTCGCAGCGATCGGGACTTCCTGACCACGACGTACCGCAGCCTCCAGCTCGCGTACCGACCATTCCTGTTCCACCGCCGCGCGCGCCAGACTGATCGCCTGCGCTGCGGGCAAGGTCAGCAATGCACGCGCGTGACCCATGTCGAGCTTGCGCTGTTCGAGCAGGGTCTTGATCTGCGATGGCAACTCCATCAAACGCAGCAGGTTGCTGACCGACGCGCGCGAGCGACCCACCGCTTCGGCCACTTGCTGGTGGGTCAAACCGAATTCGTCGATGAGACGTTTCAACGCCTGCGCTTCTTCGAGCGGCGTGAGTTCTTCGCGCTGGATATTTTCTATCAGCGCCATCGCCACGACGGCTTGATCAGGCACTTGCTTGACCAGCACCGGCACGTCGCTGAATCCGGCGAGTTGCGCGGCGCGCCAGCGACGTTCGCCGGCAATGATTTCGAACATGCCAGCCTTGCCGTTGCTGATTTCGCGCACCACGATCGGCTGGATCATGCCTTGCGCACGGATCGAATCGGCAAGTTCCTGCAGGCGCTCCGGATCCATGTGCTGGCGTGGCTGATACGGGCCCGGCTGAATGCGCGTGACCGCAACACTGCGCAGCTCGCCTTCATCGACCTCGGTTTCCGCACCGGCGCCGATCAGCGCATCCAGGCCGCGGCCCAATCCTCGTTTCTTGGCTGCCATGCGTGGATTTCCTAAACCGGATGGGAAGTAGCAGGCAATGCGCGTTCGCGTCGCAGCATCTCACCGGCTAGGCCGAGATAAGCAATGGCGCCGCGCGACTCGCGATCGTATTGCGTGATCGGCATGCCGTGACTCGGCGCTTCGGCCAGTCGCACATTGCGCGGGATGATCGAGCGCAACACCTTGTCACCGAAATGTTTGGTGAGTTGCGCCGAAACTTCATTGCCGAGGTTGTTGCGGATATCGAACATCGTACGCAACAGGCCTTCGACTTCGAGCCCCGGATTGAGCCGTGCGCGCACCGCTTTTATGGTATCGAGCAGACTGGATAATCCTTCCAGCGCGAAGTATTCGCACTGCACCGGAATCAGTACGCCGTGCGCCGCGGTCAAGGCGTTGATCGTGAGCAAATGCAACGACGGCGGGCAGTCGATCAGGATCGTATGGTAACGATCACCGAGCGTCGCGAGCACGCCTTTCAAGCGCGTTTCGCGCGCGAGCGCATCCATTAGCTTGACTTCCGCGGCGGTCAGATCGCCGCTGCCCGGCAACAAATCGTAGCCAGCGGACGTGGTCACAATCGCCTGCGCGATCGGCACTTCTTCGAGCAATACATCGCAGCCGTTCGGCTTGGCGTCGCGCTTGTCGATGCCCGAGGCCATCGTCGCATTGCCCTGCGGATCGAGATCGATCACGAGCACGCGGCGACTCGCCTCGGCCAAAGCCGCAGCCAAGTTCACACACGTCGTGGTTTTGCCAACCCCGCCTTTTTGATTGGCGATGGCGATGATGCGCGTCATGCGGGTCTCATGCTCATTCGATGTCCGGCATAGTCACACGGGAATCCGGAAACATCGCATACCGCCTGCTTCTGGGCCACACAGTTTACATGGACATAACGGATTGCTGCACAACTTAAGCCGCGATCGTTGTTTTTCGCACGATGATGAGGTGGCGCTCGGCGTCCAGGCCCGGCACCTGCAAGCGCTCGCTACCGGCCAGCTCGAACCCCACCGGCAACGCTGAAATTTCATCTTCGGGATAACGACCCTTGAGCGCGAGCCAGATTCCATCGGCAGCTAGCAACTGGCCACCGAGCGCCAGCATGTCGGCGAGACTGGCGAACGCCCGCGCCGTGACGCAATCGAAGCTGCCCTGCACCGCTTCCACTCTTTGTTGCTCGATACGCACCTTGCTCAAGCCGAGCGCACGCACCGCCTCGCGCATGAAACGCGCCATCTTGCCGTTGGCATCGATCAGCACGAATTCTCGCTCGGGAAATAGCAGTGCCAGCGGGATGCCCGGCAGCCCTGGGCCCGAACCGACATCCGCCAGATTTGCGCCGCGCAAATACGGTGCGATCGCCAGCGAATCGAGGATATGCCGCACCAGCATGTCGCGCGGATCGCGAACCGACGTGAGGTTATAGGTGGCATTCCAACGCGCCAGCAACGCGACGTATTCCAGCAGCTGATCGATGGTTTCGGATTTCGGTGACAGGCGCAGCGCCGCCAATCCGTCGACGAGCAGAGGCTTGAGATCAAAGGATGGAGTCATGCGCGCACCGAGTCGGAAAGCCAACGCGATGGCGATTCATTGCACGAAAGCCACGCCACGTTTGCGGAGCGGAAGTATCGTCGGCGCCATCGGCAAAATCCAGCACGACGATCGCCGTGTGCGAATTCAGCGATGAAACTCAGCTCAGCGTGAGCTGCACGCGCGTAATCAGAATACCGCGATCGCGCAGCAATTGATTCAAGCCAGCCTTGATTTGCAGTATGCGACTGGCGACATCGCTGGCGACATCACTGCTTGCGAGCAGACCGAGTGCGCGGTTGCGCACAAGATCATCCACACCTTCGATCACCGAATCGGCACGCGTCGGATCGAGCACCTGAAAATACACCAGACCACCAGCCGCATCATCACGTTTGAACTCGACCACGTTGCCAAACAGGCGAATCTTGTGCGCGACTTTTTCGATCAGCGGCAGCACCACATGCGTACCCGCGTTCAGCGTGCGCGCCGGACGACCGAAGCGATGAACGGTGTAGGCGTGCCCTTCCGGAATACGTCGCACCGACAAGAATGCGAGCAGGGCAAAGACTGTTAGCAGAGTCACGGAAAGCATCGGGAAAGTGTCTTATATCCTCTTTTAACAAGAGGTTGTGATATTTATAATAAATGCAAGAGCATTTCGTCCCAGCAATATGAACTTGCTGGGAAATGAGTATCACAAATTCCGCCATAACGAAACCTGAACATTTCCACAAAATTCGCAATAGGCCACGGATTTCTCGTCGTTGGCATAAAACCAATGTATGTAACCGTCGTACATACATTGGTGTTATGCCGAACCGATAGAAAGCAGCAGATACGAGTAAAGTCGCTGCAAACGTTGAAAATGGTTCGTGACTGTTGATTTTCATCTGGGAATGAACAGTCGCTTTCATCGGAACTCGAGCCGAGAGCTGCCGCGCATTGACTGTCTCCCGGAGCCATTTCACGGATCCGTCTGAAATGAAAAACGAGCTGAAACGGCTCAATCCTGGGCGAAAATCAACAGCGCATCCATTTGGGACAGCTGGATCGTATGTATCTGGGCAACCTGGATGCGCGCCGTGACTGGGGGCATGCGCGCGATTTTGTCGAGGCACAATGGCTGATGCTGCAACAGGATGAGCCCGAAGATTACGTCATCGCCACTGGCGTGCAGCATTCGGTGCGCGATTTCGTCAGTTGCGCGGCGAATGAAATCGGCATCAGCGTCGATTGGGTCGGCAGCGGTGCAGAGGAACACGGCGTGGTTGCCGCGGCGCCGGCTGAGTCTGCGGTGCGCCCGGGACAACGCATCGTCAGCATCGACTCACGCTACCTGCGTCCGGCCGAAGTCGAAACCCTGCTCGGTGATTCAAGCAAGGCCCACCGAAAACTTGGATGGTTTCCACGCACGGAATTCGATGCGCTGGTGCGCGAAATGATGCAGGCCGATTTGAATATCGCTCAGCGCAACGAACTGGTAAGCAATGCCGGATTCCGCTCGCTCAATCGTAACGAATAGCAGGCTGTTGAGAAGTACCATTTTTCGCCAAGCGCGATAGCCTGTATCTATCGTGTCTGGTGGAAGATGCGACGAGGCCGAGTGATTTCTGCTCAAAATCCTCGCCGCGGACGCACCTTTCCTCAGGTCGGTGACGGATTCCACCACTGACCGATGCCACCGAGCCGAATCAGGTTGTAAGCGGCAAAGGTCCACGTGGTCCAGCCACGAACCGCTTCCAGACCGATCAGCGGCAGCTTGCGTAATCCGCCGATCGTCTTGACCCAGCCGAAGCCTTGCTCGATGCGTTTGCGCACCTGTTGGCTCATCGCGTATCCCGCGCTGCGCGCACGGCGTGCGTCGATGGCACTGCGTCTTCCTTTCGTATGCCGGGCAATGTGCGGTTTGATGCCGCGCTGATCGAGTGCCGCGACGAAGTCGTGCGTGTCATAGCCCTTGTCGGCACTCAGCGTCGAGCCGCGTTTCAGATGTGCATCGACCAGCGCCAGTGCACCGTCGCGCTCGCCGGTGCCGCTGGCGTGGCGCACGTCGATGCCCACCAGCAGGCCGTGGCGATTCTCCATCAGCGCATTGGCCAAGTAGCTTAAGCGCGCTTCCTTAGCCTTTGCCCTTGCGCATCAGGCGCGCATCCGGATCGGTCGTCGAGGCGTGCGTGTCGTTGCAGCGGGTCTGGCCGCGGAAGTCGCCGCCATCGCTGTCGTCGTTGCCGTCCTTCGGACGAAAGCTCTTGTGCGAGGCCCACGCCTCCAGCAGCGTGCCATCCACTGAAAAGTGTTCGTCGCTGACCAAGTCGTGCAGCCGCGCCAGCAGCACCGTGTGTTCAAAGAAGCGCTGCGCAATCTCGGCATCGAACAGCCGCTCGCGATTGAACGAGAACGTCGAGTGATCCCACACCGCATCGTCGATATTCAGACCCACGAACCAGCGAAACAGCAAGTTGTAGCTCAGCTGTTCCATCAGCAGCCGTTCGCTGCGCACGCTGTAGACCACCTGCAGCAGTGATGCGCGCAACAGGCGTTCCGGCGGAATCGATTCGCGGCCGACGGCTGCGTAGCGCGACGCCAGCACCTCGTCCAATTCCTTCAAAATCACATCCACCAGAACCCGCAGTTTGCGGATCGGATGATCGAGGGGCACACGGTCTTCGACCGACACGTAGGAGAACATTCCCAACTGTTGTACATCTGCTCCGCGCATCGGTCGACTCAGCCTATGATTGACTGCGCCTATGACAAACTTCGCGGGAAAGAGTTTCTCAACAGCCTGATAGGTTCGTATGCAAACGCCAATTCATCGTATTGTGAGTGCCAAAATCAGCTTCGCAATAATTTCGCTACAGCAATCTCGACCTCACGGCGATTTTTTTCCTGCATACCCGACAGGATATCGATCAATCTAGGATCGTCGAACATTTTTTTTCGGTAGAACTCGTAATTTTCACGGACTGATTTTACGGTGTCGGCTATATTCCTGTAGTTACTCCACACGATGAATTCGTGATAGGGAACATGTTCCTTTAGCGGAACGTCTTCGCTGACGATGACCACGCCGCATAACAGAGCCGGCAAAATTCGTAATTCCTCCAAGGTGTCATGATGATCAGTCTGGTGAATATTGACGAGAATTCGGGTATTTTTGTACAGCGCTTTCAATTCATCTTTGCCGAAAACTCCCTTGAGGTTTCTCAGCGGCTGTCGCAAAGCTTTCATATGCGACAAGAATGCAGCCCTTCGCGGCTGGGATGTATCTGAAAATAGCGTAACTACATCGAAATCTCTGGCATCGCTGTGAAAATCAATCGCGTAGATGAGCGGTGCTATATGAATCGTTTTATCCAGATAGCTGTCGAAGACTCCACTCGCTTGCATATTCACGATATTCGGAATGCTGTATTCGATGATCAAATCCAGTGATCGCAGATAATCGTAACCCTGAATCCTTGTCAGATAGAAATCGTTTCTTCCATTAATTGGAATCTTACCGACGGCTGCGCCAGCGCTATCGCGCCCACCTGGCTTCACCAAGGTATGCTCGTATTGCAGATCGACTTTTAGTGTCTTGTTCGGATTATCGAAAATTGTTTTGTACTTCCCAAAAATCAAATTTATCGATAAATTCGAATCTCGCAAAGCGTTCTCGAATAAATCCACACACAGAAGATAATATTCCCTGATATAAATCGAATGCCGTGGATTGTACGCCAACGCGATCTGGTTGATTTTCTCTATCAATAGCGGGGGTCTTTCGCCGAAAGACAGCGCCCGCCGAATCAACTGCTTGATATTCATTTCGCTCTCGCTCGGGGTGTAGTCTCGTGTATCGGCTCTACTGTATCGAATCGAAATAGCTCGTGCTATTTTGCTTTCGCCGAATGGCTGCGAAGCCGATTTGTTCACTTCGCCTCGGCAGAAAAACAACAACGATAACGCCCTACTGTGCAGGGGTAGCATGCGCAGAAAAAAGCAGGAGCGGCGCGACGGATTATAGTAATCTCGCTCGCCAGCTGGCCTTTTGCAAGGGGTACGCGCTTGTCGGTTCTGCCCAACGTTGCAGCGTTTTCTGTTTCGCTGCTCATCACCGTTTTCGCCATCTGCATGCTGAATCCGGTAGCGCGACGTTTCGGCTGGTTGGATCATCCGCGCAACCGCAAGGATCACGCCTCAGCCACTCCTTTCACGGGCGGCTTGGCGATCATGCTTGCCGTGCTCGCGTCTTTGCCTTTCGCGCACCTGACGATTGAAACCGTATTGGCGTTTTGTGCGGCGGCCCTGTTACTGCTGATGATCGGCATCCTCGACGATCTGCACAGCCTTCCATGGCCTTTGCGGCTACTGATCCAGTGCGCTGCCGCGCTCATCATGGTCTATGCGGGCGGGCTTCGCGCGCGATATGTCGGGCTGCCGGGCGATGCCGCATGGTTCGATCTCGCTACATTTTCGGTGCCATTCACGGTGTTCATCACGGTGGGTGTGATAAATGCGCTCAACATGCTTGATGGATCGGACGGACTGGCCGGTTGTGTGACTTTGGCGACACTGCTGATGCTCGCCGCTGTCAGTCATTTTGTCGGCAACGTCGCGCTACTCGATCTGATAGTGATCCTCGCCGGCGCCGTGGCGGGTTTTCTGGTTCTGAATCTGCGTTATCCCGGACAGCCGCGCGCGCGCGCGTTTCTCGGTAACTCGGGCAGCACCATTCTCGGCTTTGCGATTGCATGGCTGACCATCCGCATTTCGCACTCGTCGTTGTACCCGGTCAGCTCCGTGCTCGGGCCGTGGTTCGTAGCACCACCGCTGATCGATTGTGTGGTGCTGATCACGCGGCGATTGCACCAGCGCCGCTCACCGTTTGGCGGCGACCGCGATCACCTGCATCACCTGATGCTGGATGCGGGTTATTCGCCAACGCAGGTAGCGTTACTGCTAGCCACGCTGACTCTATTGCTGGGCTTCGGCGCACTACTGGCAACCTGTCTCGGTGCTCATCCGTTGGCATTGGTCGTCACGTTTTTCGTACTTATCGCGGCGCACTATTTTTTCACGCTTGATCGTCAGCGCGCGGTGTCTGCGTTGCGCCACTTAGGGCGCGGACTGCGCCTGATATGACCGCGGCACCGCGCACTGAAGCCACGCAGGCGAATGCGACGGAGACGCCCGCCACAGTTCCGACACGCCCGCTTGTGGTGGTATCGATAATCAACTGGAACACACCCGAACAAACACTTGCATGCCTGCGTTCGTTGCGCGCATCGCGCTACAAAAACTATCGCGTGGTAGTGATCGACAACGGTTCGCGCGATAACAGCATCGCCATGATCCGCGCCGCCATGCCCGACATCACGCTGCTACCGAGTCGTGAGAATCTTGGTTTTGCCGCAGGCCATGCACTGGCGTGGCAGCAGGCGCGGCTGTGGCAAGCCGATGCGATATGGCTAGTAAACAGCGATGCGCTGGTCGAGCCACACGCGCTCACGCATTTGCTCGACTCTTGGGCGGAACATGGCGATGCACTTTACGGCGGCGTGCCGCTGCAAAGACGGCGCGACGATTCAATCATGCTGAATTTCCCGGCAAAATTCCTCGTGGAATCTGTCGTGCCAGAAGCGTTTCATCGCGACCACGACCTACCCTTCGACAGCACTTGGGAAAATCGTAGTGCACAGCGTGTCGGCGCGCTACCGGGAAGCACGCTTTTCATACCGCTGCGCCTCGCCGAGATTCACGGCTGGATGGATTCGGCGTGGTTCATATATTGCGAGGAAATTGATTATTGCTATCGCCTGCGTCGCGTCGGTGTGCCGCGTTATCTCGTGCCGATGTCGCGCGCCTGGCATACGGCCGGCGGCAGCCAGCTCGGTCGCGCCCGCGTGGCGGATGCCATCCAGTATTACCATGCGCGCAATGAAATCCTGCTCGCGCATCGTCATGGCAAACGTTTCACTGCGACGCTGATCACGCTGAAAAAAGTGGCGCGTGGATTCGTCATATTGCTACGCCATCCATTTCGCGCGCGCTGCATTCTGCGCGGCGCGTGGGATGGTTTTCGGCAAATCACCGGCAAGCGTTATGCGCCAGATGACTATCTGTAGCGCATGAGGATGCTCCCACCATCGATGCGCCCGCTCGTCGACAATCTGTTCTCGAGTTATGCCTACGTCGGACTGATGGCGCTGATCACGTTGTTCGTGGTGCCGATCTACGTGCACACGCTCGGCTCAGCGCAGTGGGGCAGCGTTGCGTTGTGCGTAACGATCCAGGGGTTTCTGTTTTCGTTGGACATCGCATTCGGCCCACTGATGTTGCGCGATGTGGCACGCGCCGCCGCAACGGCAAATCCGCAAACGATTTATGCGCGCTTTCTACGTCTGTATGCGACGGCGGCTTTCAGCGCATTTGTGATCGCGCAATCGGTATTGTTGCTGTTCGCGCAACACCGTTCGGCACAAGGCGCGCCGATGTCGGACGACCTGTTCCGGGCGATGTGTCTAGCGCTGCTGCAATTTCTTTTTCAGTTTGCCAACAATGCCGCGATCGGCTACTGGAATGGACTGGAAAAACAACGCTACGCCAATCTTCGTCTGGCCGGTTTTGCGTGCGCCAAACACGGCGTGGCGTTGCTGCTGTTGACGCAATGGCATGCCTCAGCCACTGCCTACATGCTGCCGTTCGCGAGCATCAGCATTCTCGAATTCATACTCAACCACCGGCGTGTGCGTCGCGATCGGGATGCAATCACAGCTGACAAAAATGCCGGAAAAAATGTCGCCGAATGGCGCGATATCGCCGCCTTCGGTGCTGCTGCGGCACTAGGCTTTTTAACCGCGCAGATCGACCGCGGATTTCTTTTCATCGTGTTGCCGACAGAAAATTATGGCCTGTATTTTCTCATCAGCAGTTTGCTGCTCTCGCTGCTGAGCTTGCAGGTGCCGATTTATCGCGCCTTCGTGCCGCGCATGATCATCGCGACATCGCCGCGCCGTGTCGCCTTCTCGATGCTCAAAATTTCGCTGCTGTTGCTGGTGCTGCCGTCCCTGCTCATGGCGGCATTTCCTGATCTCGTGCTGCGCCTTTGGTTGCATGATCCAACGCTCGCCGCGGCGGCGGCATTGCCGTTTCGCCTGCTCATGCTGGCGATGGCGTGCACCGCGATTTTTTCGCCGTGTGCAGCGCTGCTGTTGCATTATCATCGCAACCGCGCCACGGCACTGATCAACGCGATCATCCTCGTTGCACAGGTACTAGTGCTCACTATCTTGACACCTCGCCTCGGCATGCTGGCCGGTGCGCTAGCGTGGTTTGCCTGCGGCACGATACAACTGATTTGCGCAGCATGGATCTGGTGGCGGCCGTCGCCAGGCAGCAACTGATTTAGCGTTCGTTGTGCGCCGCGAATTTTCATCTATGCCGCGCAACAGCGACCAGACGCGGCACGCGATGATCGCAACGTAAAAACGCTGTCGAAGCGACTGCTACACTATGAAATCTGGATTGCGCCGATGATTTTTCGCCGCAATAAATTTTCTTCGGGCGTAACGCATTGAGCAGAAAATCCCGATCAATCGCAGCACGCGACAAATCCGTTTTGATCGCTGTATCCGAACGCGTGATCGCGATTGATGATGCGAACAGGACAACGCTCGTATCGCTCGCGCAGCGAATCGCGTGGTGGTCGGTAGCACTGGCATTGCTGGGATCGGCGTGGTTGGTCGACCCGTTTGCCGAGGCCGCATTCGATGCACCGAAACGCCTGTGTGTATTACTCGGAGCCGCGCTCGCGAGCATTGCGTTGTGCTGGTGCGCGCAATCAATACGCTGGCGAGAATGGTCGCTGTCATCTCGATGGATCGCCGCACTAGCCGCGCTCGCGCTACTGTGCATGATCGTTGCGGCGGTAGTTTCGCCGCATCCCGAACTGGCGTGGCCATCGCTGCGTAGGCTTTTGTTGATCGCATTGCTGGTACCGATCGGTGCCTCGTCGATGCTGGATGGCGCGCCGGGCAAACGCATGTTGTGGGTAGTGCTGCTGGCGTGCGCGTCGACCGCGGTGATTTCATTATTGCAGGCGATCGGAATCGAACTGCCGCTGCATGTCGCGCAGATCGGCGGACGATTCCCGACCGGCGCCTTGCTCGGCAATGAAGGCTACGTCGCGCTGGCGTGCGCGATCATGGCTGCGGTTTGTGCGGCGGTGGCGGCAAGTGCCGCACCGCGGCGCGCGCGCATCGCTGCGGCCGCGCTTGGTGTGCTGGCGATACTTGCCATCGTCGTCAATCATCAGGCAACCAGTGCCGCGGCATTGCTCGCGGCGCTGAGCGTGATTGTTGCCGTGCGCTGGCAGGCGCGTTGGCTGGTTACGCTGCTCGTGGCCACATTATTGATCGCAGCGACCACAGCGCTGGTGGCGCCACTGCGCGCCGTGACATGGGCAAAACTGCCGGTGGGTGGCATCGAGGGTTTTCAGCGCCTCACGACTTATCGCCTCGGCGCGTGGGTAGCCGCGCTCGACATGGTATCGGCGCGACCGTTGACGGGATATGGCCTCGGCACGTTCGCCGCCGAGGCGCAGACACATCGGCTCGCGGCGGAGCTGGATCTGCACGAGCGTTTTGTCCAACCCAGCGGCGCGAGTTTTGTCTACGCGCACCAAGAATATCTGCAACTCGCGGCAGAAGCAGGCATTCCGGCATTGCTGTTTTTGCTCACCGCCATCGTTGTGCTGATGCTCGGCTTGTTGCGACATTGCTGGCCGCCCGACGACCCGGAACGACTGGTGCTGATTGCGATAATAAGCACCGGCATCATCGAAGCGCTGGCGTGGTTTCCGCTACAAGTTCCGTTCACCGCCACAGTGCTGTTGCTGGCCTGCGGAAGAGCGTGGCGCATGGTCGCTTCGACAGCGGAGTTGTCGTGATAATTATCGATCCACGAACTACGTTTGTGCGTCTCGCCGTGACGCTGGTTTGCATCGCGCTGCTGTGGCCCGAGCTTGATCGCTATCGCGCCGAGTGGCTGCTCGCCGATGCAAATAGCCGCATGCAACAGATCTTGAGTGGTGCATCGCGGGGCGATACGCGGCTTGCGGCTGATCGCACGCTTATGCATGCGCAACAGGCCGCACAACTGCTGCGAGGTGATCCGCGAGCACCCTTGCTCGAATCGTTTGCGTTGCTGTTGCTCAAGCGCGGTAGCGACGCGATCATCGTACTTGACGATGCCATCATCGCTAGCGGCGAGCGCCCCGAGCTCACGCTCAACCTGGGTCGCGCGCGCGGGATATCCGGCGATACCGATGGCGCAAATACCGCATTTCTGCGCACGGCGTGGGTAAGCCCCGCAGCCATCGGTACATTGCCTGCGGCGATGCGCGGACCCTTGCTGGAGAAAGTTCAGCAGCTCGAAATCGAGTTGCGCGCCGGACGTCTTGCGCAGGCACCGCCGCTTTAAACTGGGAATTTGCTGATGATCGCGCGGCGTCGTAATTCGAGGCATCCGGATCCCGACATTTTTTGCTGCCGGATTTTCGAGCCGGTAAATCAGGAGTCAAGCACAGTCGCTGGCGTGGCCGAGCTGCGGCTCCGATTGTTCCGCAGCCGCAATCCACAAACGCTCCAACGCTTGTGCCGAATGGCTCCACGTATAGCGCTGCTCGATCAGCGTCCGCGCATTTTGCGCCAAGGTATGCGCGAGCGCGGGATCGGCCAGCAATCTTGCGATGGCATCGGCGAAAGATTGTGCATCGCCGGCGACCAGCAGGTGTTGGCCGGGCATCGCGTCCAGCCCGGCGGCGGCATTCGGTGTGGCGACCACCGGTGTGCCGGAAGCCATGGCTTCGAGAATCTTGATCTGCTGCCCCGAACCTGCGCGCATTGGCGCAATCGCAACGGCGGCTTGTTTCAGGTACGGCTGCACATCGGCCACCGGCCCGATCAGATGCACATGCGACGAACCAGCGGCCAGCCGATGCAACGATGCTGCTGGTCGCGCGCCAACCAGATTGAGCATCGCATGCGGCACCTTGGCGAGGAGTAACGGCATTACTTCACTGGCAAACCAGGTCGCCGCATCGACGTTGGGAAAGTAGCCGAGGTTGCCGATGAAAACGATGTCTGCCCCGCCACGATTCTGTGTGTAGGGAAAACGATCGAGGTCGACGCCGTTGCCGATCGTGTGCAAGCGCTCGTGGCCGATTGCCGCGCGATCGTTGTTTGCACTGACCACAGCCGCATGCACTTTTTTGCAGAGTGCGCGTTCGTACTCCGGAAGACGGGCGGCCTCAAGCCTGGCAAGATGGCGCAGCGGCCCGCGATCAAATACGACGCGCTGCGCCATGTTCAACGACAACGCATCGATCAGATCGAGCACACATGGCAGCGCTGTGAGCTGCGGCAATACTTGGCCCATGCGGGCCATTTGCACATGGGCGAGATCAAAACTGTTGGCCTGGAGTAACTCGGCGATGGCCGTGTGCAGTTGCGACGAGTCATGCATCGCCACTTGCAATGGCAACGGTCCGGCGAGTGCGCCCAAGGCGCGCAGCGACATGCCGATTCGACTGGCGCGCAACGCGATGACCTGCTCGCAGCACCTTTCCAGTTCGGCACGCAGCTTGGGATCGGGCGTGCCTTCGTCAAACGCCAGCAAGGTGATGGCGTGCCGCGCCGACAAATATCGAAGCTGCTGATAAGCCCGCAACTGGTCGCCACGCTTCAGGTCGCCCGGAAAGCGGGAGGTGATGAATAAAACGCGCATGCTGGCACCGTTGGTCAGTGGCTTAGCTTACACGCTCGCGTGATTATCGCGGCCTGCGTAAACTCGCGCTTAGTGAAAATCCTCTGCGTCGCCACCAAGTCGCCCTGGCCGCCCCGTGATGGCGGTCGTCTGGTTTTGTGGCTGACCTTGCAGGGGCTAGCCAGTGCAGGTCACGAAATCTTTCTCGTCGCGCCTGCCGATACGTCGGGCGAGCACGGTGAAGATGCGGCAGCAGCAATGCGCGCTATCGGCATCACGCCGTATCTCGTTTCCGTTCGTCGTCGCAGTTGGTTCGGCACGCTCGTGGGTGCGATTCGTCACAGCCGTGCGCTCAGCGTGATGCGGCATCATCGCAGCGAAGTCGAGAGTGCAGTTGCTGAGTGCATCGCGCGACACCATCCGCACGCGGTGCATGCCGAGCAGCTACAAGCGCTGGCGAATTGCTTGTCGGCGCAGGCCGCAGGAATTCCGATTGTGCTGCGCATGCAGAACGTGGAATCGGCGATCTGGCGCCAGGTTGCGTTCGCGCGCCGAGGCGGAATATTGCTGGCCATTGAAGCGAATCGCCTGCGCGTCGAGGAACGATTCGCGATGGCGAGCGCGGGGCAAACGATCACGCTCACGCCGGACGATGCTCGCGACTTGCGAGAGATTGCGCGCCCGCAAGATCGCGATCGAACCCACACGATTGCGCCGGCTTTTCCCAAGGTATGGCCGACCACATCGGCAGTCGAGGGCGAACCCGCATTCGTATTATCCGGCAGCGCTGGCTGGTGGCCAAATGCGCAAGGCACGCGCTGGTTTTTACGCAAAGTCTGGCCGCGATTTCATGCGGCGCATCCGCATGCAAAAGCGATTATTTTCGGGGGCGATGTTCGGACATTCGGCGCTGGAGTCGTGTGGCGCGCGGCGCCTGTCGAATCCGTCGATGCCTTTCCCGCGGGCGCCATCGTGATCGTGCCTTTGCATGTCGGCTCGGGAATTCGCATGCGCATACTCGAGGCGTGGGCGCGCGGTCTCGCGGTGATCGCGACCTCGATAGCAGCACGCGGGTTGGAGGTATTGTCCGGGCGCGAGTTGCTTATCGCCGATACACCCACGGAATTTTTTGATGCACTGGTACGACTGACGAGTGATGCAGAATTACGTGCTTCACTAATCGCGGGTGGTCGCGCTTATCTCGCATCACGACATGCCAGCGCAAACGCGACCGACGCGCTGCTCGCGGTGTATGCACGAGCGCAGCGCGCTGGGGCATTGATCCAATGAATATCGTGATCATCGGCGGCAGCGGTTTCATCGGCACGCACCTGACGGCGCGGCTGATCGAACTCGGGCACCGGGTAGTTATATTCGACAAGGCAACGAGTTCCGCCTATCCCGAACGCGTAATTCTCGGCGACGTTTGTGATGTCGCGGCAGTTTCGCGTGCATTGATAAACGCCGAATGTGTCGTGAATCTCGCGGCCGAACATCGCGATGATATTCATCCTAGATCGCGCTACTACGATGTCAATGTGGGCGGTGCCGAGAACGTCATCAACGTCGCGGCGGCAAACAATGTTCAGCGTATCGTGTTCACCAGTACGGTCGCGGTCTATGGTCTCGATCAGCCGTGCGTGGACGAGTCTGGCGACATCACACCGTTCAATGATTACGGTCGCAGCAAGGCCGAGGCAGAACGGGTGTACGAGCGCTGGGCCGCAGGCGATGTGAAAAGATCGTTGCTGATATTGCGCCCGGTCGTGGTATTTGGCGAAGGTAATCGCGGCAACGTTTTCAATTTGATCGAACAGATTCGGCGCGACCGATTGATGATGATCGGCGATGGTGCGAACCGCAAATCGATGGCGTATGTCGGCAATCTGGTGGACTGCATTTGCGCTCGGCTCGATGTATCGCCGGGCATTCAGTTATTCAATTACGCGGACCCACCCGATTTCAGCACCAGCGAGCTGATCACGCTGATTTGCTCACTGCTGCCGCACGCCAGAGTTCCAAAATTCGCATTGCCGTTCTGGTGTGCGCTGACCATCGGCCATGTCTGCGACGGCATCGCCCGGATTGCCGGCAAACCCTTCGTGATCAGCAGCGTTCGCGTGCGAAAATTTTGCGCGAACACCCAGGTTTCCTCTGCTGCGCTTGATCGCACCGGCTTCAAGCGTCGTTTCAGTATTGCGCAAGGATTGGCGAAAATGATCGGTGCGATCAACGCAGAAAAGGACTCGATAACCACTAGCCGCGGAACCGTGCGTGTCAAGCCAGACTCGGATGAAATATGACACGCACCGCGAAGATATCAGGTTGATGCCGCCACGCTATCGCGTAACGGACATGATGTGTGCGGCTCGATTCGAATGGTAACTGACGTCTAACTTCCAGTTGTCACTCAGTGCGGCGCAACAACCTTCCATGCATCGATGCCGCCGCCATTCGCACATTCATGCTTGAGTGTCAACGCGTTGGGCTGCCCGGAAAATGATGCAACGATTTCGTCTGCACCTTCGCCGTCAAGATCGCTCAAATGTACGGCTGTTCCTGCGCATCCTGTGCGCCATGATGGAGGTGGCAACTCTTGATCGCGTGTAAAAAATCCGTGCCCGTCGTGGGCGAAAGTCATCAATGTGCCATCGTCGCGCAATGCAACGAGATCCCAGCCCTTGTCCGATGCGAGGTGGCCAAGATCCAATGCACCTATTGCCAGCTGTGAAGCTTCATCGTGCAGTGCGTGGCGAACATAACCAGTTTGAGTGGCGCGGAATATATCAATCTTGCTGCGCCAGACACCCGCTTCATTGATCTGATAGGAAACGACCAGATCGATCAAACCATGGCCTTCGAGGTCGGCGGCCGCACTCGCTTTCACGATGGCACCTTGCGGCAGCGCATCAAGTGCATGCTTATTCCAATGGCCGGCATCGCTTTCGTAGACAGCGGTACCTTCGCCGCCCGCTGCGGTAACGGCGACGAGCTTGGCCGGCGCACCAGCGGATGTCTTGACCCGGGTCAGCGTTCCCGCGGCAATGGCGTGATCGGGTGCAGGGATAGCTGCACTGCTCCACACTCCGGCGTTATTCAGAAAAACGTTGGTCAATGTCGGGCTGCGGTCGATCGTGGAAGATTTGGCTGGTTCCAACAGATTCTCGTCGAGCGCGACCAGATCTATTTTGCCGTCGGCATTCCAATCCATGGCCACCATCGAATGGCTTGAATAGATTGCGGGTTGTGCCGAGCCTGCGGCACCCATCGGCAGATTTTTATCATATCGCGTGAACTCACCTTTGCCATCACCGATGAGCACGGTCAATCCACGCAGATGCATGCCGAGCGCAAGATCGGGTATGCCATCGCCGTTGAAATCCGCCACCGCGGCGGTGCCGTAGTCGTAGGTCATTGCCGGGAATTTCGTGTGCTGCCAACGCTGCCAGCCTCCTTTTCCGTCACCTAGGAAAATGACTGGTTTGCTGAGGGTCTTGCGCGCAGGGCCGAAGACGATATCCGCATGGCCGTCGCCATTCATATCGGCAATCGCAAAATCATCGCGCCACTGGTCGGTACGCGGCAGGCCCGTGTTGAAATCCTGCAAATCGAAATGCCTGCTTTTGGGGACTTCAGGCGACTTTAGCGTTGCCTTTTCTTTCTCGATGAGAGCAGCAGTTTGTTTGCCAGTAATGTATTGCTTGATGTACAGGAACTTGCCGTCTTGCGACGCGACTTTGTATGTGGCCAACGGAAAATAACGTACCGTTTCGGTATCGATCCAATAATATTTGCCTTCAATTTTTGGCATGCGCTCGATGCGATAACGTCTGCCGTCGCTTTCGCTGTGTACTGTCGAGCTGTCGGTTTTAGCGGAAGTCTCGCCTGGCTTGGCCTGCGGCGCCGCGCAACCCGCTCCCGCAACTAATCCACAAAATAAAATGGCCCGGATCGGCAGACTGCAGATCCGGGCCATTTGTCTATTTCTTTCTGCGGCTGAGTTCACCCAGCACGCTGCTGCGACACTCACAGACCTATCAGTTCCAAATTTTACGGCGACGCATTAGCAATGTAGCAAATGCGGCAAAAGCGAGCGACAGTCCGATCAATAGCTCGGATGTAAATGACGTGGCTGGTATGGCCTGCGCCGCACAACTTACATTGACGCTCCAATCAATCAATGCGCCGTCATTGTTATTGCCAGTATCAGCGATCGAAAGTGTCCATGCTCCAGATGGAACACCAGAAGTGGTACCTCCCAGCGCAGCGAGGGGTGTCACTGGTGAGACAGTGCCTCCCACCGCCGGAATCTGTCCACTGCATGTTGCAGCGCCAGCTCCATCGCGAAACGTGGTGTTGACATCCGCCCCTTGGCAGCCGCCTGCACCAGCGCCTGCAAGATTGCTGAGCAATGTCGCCGAGCCGCTGCCATTGGCCACGCTGGCGGTCAAATCGCCGACCCAACTATGCGTGACATTCAATTGCACCGTGACGCTCGCTCCGCCGACACCCGAGCATGCGGATACCGATGCCGGAGGTAGTTGTATGGTCGAGGTCAGTGCTGCCTGCGGACCATCCAGGACTCGTCCTGGACAATTCGTGCCGGCAAGAGCCTGGCAACTATAGGTAGCAGCCTGCGCCGAATTGGCGGCAAGGGTCGCCGAAAGGAATATCCCTGCGCAAACGAAACGAATCTTCATGGACGATCACCATTCATTGCGATAGGGATATTAGGGATAAGGGAGAGAAACTTGGCTCGGCGGTACGCCGACGCATTTGGTTGGAACCGCTGCACATACCGCTTGGGCCTGTGTCCTGATCAGGAACGCGGGTGTACCGTCGCCGAATTTCCCGGCGCTGAGGTGGCGCACCGAAACGAACGACTGCAACGGCGTGTTGGATGAATCACTCAATGTCAGCGCGACCCAACCGAACGGATAAGGCGAAAGGGTAGACGAATCCACGATCTGGGTAGCGTATGGAAATGCGTTTGTCGAGCTAGCAAGAAACGTGGGATGTTCTTGTTCGTCAAAGGCAACGACTCTGTTCTGGGTTAACGGGAACGGAGCAGGTAAATTTCCACAGGTGAATGGTGCGACTGTGACTCCAGGATCACGCCACACTACAAATTTTGTCCCGCCCGGGAAGATGCCTCCACTGATGTTGCGCGCCGCCCATGTCGTACCCAGAGCTTCGCGATTATCGATCGCGGTGCCGCCCACATTTCGCGAATAAAATGTTGGCTGACCGCTCGTGGAGCTTTGGGGATTGACCGCATCCGCCTCGATATTTACCAGATTTTCTGTCGCGACCTGATTCAAGCTGCGGTTGATGCTGGTATAGCTGCCGAAGAGTACATTCTGATTTGTTGCGTCACCTGTTCCGCCGGACTGGAAATAGCCTGCATCAGAGGGGAACCGCAAGGTGCAATTGTTGACGGTATCAATGGTTATGTAACCGCGCGCAATATTGTCGCCATGCACCGCTGCACCACATTGCCCACTCCATAGTGTCGAGGCTTGTCCGGTGTGCGCTGCACGGATTGCCGCCAAGGTGGTCGGTTCCCACAGCGTACTATCCGGAAGCGCGCCTGACGTCGCTGGGGGTAGCCCGAGTGGCGGCAAATTGCCAGTACAACTGGCAAAGTTGATGTCCTGTGAATAGGTTCC
This sequence comes from Pseudolysobacter antarcticus, assembly GCF_004168365.1. Taxonomy (GTDB): domain Bacteria; phylum Pseudomonadota; class Gammaproteobacteria; order Xanthomonadales; family Rhodanobacteraceae; genus Pseudolysobacter; species Pseudolysobacter antarcticus. Next base: position 4,406,386 of record NZ_CP035704.1, read on the forward strand.
TTTGGGCGAAATCTGGTCGCCGGGATCTTGTCCCGCCGACGCGGTTTGCGGCGCAATGCCCTGAAACAACAGGCGCAGATCCAGGTCGACTGAGTCGTACCCGGTCAAATACTCGTTGAATTCCAGCGTTGGCACACCGAGGTCCGTCCACAACACCACGTGCGCAAGTACTGCGGTTGCACTGGCATTGCTAAGCCGTACCGTGGTCTGCGAACCGTTCGGATTGCCCAGATCGGCCTCGAAATACGGCAGCAACAAGCTTGCGGATGGTACGTTGTCATTCGTACCGATGGCCGCTGATGCATGCCCTGCCCAGCTCATGGCTGCCAGTACCACAAGCGCGCTTGCGCTGGTTCTAACGTGCCTCAGAATGGTATTCAACATGGGGCGTACCTTTGAATGTTTGGCCGAATAGCGTCGAGAACAACTGAATCCGTATCAGGCGTTCCTGATCAATGCCCGGGTACGTAATGCGTAAAGCCGTTCAAATCGAGCGAAACCGCAGAATTCCCGGCGGCCGTGTTCAACGCTCCAATCCCTTTACGGCTTACGGTCACAAACGATTGCGATGCCGCAGGATCAGCGGGAGGATTGCTGCCCGCCGGTACCACCGTGGTATTGAGATTCATGAACAGGAAGCCGAGCTTGCGCGCCGGGGCACCGAATGCGGCAGCGGTGAACGGCACGAACTGGCTCGCGACGGGTAGCGCGCTGCCCGGTACAAAGGGTAACCCTTGCACAGCATCTGAAGGCTTTGAGTCGGTGCCAAAAAAAGTCATGCCTTCCTGTCCGAGCGGCGCGTAAGTCGGATCGACATTGCATGCATGTGGCGTTTCCGACGTCTTGGAATCGCGCCACACCAATAGCGAACTCGTATCGGTCTCACCTTGCACCCCCCAATTTTTCGGCAGGGATTCGCGGCGGTCACTAGCGTTCCAGCCATCATAACGGCCATAAAACGTATAGTTTCCACTGGTGTTGACGAGAGGATCATTAAAGCTGGCTTCGATTTGTACTGCGCTGTCGGCAAGCATGAAATTTTGCGCCGCATTAACCAAAAAATACGAGCCGAGCATGACATTCTGAAAGGTTATGTCATTCGTCATGTAGCCAGCATCGGCCGGCGTATTGAGTGTGCAGTTGTTCACCGTATCGACCGTAACGTAACCACGTGCATGGTTATCGCCGATGGCACGCCCCCAGCACATGCCGCTCGATATTCCAGTAGTGGCTACTCCGGTCAGCGCCTTGCGCAAATCCGCCGGCGTCATGCCGACGGGTGCGGGAATGCTGCCTGCCGGGTTAGGAAGCTGACTTGTGCAGCTAGCGAAATTGATGTCTTGTGACAAAGGCCCTTTGGGCGAGATGACATCTCCCGGATCCTGTCCTGCCGAGGCCGTCTGTGGCAGCGTTCCGTTCAACACATCGCGCATGCTGAAGCTCTGCAAATCATAGCCAGTCAGATAAATGTTGAAATCAGCGGCCGGAACACCTTGGTCGCTCCACACCGTGACATGTCCGAGAATTGCCGTGGCGCTGGCATTCTGCACCGTCAACACGGTATCAAGGCCGCTGGTATTGGCGAGATCGACCTCGAAATACGGGAACAACAGCGTGGCTGCAGGTACCACATCGGCAGTACCGATCACGGCGTGCGCACTTCGCGAGGGCGTCATGGTGAATACAGCACAGATCGCAACAGCGACGCACATGACAAAACGGCGCAACGATAAAGACATGATCCCCTCCCTATATGCACTTTGTTCGCTACTGCGAATGGCGTGGAATATCGCCAAGCGTAGCGCCAAGACCTTACAGCTAGCATGCGACTGGGTTAGATAGGTTGTCAACAGATCAAATCTAATTGGTAAATATAGTGACAAGTGCCACAGCGAGCCATGCGAATACGCCTCCTGCTCAATTCTAGGTGATTTTTAACCGGGATCGAGCCGCACTTTGGCTCGAAGGTCGCGCCGCCGAGCGCCACCTCAGCATGCCACTCGTTGACGTTTGGTGGCCCAGTGCAAAATCAAAATTCGGAGCTAGCAAGGTACAGCTCTGGAGGAAAAAATCGATATCGTATGGGCATCATGGCTCACGGAAACCGTGCCGACAGCGATGTCCGTCATCCCGCTGATTCGCATGGTCATGTCGCCAATTCAACGGCCTTGTCTGCTTGAACGACGAGACCTGGAGAAAACTGCCACCGGGTCTTTGTTCACGTGCCGAGCGGCGATCGTGCGTATCGCACCGGCGAAATTTGTAGTGAAGATCCAGTTTCAAACACATTCACACACACGATAGTGAATGTTGACGAAAAGAATATATACCTGCATGATGCGTCGCACATGAAGCCACCGTTGCAAGGTTGTCCGCAAGGCATCCTTGGGTCCGCACCGGCGCCGGATCAGCGGTTCGATTGATGCTCGCCAGGCGCAGCATTTTTTGAAATCGGGCAAGATCAAGTGGTCAACCGGGGAGGGCTTATGTTCAACCTATCTTCGCTTCAACGCTGGGCGCTGTTTTGCCTTCACCGCGCTGCACATATCATCAGGGCACGGTTCGCTGCGCCATGATGACGACTCGGCGCCTATCAGCGATGCCCGGATCTCACGCGTGGTTTGTGCTGGGCATGCTGTGTTTCGTCTACGTGTTGAATTTTCTCGACCGCCAGTTGCTGTCGATCCTGGCGAAACCGATCCAGGATAGTCTGCATATCAGCGACGGCCAGCTCGGCCTAATCGGAGGGCTGTATTTCGCACTGTTCTACTGCTTCATTTCGATTCCGGTCGGTTGGTTTGCCGACCGCACCAATCGCGTCAATGTGGTGTCCTTCGCCTGCGTATTATGGAGTCTAGCGACGATGGCCTGCGGCATGGCGGCCACCTATCCGCAACTCTTGCTGGCGCGCATGACGGTGGGCGTCGGCGAGGCCGGCGGCGTGCCGCCTTCGTACGCGATCATCTCTGACTATTTTCCCGCCGGTCGTCGTGGCACCGCGCTGGGCCTGTACAACCTCGGGCCACCGATCGGCGCCGCGCTGGGCATTGCGTTCGGCGCATCGATTGCAGCTGCCTTCAGCTGGCGCTATGCGTTTGTCGTGCTTGGCGCGGCCGGCGTAATCACCGCCATCGTGTTCAAACTGACCGTACACGAACCGATACGTGGCGGCCTCGATCGCGCGTCGGCTTCGCCCTTGATCGGTGAGGTTGCGTCGGGTTTTGTCGAGACATTGAAGATGTTCTTTTCGCGCCCCGCGCTGGTGCTGGCCGCACTCGGCAGCGGCGTGACCCAGATCATCACTTACGGCCTGGGCAACTTCACCATTCTGTTTCTGATGCGCGAAAAAGGCATGACGCTGGGTCAGGTCGCGCTGTACAACTCGCTGATTTTTGGCATTGGCATGAGCGCCGGCATCTTCGCTTCCGGCTGGTTGATTGATCGTTACACGCGGCGCTACAAGCAAGCGTATGCGCTGCTGCCCGCGGTGTCGCTGGCGTTGGCGATCCCGTTTTATATCGGCTTTGTCTGGACACCGACCTGGCCGCTGGCGCTGTTGTTGCTGATCGGGCCAACCTTTCTCAATTATTTTTATCTGTCGTCATCCGTGGCGCTGGTGCAGGAGGAAGTGCGACCGGATCAGCGCGTGATGTCGGGCGCGTTGCTGCTGCTCGTGATGAATCTGATCGGCCTCGGCTTCGGGCCGACTTATGTCGGTGCCGCAAGCGATTATTTCCGCGCGGCCTATCCCGATCATTCGCTGCAGATGGCGCTGTACACGCTGGTGCCGTTTTATTTCCTCGCGATATTTCTTTTTCTCTGGCTCGCGCGAGTGCTTCGTCGCGATGGCCGACCCACCCCGAATGGAGGAATTGCGTCATGATCCTGCGACGTTTTGGCGCGTTAGGCGCGCTCTGGTTTCTGTCTCTGTCTTGCTCGAATCAAGGTTTTTTCATGTCCTCCACAGCGCAGGCCGCAACGGCCCCCATCGTCATCACATCGGTCGGCAAATTGCAGGGCAAGGTCGAGGATTCCCTGCACGTATTCAAGGGCATTCCGTACGCATTGCCGCCGGTCGGTGCAGCACGCTGGACGCCGCCCGCAGCGCAGCCAGCGTGGACCGGTATCAAGAAGGCCGACGACTTCGGTCCGGCCTGCATCCAGCCCGCAACCTTGGTGCCGAACCTGTATACCAGCGACATCAAACCGACCAGCGAGGATTGCCTCACGCTCAATATCTGGGCGCCTGCGCAGGCGACCAAGGCACCGGTGTTTGTCTGGATCCACGGCGGCGCGCTGGTCAAAGGCGCGAGCAAAGAGCGCTTGTACGACGGCGCCAAACTTGCGGCGCAGGGCGTCATCGTGGTGTCGATCAACTATCGCCTCGGCGTGCTCGGTTATCTGGCGCATCCGGAACTCAGCGCCGAATCGAAGCGCGGCATCTCCGGCAATTACGGCCTGCTCGACCAGATCGAAGCGCTGCGTTGGGTCAAGGCGAATATCGCAGCGTTCGGTGGCGACCCGGCCAACGTCACCATCGCGGGCGAATCCGCCGGCGGCCTGAGTGTGATGTATTTGATGGCTTCGCCCGATGCGCGCGGTTTGTTCGCCAAGGCCATCGCCGAAAGCGCGTACATGATTTCAACGCCCGAACTGAAGCAGAGTCGGCACGGCGAATTTGCCGCCGAGGCGATCGGCCAGAAAGTGGCCGCGGCATTGGGCGCGCCGACCCTGACCGCGCTGCGCGCGCTCGATGCGAACAAACTCACCGAGGCCGCGGCGGCCGCTGGTTATTCGCCATTCGGCACGATCGATGGACAGATTTTGCCGAAGCAGTTGGTCGAAGTGTTTGATCGCCACGAGCAAGCACCCGTGCCGCTGCTGGCCGGCTTCAACAGCGGCGAGATCCGCTCACTAACCTTCCTCTCGCCGCCGAAGCTCGCGAGTGCGACGGAATACGAGACTGTGATCCGCGATCGTTATCTCGATCTCGCCGATGATTTCCTGCGTCACTACCCAGCCGCGCAAATGCAAGAAAGCATCTTCGCCACCACGCGTGACGCCTTGTACGGCTGGACCGCCGAGCATCTGGTGCGGCAGCAAACTGCGCTTGGTCAGCCGGCCTTTTTGTACTTTTTCGATCACGGTTATGACGCGGCCGACGCGGCCAACCTGCATGCGTTTCATGCCAGCGAAATTCCGTATGTGTTCGGCACCGCCGGGCGCGCGCCGCCGCTGTGGCCGAAGGTTCCGGCGACCAGTCGCGAAGCACGCATGTCCGACGCCATGATCGGCTATTGGACCAGCTTCGCGCGCAGCGGCAAACCGCATGCCACCAACGAAGCCGACTGGCCCGCGTTCGGTACGACACATGCCTACATGAATTTTGCCGATACACCGCAAGCCGCCGAACACCTGCTGCCGGGAATGTATGAGCTGCATCAGGAAGCCGTCTGCCGACGCCTGGCCAACGGCACGCAGCCGTGGAACTGGAACGTCGGCATCATCTCGCCGAAGCTAGTGCAGGTGAAAAGCGACTGCCCGTAATCGATGGCAAAAGATCGGCGGTCGAGTGCAGGCTCGACCGCTAGCGCGCGGCTGACTTCGAGCGTTTTTTGAGGGCGAGAAATCCCGCCGCCATAAACTTGGTAATGCGTTCTTTGACCGCGGGAAAATCATCGGAGTGACAGATGCCGCCGGAGAGGCGATCGATGCGTCCGGTACGCGCAAGCGTGTTCATGAGCGCGCCGGTGACGAAGTGGTAGCCCCAGAAAATATCCTCGTCGGAATAATCCGGCAACGCGCGTTTGAGAATGCTGACGAGCCTGAGCACGACCGGATCGAAATGCACATCCATCAGCGCCGCACCCTCGGGTGTGTTGCTGACACGCGCGCACAGAGAAGCGTAGTTCATCCAGTTTTCGCCGCCCTCGAAATACAGATCGAGATCGGTGTCGAGAAACGCGTGCAGCGCGCCGGCGACGGTTGGTTTGTCTTTCACTCGCGCTTCGTATTGTTCCAGCGCTTCCATGCGGCGACCGCTGGTGACGCTCGCGCGGCGCGCGAACACCGCCTCGAACAGGCGCTGCTTGTCCTGAAAATAATAGTGCACCAGCGTGGTGTGAATGCCGACGCGCAAGGCGACGTCACGCAAGGTCACGCCGTGCAGTCCGTTTTCGGAAAATAGAAATTCCGCGGCATCAAGGATCTGCTCGATACTCTCGGCGCGTTGCTCAGCCTTTTTTCGGGGTTGCCGCGGTTTTTTAGCAGTAGGCATCAGTGCGGCAATCGGATCGGAAGCAGGAGCTTGAGTCTATGCATCGCGTTTCCTGTGCGCAACATGATCTCACTCCGCAGCTTGTCACTCTTCCACGTTGCTTGCCTGCGTGTAGCGCGCGCGCAGCTGCTGCTTGTCGATCTTGCCGGTGGCCGCCAACGGCATCGGACTGACTTGCTCCACCGCATCCGGAATCCACCAATCGGCGACCTTGCCTTTCAAACCGGCCAGCAGCTCGGTGGCGGCGACCGTCTGCCCCGCGCGTATTTCCACCACCAGCACCGGGCGCTCGCCCCATTTCGGATCCGCGCGGCCGATCACGGCCACCAGCGCTACCGCCGGATGATGGCCGACGATGTCTTCGATCTCGGCCGGATTGATCCACTCGCCGCCGGATTTGATCAGATCTTTCGAGCGCCCGCAGATCGTGAGATTGCCTTCGTCATCGATGCTGGCCAAGTCACCGGTGTCGAAATAACCTTCGTTGTCGAGTACGTCGATCTCTGCGCCGTAATAACGATCGACGACACTCGCGCCCTTCACTTTCAGATGTCCCACTGCATCGCGTTGGGCGGGCAGAGGCGTGCCATTCGCGTCGGTCAGTTTGAGATCGACGCCCAATGGCGGGCGGCCCGATCCGAGTTTCGCCGATGCGCGTGCGTGCGGCGCGGCGATGCTGCCGAGCGGTGACATTTCGGTCATGCCCCAGCTCGTCTGCACGCGCACACCGAGGCAATCCTGCATGCGCCGGATCAAGGCATCGGGACATTTCGAACCGCCGATCAGGATGCGTTCCAGATCCGGCAACTCCCCGTTGACCGCATCGAGGTGATCGATCACGCCGAGCCACAACGTGTGCACGCCCGCGGCGAACGTGACCGCTTCATCGCGCATCAGTTTGGTCAGGCTGGCGCCGTCGGCATTGCGGCCCGGCAACACCAGTCTGGCGCCGACCGCCGGCGCGGCAAACGGCAAGCCCCAGCCGTTGGCATGGAACATCGGCACGGCCAACAGCACGGTGTCGCGGCCGCTCAGCGCGATCGCGTCGGGCTGCAGTGCATGCAACGTGTGCAGATAATTCGAGCGGTGCGTATACAGCGCGCCCTTCGGCGCACCGGTGGTGCCCGAGGTGTAGCAGAGTCCGGCAGGCGTGGTCTCGGCGAAATCGCCCCACGCGACGGCCGCGCCGCGTTCGTCGAGCAAGGTGTCATGCAACCACAGCGTGGCGCGCGAATCGCGTGTGGGAAAATTTTCCGGCGCAGATCCATCCATCAAAATGACATGTTCGATGGTCGGGCACAGCGGCAGTAGTTCGCTCAACAGCGCTATGAGATTCGACGCCACCGCGAGCGCACGATCCTGCGCTTCGTTGATGATCGCAGCGAGATGCGCGGCGGTGTAACGCGGGTTGAGCGTGTGGCAGATCAGCCCCGCACCCATCGTTGCGTAATACATTTCGAAATGATGCTGGGTATTCCACGCCAGCGTGCCGACACGATCGCCGAGGCTCAGGCCAAGCGTGCGCAATGCCCCCGACAGCCGGTTGCTGCGCTCGCGCAATACGGCGTAATTGGTGCGCCGTGTGACTTCTGTGTCAGCCGAAATCACCTCACGCGCACCGGACCATTTGGCGGCGTGATCGAGAAACTTGTCTATCGTCAGAGCGTACGACTGCATGCGTGAATCAGTTATCCGTAAGTGTCGACCGCGCCGCCGCTTGCACGGCGACGCGGAGAACAGTGTTTTTGATCAGGGCTGTATTGATTGCCCTGCAATCGATCAGAACATCTTGGTGATGCGTACGCCGACCTGGCGCGGCGCACCGACGAAGCGAAGCCCGGAATTGAGCGCGGCGACGTAGTGCTGGTCGGTCAGGTTGGTGCCGTACAACGTCGTGATCAGATCGCCGTGCAGCCAGGAGATCTGCCCACCGAGGATGTTGCGGCTGCCCAGGCGATCGCCCAGTGTTTCGTTTTCAAACAAGGTGGCCCACTGCCCGGCAATATGTGCGTAGTTCAGCCGTGGCGTGATGATGTCGCTGCCGACGCGAAACTCGCGCTGCACGCCGAAGTTGACCGTGAGGTTTGGCGCATAGGTCTGCTGGCGTCCATCAAGATTGATACAGTTGGCGCTGCTCGGACCGTTGGCCGGATCGCACGGCGCACTGCCGACGATGCGCGGATCGTTGGCGTAGAACCGCCCGAGCTTGCTGTGCATCCAGCCGAAGCCGCCATCAATCGACCACGGGCCGAACACTGCCTGCATCTGGCCTTCCAATCCGGAAATCGTGGTCGCGTTCGGATCGTTGAGTTCGATGCCGAACACCGGGAAGTCCGGATAGCCGACCGTCACCTGGAAATTCTTGTAGTTGTTGTGGAACACGCTGAACTGCGTGCGTAAATGATCGCCGAGCCAGTTCGCTTTCCAGCCGGCTTCGAGGGTCACCACTTTTTCCGCATCGAACGGCGCCGGAATACCGAGGCCCACCGGCACATTCAAGCCACCCGGACGCGAGCCGGTAGCGACGAACGCGTACAGGAAATCCTGCTCGCTCAGTGTCCAGTTCAACGCCACCTTGCCGGAGAAGTTCGAGAACTTCGCGGTCTGTGTATCGAGCAGCGGCAAGCCGTACTGCACCACCGAAACATCGTTTGAGGTGCGGTTCTGCGAATACCGACCTTCGACCTCGAGCTTGAGCCGATCGGTGAGTTCGTAACCGACCTGACCGAATACCGCCGCGGCGTGCTTCGGATTCTTGCCCTGCAGGGTGTATTCCGATGCCGGAGTTCCGCCGGGTACGCCGATCACGAATTCACCCGCCGGAAAGTCGTACGTATCCGTCTGCCCGTACAGGCCGAGCACCCAGCTGAACTTGCCCGAACTCGGCGAGATCAGATCGAACTCTTGCGAATAGATGGTCTCGTCGACCAGATCGCGAAAGATCGAAATCGGCGCGCTGGTGCCATCAAGATCGGCACGATAAGCGGTCGTGCCGTCCTGGTAACCGGACACCGAACGAAACTTCACGCCATTCGAAAATTCGTAGTCGATCTTCAACACCGAACGCGAAAATTCATCGAGCGCCTTCAGATCGGCATTGGCAGTGATGCGGAACGGATCGTTGCTTGCCGTGGCTGGATCAGCGGGATATGCACCCATGTCGAGATGGTTGTAATCGGTCTTGAATAAAACCGACAACGCAGTAGTCGGTTGCCACAAAAGACTGATGCGCGCGCTTTGCGATCGCTGCCGCGCATCCGAACCGGTATATGGCCCGCTGATATCCCAGAAGCTATCGCGATTGTCACCGTTAAAGGCAACTCTGGCCGCGAGCGTGTCGCTGATCGGAATATTCATCGCGCCCTGCAGAGCGACATCGCTGTAGTTGCCGAGCTGGCCGGTGATGTAACCGCGATAACCTTCGCCGATGACCGGATCATTCGAGGTGACGAATACCGCACCGCCAGTCGCGTTTTGTCCGCCGAACGTGCTTTGCGGTCCGCGCAAGATCTGCACAGTGGCGATGTCGTAATACGGCTCTTCGGTGAAGTAACCGGGAAACGTCGCCACGCCATCGCGATAGGTGATGACGCCGGTTGTGGTCTGCGTATTATGTTCGGCCTTACCAATGCCGCGGATGTTGAAATCCAGGCCTTGGCCGAAGTTGTTCACGGTCGCCGATGGCGTCGCGAACTGCAGCTGATCAACGACATTCACGCCCATCTTGGCGAGGTCGTCGCCCGACAATACCGTCGCCGAAACCGGTGTCGTCTGCAACGGTTCGTCGCGACGCTCGGCGGTGACGGTGACGGTGCTCAGGACATTGGCGTCCTGCGTTTTTGTTTCAGTATCGGATTGCGCCGCGGCGGTCTGGGCATGCCCAACTCCCAACGGCAAAACGAGTACGGCAAAACCCAGCGAGCACGTGAAACTTCTCATGGTGATGAGATTCATGATCCCTCCCTTCAGGAACCTATTAAGTGCACCGTATATTCGGCGTCGACCGTATTTGGCTACCTTTTCGTAACGATGTCAATACTAATTCACACGCGAGTGAATATCTTTACCGTCACCTGTTCCGCTGCTACTCTGCCGCCGCGGCAGCGCGCAACGGTTGTTGATCTGGCGCGTGACCGAGACAAATCCGAAACGCTTTAGATGAGGAAACCATGGTGATTGATCTGACGAATCGCGTTGCTATCGTGACGGGTGCTGGCGCCGGACTGGGCCGCGCGCACGCGCTATTGCTCGCGCAACACGGTGCGCGCGTGGTGGTGAACGATCTCGGTGACGCCGCGGTATCGGTGGTGCACGAGATCAACGCAGCCGGTGGCCAGGCACGTGTCGCGCTAGGCTCGGTGACCGATGCGAACTTCGTGCAGCAGATGGTGGATTCAACAATGGATGCCTGGGGCCGCATCGATATCCTGGTCAACAACGCGGGCATTCTGCGCGACAAGACGTTCGTAAAAATGGCGATTGACGATTTCCGTCTGGTCATCGACGTGCACCTGATGGGCGCGGTCAATTGCACCAAGGCAGTCTGGGAAATCATGCGCACGCAGAACTACGGTCGTATCGTCATGACGACATCATCCTCGGGGCTGTATGGCAACTTCGGTCAAGCCAACTATGCCGCAGCGAAGATGGCGCTGGTCGGTCTGATGCAGACGCTCGCGATCGAAGGCATGAAGTACGACATCCGCGTGAACTGCGTCGCACCCACCGCCGCCACGCAGATGATGGAAGGCATCCTGCCGGCAGAACAACTGGCGATGCTGCGGCCCGATCTCGTCAGCCACGCGATGCTCGCACTGGTGTCGCAGGATGCGCCAACGCGCGCGATCATTTGCGCTGGCGCCGGCAGTTTCGAGATGGCGAACATCACGTTGACGCAGGGCATCCACTTTTCGCAACAGCCACCTTCCGCCGAAGGCTTGCTCGAACAGTGGGTCGAACTCGCCGATCGCCGCGGCGAATTCGTGCCGCAAAAGGGATTCGAACAAAGCCGGCATGAATTGAAGAAGGCCGGATTTTTCGTCTAGGTGCTGAATTAGCACCTGAATTACGCAGGAATAAACTGCCCCGCTACAAACAATGGGGTATTAGGCATTGGTTCGATCCACCCACATTCAGTCCATTGTCGATGCAAGCAGCGCGGAGGTAAATCGCATGGATCGATTAAAATATCGGATCGAAGACGGAAACGAGATGGAAGCCATTTGGCCCCCATCCCGCTGTTATCTCACAGCAATGCGACCCGATGTCTCAATTGGACTCGACGAACTGGATCGACGGCGTCGATCCGGCCGAGGCCGTGCAGCTACCCAGGTTGAGATTGTTGGTCTCGCCGGTGGAGCCGGCATTGGCAACGCACGTCGGCTTGTTCGAGGTTCCATCGGTGATCGCGACATGCACGGTGACCGATGAGCCGGTATTGAACTGGGCTTTCGATCCACCGGCGTTGCCGACGATGTTGAACTCGGACTGTTTCCACACGCTGGCCAGTTTCACTACGTTGTCACTGGCGCTGATCGTGTAGGCCGTGGTGCCATGCGTGAACGTAACGGTGTCGTTGCCGCCGGAGGTTGCCGAACCCGAAAGCTTGAGGCTGGCGAGCTGGGTAATCGGTTCATCGGGCGCGTTCACGCCAGCGCTGTTGCGGTAGCAATCGCCGCCGCCGGCGCTCATCCAGCCGCTGGGGCACTTCGTGCCGCCGTAGCCGATCAGCCAGTACTGCATGAACACGAACGCCGTGCCCTTGGTGCTGTAGTCAGGCGAATAGATGAACTGCTGCCACACCGTGCAGCCCGAATGGCCAGCGCAGGTCGACGTGGTTCCGGTGTAGTTCGAGTTGATCTGCAACGTGTATTCGTTTGCGCCGAGAATGCCGCCGCCACCGAACGCGGCAACACCCACGCCTTTCTCCGAGGTAACGCCGGTCACGGTCGGAAAGGTACCCACCGTCGACTTGATCAGGCCGGCGCTTTGAATCACGTAATCAACGCCATTGCCCGTGGTCTGCCCCGCGCCACTGTCGGTGCTCAGCGCCGACGTGCTCGAACCGGCATCGACAGCTGACTTTGGTGGTCGCGGTGCGACACGCGGAACCACTCTCTGGCAAGCGACTTCGGTCCAGGCGATGCTGGGATAACTGCTCTGGAAGCAACCCTCTCCCGGTGCTTCGATGCGCGCCATGTTCCCGCGCCATGCCTCTTGTGCCTGTGCTTCCGCGACTTGCGCCGCGACTTCCACTTGTTGATCGATGGACTCTTCGCTGGAAACTGCGAGAGCAGGCGCGAGCCAGCCCAAGGTCACCAGACTCAATGCAGCAGAAACCGTGCAACGTTTAAACGTAGACATGCCTTTCTCCAGGTTATTGTGAATCGACAAGATCTAATTGGCGCTCCCCCAAAGCGCGGGTGATCGTAAATCCTTTCGCAGCAGTGTGGCAAGTAAAATCAATAAAACGAATTCGCGACGATAAAAATACGATGGCTTATGAGATCAAGCAGACAACTCCTGTGTAGCGACAGCAATCCATTCGACTTGGAGAAATATCATTAGTTATTAGAATCCCTTCATTTTTGTCCGAATCTAAAATAAATTTAATTTAATATTCGAGCAACCGCGATCTGTCATTGTGCTGCAGATGTCTTGCGCTGCTGGTGAGGCCGCGATGATCGGCAGGATGGATCGATCGGCAATCCGCTGGCGATGACCGAGGCAGTGCGAATGGCTACGAACGCTGGATATACGCACTGAGTCCCTCAGCAAGTGCCGCAAAAGTTACCGCGCAACGCGGGCTTTCGCGCAGGTCTTCGTGCATTGCGATCCACGTGTCCATCTTTAGTGAAAACTTGCTTTTCAATACACGCACGAGACTCTTGTCCTTCGCCGCGAGTGCCGACTGACAGACGCCAATACCGAAGCCCGCGCGAATGGCCGCGAGTTGTGCGAGGTCGCTATTCGCACGGAACGCGAGTGCCGCCCGCGAAAACATCGGGAACTTCTCCTGAAGTTTTCGGACGAACAAACTCTCATTATCGAAACCAATGATGGCGTGGTACGACAAGGCATCCATCGCTGCGGGAGTGCCATGCATCCGCAGATAATCTTTGCGCGCAAACAGGCCCAATTCGATACCACCGACCCGCTTGGCTACCAAAGCCTGCTGTGTCGGTCGGAGCATCCGCACGGCGATATCCGCTTCGCGGTGCAACAGATCGTCCACTTTGTTCGACAACACTAGCTCGATGATAAGCTCGGGATGTTTGCCACGCAGTGCCGCGAGGATCGGCGGCAGCACCTCGACGCCAATGATCTCGCTTGCAGTAATGCGCACCGTGCCGCGAACACCTGATCCGTGACTACTCGCAACCCTGCGCAACGCGGCCGCAGTCGAGGCCACACCGGTTGCATACGGCTTCAGTTCAAGCGCGGCATCGGTTGGCGCAAAACCATCAACCGAGCGCGTGAACAGTTTTAATGCCAACGCCTTCTCCAAGCTGTCGATGTGGCGACCGACCGTTGGTTGAGTCAGGCCCATCGCACGGCCCGCCGCTGACAGCGAGCCGGTATCCAGCACATTCAGAAAGGTTCGGTACCACTCCCAGCTCGGCTCTTTTTCCAACATTATGATATGCATTTATTTATAGATACGATGCGATTCTAGGCAATTTTCATTTATCAGTCGATCTTGCAAACTGGGCTCTCTCGCAGCAACACCGCTCGGTTTGAGCGCAACCCAGGAGTATCGTCATGTCTAAAGTCGCATTGTTCGGCGCCGCCGGCGTCATCGGTCAAAGCATTGCCGCCTCGCTAGCCAAGCAGGGGCAGTCGTACCGCGTGGTCGGCCGCAGTGAAGCCAGCCTGCGCAAGGCTTTCGGAGCGGACCCGCTCGCCGAAATAGTCACATGGAACCCCGACTCGCCCGCTTCCGTGCAAGCCGCCGCAACCGGTGTCGAGACCTTGATCTACATGGTCGGCGTGAACTACTGGCAGTTCGAACTGCATCCGGAACTCATGCGCAAAACGCTCGAGGGTGCCATCGCCGCCGGCGTGAAAAACATCATTCTGATCGGCACCGTTTATCCGTATGGACGGCCGCAAACCAACCCGGTGCGCGAGGATCATCCGCGCCAGCCGCATACCTTCAAAGGGCGCATGCGCAAGGCGCAGGAAGATCTGGTGATGCAAGCTCATGCAGACGGCAAAATCCGTGCGACCGTCTTGCGGCTGCCAGACTTCTACGGCCCTGGCGTGGAGGCCAGTCTTCTGCACGGTGCGGCGCGCGCTGCCGTGCGCGGCGGTACGGCAGACATGCTCGGGCCGCTCGACCGCCCGCATGAATTCGTCTTCGTCCCCGACGTCGGCCCGGTGGTCGCGAGACTGTTGGATACGCCGGCGGCGTTCGGCAAAATCTGGAACTTAGCCGGCGCAGGTATCACGACGCAGCGCGAATTGGTGAAGGAGATGGAACGTCAAACCGGGGCGAAGCTCAAGCTGCGTGTAGCGGGCAAGACGATGCTGCGCCTGATTGGCCTGTTCAATCGCTTCATGCGTGAGATGGTCGAGATGAACTACCTCATGACCGATCCGTTAATCATGGACGATACAGCACTGCAGCAATTGATCGGGCCGATTCGCAAGACGCCGTATGTGGAAGGCATCCGTCAGATGCTGGCGGCCGGCACTGCCTAGCGTGGAGTCAAATCGACTCGCGGCATGTATTAGCGCGCTCGAACGCAAATTGAGCGGCGTTCGAACGGGCAATTCAGCGGCTGTTTTGCGCGGGATGTGCGCGGTCGAATCGTCAGCGCGACGAAACGTATTTCTCGCGACGGATCTGCGGAATCGGCAGGCCGGCGGTCTTCAGCAACTCGAACGCCTGATCGACCATGTTCGGATTGCCGCAGAGATAAGCGATGTCATTGGTTGCATCGGGTTGCAACTCGGCGAGCGCGACCTGGGCATGGCCGCGGCGATCGTTCGGACGCGGCACCGCGCGTGGCTCGCGACTCAGACACGGATGAAAGCTGAAACCCGGCGTCGTATTGGCGAACTCTTCAAACTCTTCGCCGTACAACAATTCGCCTTCGTTGCGCGCGCCGTAGATCAGCGCAAATTCGCAGTCGCGTTGCGCGATGAGCTGTTTGATCTGCGGCAACATCGCGCGATACGGGGTGACGCCGGTGCCGGTGCCGACCAGCAGATAACGTTTGTTCTGGTCCGCATCCATCAGGCAGAAACGGCCGTACGGCCCGCTTGCGTCGATGGTCTCGCCTTCCTGCAAACCGCCGAGCAGTTTCGTCGCCGCACCGCCATCGACATACGAAACCGCGATTTCCAGCCGCTGCACCGGCGTGCTATCACCCGCACCGATCGTGGCGACGGAATAACTGCGTTTGGTCGGTTTGCCATCGTCGTAATGGAAATGGACCTGCACGAACTGGCCCGGAATGAACGCAAATGGCAAACCATCGGCGCGCTCGAAGGCCATGTGACGCACGGCGGGCGCAAGCATGTGGCTGGCGGCGAGTTTGAGGGAGAAGTGGTCGGCCAAGATAAATTCCAATCGATATTGAATACGTCCGCGCCGGTTGCGCGAATACGCCGCGCCCATGCGATTTTACGGAGCCGCTATACTAACGGTCTTGCCCCGATAACGCAGCCATGAGCACGATTCCCGCCCTCGAAGTCACCGACCTACGCAAAACCTACGCCACCGGCGTGCAAGCCCTGAAGGGCATTACCCTGAGCGTGCAACCCGGCGATTTTTTCGCCTTGCTCGGACCGAACGGCGCGGGTAAATCCACCTTGATCGGCATCCTCAGTTCGCTGGTGAATTCGAGTGGCGGATCGGCGCGCGTGTTCGGCGTGGACATTCACAGCCATCGCAGCGAAGCGATGCGCCTGATCGGTCTGGTGCCGCAGGAAATCAACTTCAACCAGTTCGAAAAACCGTTCGACATCTGCGTCAACCAAGCTGGTTTTTATGGCGTGTCGCGTAACGAGGCGAGGCAACGCGCCGAACGTTACCTCAAGGAATTGTCGTTGTGGGACAAGGCGCAGATGCCATCGCGCACCTTGTCCGGCGGCATGAAACGACGCCTCATGATCGCGCGCGCGATGATGAACGAGCCGCGTTTGCTGATCCTCGACGAACCCACCGCCGGCGTCGATATCGAGGTGCGCCGCTCGATGTGGAAGTTCATCACCGGCATCAACGAGGCCGGCACCACGGTGATCCTGACCACGCATTATCTCGAAGAAGCCGAGCAGCTGTGCCGCAACATCGCGATCATCGACAAGGGCACGATCATCGAGAACACGGCGATGAAACTGTTACTAGCCAAGCTCGATGTCGAGACTTTCGTGCTCGATCTCGCCAGCGCTAGCGACAATCTGCCCGAGGTGCCGGGCGTCAAGCTCGTACGCATCGACGCGCAAACGCTCGAAGCAGAAATGTCGCGCTCGCACGATCTCAATTCGTTGTTCGCCGCGCTGACTACGCAAGGCATGGTCGTGACCTCGATGCGCAACAAGACCAACCGGCTCGAAGAACTTTTCCTGCGCCTGGTCGAGGCCGGCAAAGTCGATGCGTCGGTATTGGCCGCAGCCAAGGGAGCGGCAGCATGAATTCGCACAGCAATCTTGTTGCCCTCGGCACCATCCTGATCCGCGAAATCTCGCGCATTCTGCGCATCTGGACCCAGACGCTATTGCCGTCGGCGATCACGATGACGCTGTATTTCGTGATCTTCGGCAGCATGATCGGCGGTCGAATCGGCGAGATTCGCCCGGGCATCAATTACATCGATTACCTGTCGCCGGGCCTGATCATGATGAGTGTGATCACCAACAGTTACGGCAATGTCAGCTCGTCATTCTTCGGCGCGAAATTCCAGCGTTATGTCGAGGAAATGCTGGTATCGCCGATGCCGGGCTGGGTGATCCTGACCGGTTACGTCGGCGCCTCGGTGCTGCGCGGCCTGATCGTGGCGGTGATCGTGCTGGCGATTTCGCTGTGCTTCACGCATGTGCATCTGTATCACCCGCTGGTCACGCTTTCGACCGTGCTGCTGACGGCGATCGTGTTTGCGCTGGCGGGTTTCATCAATGCGATCTACGCCAAGAAATTCGACGATGTCGCGTTGATTCCGACCTTCGTCCTCACGCCGCTGACCTATCTCGGCGGCGTGTTTTATTCGGTCGATCAGCTCTCGTCGTTCTGGCATGGCATTTCGCTGGCGAACCCGATCCTGTACATGGTCAACGCGTTTCGCTACGGCCTGCTCGGTATCAGCGATATCAGTCTGGGCATTGCGTATGCGGTGATGATCGGTTTGGCTGTGGTGCTAGCGGCGATCAGTTTGAACCTGCTCAAACGCGGCGTCGGTTTGCGTAGCTGATCCGCGATTCGCGCATTCGATTGCGCGAAATATTCATCACCGCATCGAGCTGCGATGCGGTGAGGATGACGCATTCAATCAGGCAGCGGCGCGATCAAATCCCGTTGCGTAGCAACGTAGAATTCCGGCGCCAGATCGTCAGCGCGAACAGCAGCGACAGGGCAATGCTGGCCCACAGCGACAACGCCGGTATCGGTCGTGCAATCACCCCGGGCGCTACCGCCACCGGCTTGAATACATACGTGCCGGCCTCGGCGGCGAACGCGAATACACGACCGTCCGGCGCCAACGCGAGCTTGCGCACCGAGAATCCGGTCAGATGTCGTGCACTAAACGCGGGTGCCTGCTTGTTGCTGACATCAACTTCGGCCACGCCGTATTCGTCACCAACATACGCCACCTTGCCGACCACGATCACGGCATGCGCCGAGTTGTAGTCCGGCAATTGCGCATTGCCCGGCAACATCACGCTGCCGAGTAGCTGCGGATTCGATTTGCCCGTGGTATCGACGATGCGCAGGCTGCCATCGCTGCAGGCTATATACGTGGTATTGCCATCGGCGCTGACGTCAACGCCGCTGGCTTCCGTACAATCGGTGTATTGGCCGAGCAGTGTCGGGGTGGTTGGATCGGAAACATCGACCACACGCAGGCCGCCATCACCGAACGTGGCGCCGTCAACAAGATAGGCGTAATTGCCGCGCACTGTCAGGTCGTAAGTCTGGCTGGTGACGAGCTCGCCGAGTTCCTGCGGATCGGCCGGATTGGAAACATCGAGGATCTTGAAGATGCCGCCGTTGGTCGTGCTGGCGACATACACGCGATTGCCGTGCGCTTCGATGGCGCTGGCGAACGGAAAATCAAAGCGCCCGAGTTCGGTCGGATGGAGCGGATCGGTCAGGTCAGCGATCAACACGCCGTAGCCCCAGGCGGCGAGATAAGCACGGCCGCTGTCGACCGAGATATCTTCCATGTCGCGTGCGGCAAAATTGGCCGGCAAGTCGGCGTCGTAACGCGCTTGCGCGGCTAACGTGTTGCTGTCGAACACGCCGAGGCCATAACCAGTTTGCGCGAAATACGCGTGGGTTGAATCGAACGCGCCGGCGTGCACCATTACGCCGAACGGCAGGACGAAACTTGCCGTTAGCACCGGGTTCAGCGGATCGGCGCCGCCGAGCAGCAGGCCGTGATCGATATCGGTCAGGATCAACGCACCGAACGGCGTGGCGGCTACCTGTGCCGGCGCGAACGCGTCCATCGCCACCGTGCGCAGCAGCACCGGCGCACTCGGCGTGGTGAAATCCCAGACCTGGATACCGCTCGCACCGACCAGATACAACACGTTGCCGAGGCGGATCGCGTGATAAGCGACATCGATCGATGTATCGAATACCTGCGTGATATTGGCCGGATCGTTCAAGTCGTAAATCATCAGATCCAGACCCACGCCGATCGCATAACCGTCGGTTAGTGCCGCGCGCAAAATCGTATCGCCGTCGAGCGAGGTATAGCCGGCCTCGACCGGTGCCGCCGGGTCGGAAATATCAACCACATGCACGATGCGGCCGCCGGAGAAACTCGTACCCGTGGTCAGCAGCTGGCCGCCATACACGCCCATCGCCTCGAATTCATAGACACCGCCGACCAGGCCGACATACACCGGCGCGAGCGGGTGGGTGGCATCCAGCACGACCAGGCCATTGTCGGCGTCGCCCAGATACACGTAGTTGCCGGATGCGGCGAGACCGACCGGGCGTTTGTAGTCCGAAGCGATGTAGTCGTCGATTTCCGCGACGACCCGCGGATGCGCTGGATCGGTCAGCGAAAAGATCGTGATGCCGCCCGTATCCGACGGAGAATTCCATGCGGCGTAGAGGTAGCCGCCGACCAGCGCCAGCGCGCGCACCGGGCCTGGCGCGGGAGCGCCGCTGGTGCGACTGGCGATCAGCGGATGGGTCGGATCGCTCATGTTCCACGTCGTCAGCGTAGCGCCGGTGCCGACATACAAATAGTTGCCCTGCGTCACCGGTGGTGACAGCGCACCGCCGCCGACATCGGCCAAGGTCAGCGTTGCCGCCGTCGTATTGCCGACGATCGCCAGCAGACTGAATAAAACAAAACTCGATACGCGCAGCAATTTCATGTTCATGGCCGGACTTTTCCTCAGCGATTGACGGTGACAGAGCGCCGCGACAGGGCGAGCATTGCATGCGCACGAAAGAGTCACGCGATGGTCCGGTCGGGCGTCGCGGATTGTCCGCAGTGGCGCGAAAATGCGCATGCGCAATCGATGTGCAGACGATGTACGAGCTGTGCCGGGATGGCGTTATCGCTGTGCGAAGCGGCCAAATGGCCTTATCGCGGCGGGGTGGCGGACATCGCTGCAGTTTGCGGACCGAGCAATCGCGCTGCAGTTTCTTCGGCTTTGCGCGCGGCATCGCTCTGCCCGAGCGCACGAAACAGTTGCGCCTGCGCGGTCGCCACGCGCAGGTCGCGATCCGCCCAGACGCTGATGCGCCCGGCGACGATACGCGCACTGTCGAGCTGACTGGCCGCGATCAGCGCCTGCAGATACGGCACCGCCACGGCGACCAGATCCTCCGCTACGTTGAAGCGGATCGCGCTCTGCAACGCCGCAGCAAATTGTTCGAGCGCGGCTTCGGTTCGATGCGCGGCGGCGTCCTGCTCGGCGTCGAGCAGTTGCAGGTAGATCGCGCGCCAGTCGCCAGCGGCATTGCTGCCGATCCACGTGCGCAAGGTTTGCAGTAACGCCGCCGCATCTGCAGCTTGACCGTTGTGCAGCAATACGTGAGTGCGCAACACCGCCGTGCGCAGGTAGCGGGTCGGTTCAGCATCGCGGAAATCGCTGCTGAGCGCAGCTTCGGCGAAACGCGCCGCGGCAACGGCGTCGCCATGACGCCACGCGATGTTCGCAGCCAGTGCGTCGGCGCAGGCGCGCGCCAGTGAATCGGCGTGCGGATCGGCTTCGTTGCGGATACGCGAGAGCAAAAGCAACGCCTCGTCATGCTGCCCGGAATCGGTCAACGCTTCGGCGCGCACGCAGGTCAGCGTCCAGCGCAGGCGCAGGTTGTTGGTGTGTTGCTCGGCCGGCCAGAAACGTGTCGTGGTGGCCTGCGCGGCGGCAAAATCCAGCATCTCGCGCTCGGCACTCGCCTGTTGCCCGAGCGCATAAGCCAGACCTTCGCGCAGGCCGAGTAGCTCGAATTCACGCACGGCGTTTTTCAGCAACGGCAGCGCTTCGGCGGGGCGGTGACGCATGCTCTGGATCTCGCCGAGATTCACATCGACCGCGGCCACGCCCTGGCCGTCACCGGTGGCTTCGAGCTCAGTGCGCGCACGCGACAGTTCGCTGATCGCTTCGTCGAAACGCTGTTTCTGCGCGAGCACGCTGCCACGCCCGAGATAAGCGACGCCAAGCACGACCGGATCGGATTGGCCTTGGCGCAAGGTGATCGCTTCTTCGTAAGTATCGCTGGCGAGATCAATCTTGTTCTGCCGCAAATAAGCGCCGGCCAGAGTGATCAGCGCGCGGGCGCGCAGCGCTGCATCGCGTTGCGGCGAGAGGCGATCGAGCAAGACATGCAGGCGCGATTCGGTGGCCACATAATTGCCGCTGCGAAATTCGATCTGCGCCATGCGCTGTTCGACGCGCGGCTGATGTTGCAACTCCGGCGTGGCCGCGCGGATCAGGTCGCGGGCCTGATCGAGCTGGTCGGCCAGCATCGCGGCGCCGGAACGTTGCATCAATTCTTCGAGTTGCGGTGTGGTCGGTTCGCTAGTGGCGATATTAAGTTTGTGGCCGAGTTTGTTCAACAGCAAATCGGCGGCGTCGCGCGCGGCTTTGATCGCGTCATCGGCCTGCGCCTCGACACTCTGATCGTTCTGCGCGCCGAACACATCGAGGCGCACCGTCCAGCGCGCGCCATCGCTGCGCACGCGCGGCAAGATGCGCATTGCTGCGACCTTCGCGAGCTGCGTGTCGTGCAGCAAATCGGTCTTGTTGGCGACATCGCGCTGTTTCAGCAGGGCGACCACACTCTCGCTCGGCATCGTATACAGCGCGCCATCGCGCAGACGATTCGCCACGAGATCCATCAGGCCGAAACGCAGCCAGCGCCAGTCGTCCGACGCGCTGACTTCGGCGGGCAATACCAGCGCCAGTGCTGCGGAATTTTCCGTGTTTGCGGCGGCGGTATTGCTGGCAACGGCGGCGACATCGCGCCGATTCGTGGCCAGCAGAAACCAGAGCAAAACCACCACCAGCGCGATGCTCGCGAACGCGGCTAGTACCAACGTTATCCGCTGCGGAATTTTCCGCGGCGATATTGCTGACGGCATGCTCGGCATTTCGATGCCTGGCGCCGCCGCCGCTGCGATATCCGCTGGCACTGCATCCATCGGCGGTGCTGCCGCCACGATCGGCGGTGATGTTTCCACCGATGCGGCCAACGCCACAATTTCACCGACCCAGCGATAACCAAAACGTGGCACCGTGCGAATGGTGCGCTGCTCGTTGCCGGTGTCGCCGAGGCTGCGCCGAATCTTGACTACGGTATGGCTGAGCAAGGCATCGCTGACTTCGACGCGACCCCAAACCGCCGCAATCAATTCATCGCGACCGACCGCACGCTCACGATGTTCGATGAGATACGCCAGGCACTCGAATGCGCGCGCCGGCAGTGCGACCAGAATGTCGTGCCGATGCAGTTCGCGTGTGGCTGAATTGAGTTGGAAATCGTCGAAGCGATAAATCATGCCGCTATGGTAGCGTGCGCGTGGTAAAGCTGTTGTCACATCATGCCGATCCAGTACCTGAAAAAAATTCGCCACAGGTGAATTCGCCATGGCCGAATGAGGACGCAACGCTCATGCATTTCGTTGCAGCGCCAACCCATGTCGTGTCGTAGAATGCCGCGATTGGGGAAAACAACGTTGCGGCTTGCCAGCTTGCAAACAGGCGTGGGGAGAATAGCGTCTGGCGTTGTGTCGCCAATCCACCACCGACGATTCCAGGGAGCTTGACGATGCGTTTACCGATTCTGTTTCTCGCCGCCGCCTTGACGCTGGCGACCACAATCAGCACGGCCGTAGAACCGACCACTACGCCCGAGCAACGCCAGCAACAGGTGCAGAAGTTTGTCGACGCGCTGCATTTTCAGACCGGCAACGTGGCCGTGGCGAAGGCCGGCGCCACGCTCAAACTCACGCCGGAATTCCGCTATCTCGATGCCAAGGATGCCCAGAGCGTGCTCGAGGATTTGTGGGGCAATCCGCCGGACAGCGACATTCTCGGCATGCTCGTGCCGACCAGCGCGCCGTTGAGCGATCCGGACAAATCCTGGGCAGTCGTGCTGACTTATTCCGATGATGGTCATATCACCGATGCGGATGCGGCCAAGATCAATTACGACGACATGCTCAAGGAAATGCAGCAGAGCACCAGCGAGGGCAATGCGGAACGCGTGAAGCAGGGTTATCACGCGATCCAGCTGGTCGGCTGGGCACAGCCGCCGCATTACGATGCGACCAGCAACAAGTTGTATTGGGCGAAAGAGCTCAGCTTCGACGGCGCAGGCGCACATACCTTGAACTACGATATTCGCGCGCTCGGACGTGGCGGATATCTGAGCATGAATGCGATCGCCGGCATGGATCAATTGCCGGTCGTGCAGCGCGACATGCAGAAAGTATTGGCTTTGACCGAGTTCGATGCTGGCAAAAAATACACCGACTTCAATGCGAGTACGGACAAGGTCGCGGCGTATGGCCTCGGCGCCCTGGTGGTCGGTGCGGTGGCGGCAAAAGCCGGCTTGTTCGCGAAGTTGTTCGTGGTATTGCTCGCTGCGAAGAAAGCCATCTTCCTCGGTCTGGCCGCGTTCGGCGCGGCGATCAGCCGCTTCTTCAAGCGCAAGCCGAAACCGTAAGCATCGCAAGACCGTCATCCCAGCCTGCGCTGGGATGACGGCTTCATTTTTTACGCTCGGATGATTTTCCGCGTGGGCGTTTCAGTCGACGTTTCAATCGGCCTACGGCGTTTGCTCGACAGCCACATCCGGCAGACGAAAAAACTCACGCGCAGTCGCACTCGTTTGCGCCGCCGCCAGCTCCACTTCCTCACCACGATCACGCGCGATCTCGGCGCAGATATGCGCGAGATACATCGGCTCGTTGCGGCGATGGCTCGGCATCGGTTTGAGGTTGCGCGGCAGCAGATACGGCGCGTCGGTTTCGATCATGAGCCGATTCGCCGGAATGTTTTTCACGAGCTCGCGCAGATGCAAGCCGCGGCGTTCGTCGCAGATCCAGCCAGTGATGCCGATGTACAGATCGCGATCGAGATAATCGAACAGTTCCTTGCGCTCGCCGGTGAAACAATGCACCACCGCCGCGCCGATCTGATGCCGCACGGTATCGATGCAGCCGAGAAAATCCGCGTGGGCATCGCGCTGATGCAGGAACAGCGGTTTGCCGCAATTTACCGCGATATCGAGCTGGCGCTCGAACGCAAACAGTTGCGCGGCGCGCGGCGACAGGTCGCGGAAATAATCCAGCCCGGTTTCGCCGACCGCTTTTACTTCGTCGTAGGCGACATGTTCGCGCAGCAGCGCATCGGTTTCGGTGTCGTAATCACTGGCATGGTGCGGGTGTATACCCGCGGTGGCGAACAGCCGGTTCGGATACTGCAAGGCCAACGCGTACGCCGCGATCGTGCCTTCGCGACTCGCGCCCGTAACCATGATTTGCGCGACATCATGGGCGGCTGCACGCGCGAGCACATCGTCCAGATCATGACGGAAAGATTCGTGGCTGAGATTGGCGCCGATGTCTAGCAGAGGCATGATTTCAGGGTCCGTGACGGGGCGTGCATTATGCCTGCTGTCGTGCATTTAGCAGGGTAAAACGGCAATGTTTTTTGGTTCACAGGCGATTCATTGGTTTGAAAACATGCTGTCGCTAACGTGGTCGTTGCGTTCCCTAGCGTTGCAGGAGAGTTCTCATGTTAAACAAAACATTTTCCATACTCGGTGTAGTTGAGCTCGGTCTGGTTGCCATGATCAGCGCCAATGCGTTTGCACAAAGTAGTTCCCCGCGACAATGGCCTGCCGCTACATCGGCAAGCAGTCAGACTACGCTGCAGCGCGATGACTCTGCCGTCGCGGCAGAGCGCAGCAATCTGCGATCGCGCTTGGCGTCGGTCACAAAAAATGGCGCTTCGATATCGGCCAACCGCGGCGTGCGTACCTTGGCGAGCACGCCCGGCACAAATCAAAATAACAGCACCGATGAAGTGATATCCAACGGCTATCGTGCCTACCCACCAAGCTGCCTTTCCGATCCGTTGCCGAGCACGATCAGTGGCCCGGTAATATCATTGCCAGTCAATCTTAGCGAATACGATCCAAACTCCCTTAGCTATGTTCTCGAGGGAGTGACCATTTCGGTCTGGCGTGTGGCGTGTGTGAGTTTAACCGGGCAATCCGCTTCGGCCACGTTGATGCGCATTCAGCGTCAGGCGGCGTATGAAGGCGATTCCACACAATACCCACTGTTCCCCGGCATTCGTATGGCGCAAACCAGTAGTGGGGTTGGGTTCGACGATCTGACGGGGCGGGATTTTATTCGCAACGCCGTCGAGCCGAATACCGTGATCTCAACCGTTTATGCAGATGATCCGATCGTCAATAGCACAACCTATGTACTCGAATACATTCCCGACCCTGCTTACAATGTGCAGAACTACAACAACGCCTTCAGCCTGCGCTTTAATAATTTCTTCAATGGCAATAACTACTTCTACAGCGGTCTAATGCCGACTTATGCGCCCACCAACGCGACCTATCCTGCAGCATTTCAGCCGATGCCGATCAGCGGTTATCAAAGCGGCAACTGGGTGGACAAGACCACCCCGAGCAATGAAAACATGCTGATTCAGGTTTACGAAATACCGAATGACACGACCAAGCGCGCTCTGTTGTTCACCTGGGTTGCATATGCGGCCGATGGTTTGCCGTTGAACCTCGAGGGCAACGCCATCTACAACATCGGCGACACGACGGTATCGTCCCCGGTAGTTGTCGTCACCACGAACGGTGGCCAGAGTCTATGGGGCAATGTGACTTTCACCTTCAGCGATTGCAATACATCGCAGTTCACCTATACCAATAATTCGGGCCAGCCCGGCCCCACTGGCAGTGGTTCACGTACCTGGAGCCGCTTGCTCAATCTCAACATCAACGGCATCGTTTGCCAGTAGTTTCAAATGTCACGCCCACAACAATCCCGCCGGAATGGCGGGATTGTTTTTTGTAGCGTTGTCGTCGCGTGATTGCCTTATCTTGATTTCTCACGCGGCAGATTGCCTCGCGCTGTGCCGTACGTGCGACAAACTCCACGTCATCCATCCGAAACGATTCGCGGCTGACTCTGGCGCTGATGTCAACGAGAGTCACGTCTGTGCGTTAGGCTGCGCAGCTGTGCATAATGCCAATGCGTGTGCCACAGGTTCGATCTCATACTCAATTCATTGCCGAAAAACATGCTGTCAAGACGTCATGGTTGCGTCCACAGCGCTGCAGGAGATTTGCCATGTTCATTCCATCCGCCACCTTGCGCGGTGTTGCCGCATTCGCCTTGCTCGCCCTGAGCGGCGCTGCGGTTGCTTCGTCCGTAACTCCTTCCGCGGCTTTCAGCGCAGCCCAAGTGAGTGCGCAGGCCGAAGCTGTAGCTACGAACCATGCCCTGGTGCAGCGATTGCTTGCGAACCCAGAGCGCACTCTTGGCGGCGTTTCTACGCAAGGCATTGCGCCCGGAACGCGCCAGAACAATTCGACCGATGAAGTCAGCGCGAGCAGCTATCGCGCCTATCCGCCGAGCTGTTTGTCGAATCCGTTGCCGACCACAACGAGTGGCCCGGTCTATTCGGCACAGGTGCCGTTGGCGGCTTATAACGGTACGCAATACATCATCGAAACCGCAACCATCTCGGTGTGGCGCGTCGCCTGCCCCAGCCTGACCGGTCAAGCCGCTTCGGCCACGCTCATGCGCATTCAACGCGCCGCCGAGCTGACCACCCAATATCCTCTGTTTCCGGATATCCGCATGGCCCAGACCAGCAGTGGCGTGGGCTTTGATGATTTGACGTACCGCGACTACATCCGCTTGGCGCGCGAGCCGAATACCATTCTCGAGGGCGAGCCGACCAACATCTCCGTGTTCAACAGCACGACGTACGTGCTGGAGTATTACCCGGACGCGTCGTACAACGTGCAGAACTTCAACAACTCGTTTTCATTGCGCTTCGACAACCTGTTCGGCCAGAGCACCAGCAAGACTTTCATCAACAATATCCCGGCGTATGCTCCGACCGCGGCAACCTATCCGGCGGCGTTCCAGCCGATGCCGGTCAGTGGGTTCCAGAGCGGCAACTACGTCACCACGCTGAACAACGAGAACATGCTGATCCAGATCTACCAGTCACCGGTGGTCGCCGACAGCGCGACCAAGCGCTATCTGCTGTTCACCTGGGTCGCCTACGCGGCCGACGGCACGGCATTGAACCTTGAAGGCAATACGGTGTTCAACATCGGCGCGCAGTCGGTAACCTCACCTGTAGTCTTGGTCGGCAATAACGGCGTGCAATCCGGTATTTGGGGCAATGTCACATTCAGCTTTTCCGACTGCAATACAGCGCAATTCACCTACACCAATACCTCGGGCCTGCCCGGTCCGAGTGGTTCGGGAACGCGCACCTGGAACCGCCTGTTCAGCTTGTACTTGAATGGGCTGGTCTGCCAGTAATTCCAATCCGCATGGTTTGATCCGACGATCCCGCCGCCCGGCGGGATCGTCTTTTTCACACCCGAAATATCCGTGAGTGCTCGCACCGACGCGAGGCTTGCGGCACACTGCGCGCCTCGCCTATCGATGGTTGCCGTGAGCGCTGCAGAATTTCCGATCCAGACCCTCCTACCCGAGCTGCGCAGTACGCTCGCCG
This sequence comes from Pseudolysobacter antarcticus, assembly GCF_004168365.1. GTDB lineage: Bacteria > Pseudomonadota > Gammaproteobacteria > Xanthomonadales > Rhodanobacteraceae > Pseudolysobacter > Pseudolysobacter antarcticus. Next base: position 4,434,092 of record NZ_CP035704.1, read on the forward strand.
CACATACGCGCCTCGTACTCGAAGCGCCGCCCGGTGCGGGCAAGACCACGCAAGTGCCGCTGGCTTTGCTCGATCAACCCTGGCTCGCTGGCGGAAAAATTCTACTGCTCGAACCACGCCGCATCGCCGCACGCGCGGCAGCGGAATTCATGGCCGCGCAACTCGGTGAGGCAGTTGGCGAAACGGTCGGTTATCGCATCCGTTTCGAAGCCAAAATATCGTCGCGTACGCGCATCGAAGTCGTCACCGAAGGCATCCTCACGCGGCTTTTGCAGAGCGATCCGGAACTCCCCGGCATCGGCGCGATCCTGTTCGACGAATTCCACGAACGTCACCTGCATGGCGATCTCGGCGCCGCGCTCGCGCTTGATGTGCAGGCGAGTCTGCGCCCCGAACTGCGCCTGCTGGTGATGTCAGCCACGCTGGATGGTGAGCGCATCGCGCGCTGGCTGGACGCGCCGCGCCTGAGCAGCGCGGGCCGCAGTTATCCGGTGCGCATCGAGTATCCGTCGGCCAAGGCGCAGGAGGATTGGCCATTCCATCTCAAGCGCGTCGCGCAGCAGGCGCTGACAGAAAGCGAAGGCGATGTGCTGGTATTTCTGCCGGGCAAACGCGAGATCGATCGAGCGCGAGATGTGCTGTCCGCGCTCGCCGTCGACAATACGCTGACGCTCGTGCCGCTGCATGGTGAACTATCGCTGTCCGAGCAACATCTCGCCTTGCGCCCCGCCGAAAATCATTCGCGGCGCATCGTGCTCGCGACCAATGTCGCCGAATCCAGCGTGACCTTGCCGGGCATTCGCGCGGTGATCGATCTGGGCCAGGCGCGTGAGCCGCGCTTCGATGCGCAAAGCGGATTCACGCGACTGGAAAGCGTCGCGATTTCGCAAGCCTCGGCCGATCAGCGTGCCGGCCGCGCAGGTCGTGTTGCCGCCGGGGTGTGTTACCGGTTGTGGCCACAAAGCCGGCGTCTTGATCCCGCGCGCACGCCGGAAATTGCACAAGTGGAATTATCCACATTGTCGCTCGAACTCGCGGCGTGGGGTTCCGGTACCTTGCAATGGCTGGATGCGCCGCCGAGTGGTGCGCTCGCGCAAGGCCGCGAACTGCTCGGTCTGCTCGGTGCGCTGGATGATGCGGCGCGTTTGACGCCGCTCGGTCGTGACATGCTCGCACTCGGCACGCATCCGCGTCTCGCCGCTGCGGCATTGCGTGCATCGACGCAACAGCGCTCGCTGGCCTGCGATCTGCTCGCGCTGATCGAGGCGCGCAGCCCGCTGCGAGGTGAGAGTGGGCGCAGCGATGATTTCCGCAACCGTTGGCAAGCGCTCGATGCATGGCGTCGCGAAGGCGCGCGTGCGGCGCGTAACCTCGGTGCGGATAGCGGCGCGCTCGCCGCACTCGATCAGGCGGCGAGCAGTTGGCGTCGTCGTCTTGGTTTGCGCGAGCGTGGTGACAGTCGTACCGATCTGCTGACGCTCGGCAATTTGTTGTTGCATGCGTTTCCTGATCGCGTCGCACGGCAAGACCCGGACAATCCGCGGCGGTACACGCTGAGCAACGGACGCGGCGCGCGCCTGCACGAAAATACGGCGCTGTATGGCGAGCCGTGGCTGGTTGTGGTCGACCTGCGCTTTGACGAACGCGACAGTCTGATTCTCGCCGCCGCGCCGTTCGATCCGGCGTTGCTGGAACGCGATTTTGCGCATCGTTTCGTGCGCGAACGCATCGCACATTTCAATCGCGATACCCGCGCTATCGACGTTTACGAGGAACAACGTTTCGCCGCACTTGTGCTCGAACGCAAGACCGGCATGCGCGTGGATGCGGCGGAGTCGACGCGCTTGCTGTTAGCCGGCGTGCGCGAACTTGGCCTTGAAGTTTTGCCGTGGAGCGATCACGCCATCGAGCTGCGCCTGCGCATCGGCTGCCTGCGCGGCTGGTGCCCGGAGTTGAATCTGCCCGATATCGGCGATGTCGCATTGCTGGCGACATTGGACGAATGGCTCGGGCCATTCTTGAACGGCAAGACGCGACTGAGTTCACTGCGCGCCGAAGAGCTCGGTGAAGCCTTGTCTGCCATGCTCGATTTCAACACGCGCCGGCAACTCGATGAGCACGCACCCACCGCGCTGCGCGTGCCGAGCGGTATGGAACGCAAGTTATCGTACACACCGGATCAACCGCCCGTGCTCGCAGTGAAATTGCAGGAGCTGTTCGGCCTCGCCGACACGCCGCGCATTGCCAAGGGTCGCATCGCCGTCGTGCTGCACCTGCTGTCGCCAGCGCAGCGTCCGATCCAGGTCACGCAGGATCTGAAAAGTTTCTGGGAGCGCACCTATCCCGAAGTCCGCAAGGAGCTGAAAGGCCGTTATCCAAAACACCCGTGGCCGGAAGATCCGTGGTCGGCCACACCAACCGCGCGCGCCAAGCCACGCGAGTGATTGCATCGCATCAACAGCTAGCAAGCAAGTTAAAAAAGCGCTGTCATCCCAGCGCAGGGTAACGAGCATCAGGAACCAATCCCAACTGAGCGGGTCGCAGAAGAGTCCGCAAGTCCGCGCATCATTGCCACGCCATCAGCAGGAATAACCCTTCATGACCCGCCCTAATCGCGCCCTTGTGTGGATGCTCGGATTTCTCGCCGCCATTGCGGTGCTCGCGATTTTATTGGCACCGAAACTCGCACAAAATTTTGCCGCGAATCCGTTTTTCAATACGGTGATTCTCGGCGTGCTGGCGGTCGGCATTTTCGTCAACCTGCGCCAGGTACTTTTACTGAATCGTGAAGTGGACTGGATGGATGCGTTCCGTCGTTCCGACCCAGATCGCCCGCCGACGCAGAAACCGCGCCTGCTCGCCTCGATGGCGCGTTTGCTGGCCGGTCGCGAACGCGGTCGCGCGGCGTTGTCGGCGCCGTCGTTGCGCTCGATTCTGGACAGCGTTTATCTGCGCCTCGAAGAATCTCGCGATCTGTCGCGCTATCTCATTGGCCTGTCGATTTTCCTCGGCCTGCTCGGCACGTTCTGGGGCTTGCTGGTGACGATTCGTTCGGTCGCCGACATCATCGGTTCGCTCAATGTCGGCGGAGATTCGGCGCAGATGTTCACCCAGCTCAAAGAAAATTTGAGGATGCCGCTCTCTGGCATGGCGACCAGTTTTTCGACGTCGTTGTTTGGTTTGGCCGGATCGCTGATCGTCGGTTTTCTCGACCTGCAGGCCGGGCATGCGCAGAACCGTTTTTACAACGAACTCGAAGAATGGCTGTCGGGCATGACCAAACTTTCTTCGGGTGGTTCGCTCGGCGAAGGCGATGCCAGCGTACCGGCGTACGTGCAGGCGCTGCTCGAACAAACCGCCGATGGACTCGATCGCATGCAGCGCGCGATCGGCGAGAGCGAACGTGAGCGGCGCGGCGGCAACGAGCAGCTCGGTGAACTGAATGCGCAGCTCGCGCGCCTGACCGATCTGCTTGGCCGCGATGCGCGCGATCGTCATGCCGCCGCCGAAACCCAGGAAGAATTGAAAACCGTGTTACGCGGCATGAGTCACAACGATGCGCCAGTCGCGCGCTTGTCGGAAGACCTGCGCGCCGAGCTGCGCCTGCTCTCGCGCACCATCGCCGCCGCGATGGATAACAAGCGCGGGAGCAACGGATGAGATCGCTGTCGCACCGCCGTCGTTCGCTCGATATCTGGCCTGGATTCGTCGACGCGCTTTCTTCATTGATCATGGTGATGGTGTTCGTGTTGCTGATCTTTGCGGTCGGCCAGTTCGTGCTGTCGCAAACGCTGGTTGGAAAAAATAAAGCCTTGGCCGATCTCAATGACCAGATCGCTGCGCTCGCAAAAACGCTGTCGCTGACACAAAGCGAAAACGCCACGCTGAGCGCGAAGTCGCAGGAGCTCAATGTCTCGCTCGGTGCCGCTGCTGGCGCGCGCGATGCGGCACAACTCGCGCTCACGCAACGCGAGGCCGAGGCCGCCAAACTGAGTGCAGATATTGCCGCGCTGACCGAACTCAAGCAGCAGCTCGAAAGCCACATCGCGAGCATGGGCGCGCAGCTCGACGACTCCAAAAAAGATCTCGTGGCCAAGACCGATCTCGCCGCGCAATCGGCCGCGCAAGTCGAGTTGCTGAATCGCCAGCTTGCCGCGTTGCGCGATCAGCTCGGCCAGCTGACCGCGTCGCTCGATCTGGCGAACGCCAGCGTCAAGAACAAGGATGCGAAGATCGACGATCTCGGCAAGCAGCTCAATCTCGCGCTCGCCAACAAGGTCAACGAACTCGCGCGTTATCGTTCGGAATTTTTCGGCAAGCTGAAAGAGGCGCTTGGTGATCGCGCCGACATTCGTGTGGTCGGCGATCGTTTCATGGTGTCCTCGGATATCCTGTTCGATACCGCGTCCGCCGATCTCGGCGCGCAGGCCGATGGCCAGCTCGGTCAACTCGCGCAAACCCTGAAGCAAGTCACTGCCGAAATTCCATCGAACATCGACTGGGTATTGCGCATCGACGGCCACACCGATCGCCGCCCAATCCACAACGAACGTTTCCCGTCGAACTGGGAACTCTCCACCGCGCGCGCCGTCGCGATCGTCAAATATCTCGTCGTGCAAGGGATCCCGGCGAATCGCCTCGCCGCCAACGGCTTCGGCGAATTCCAGCCGGTGGATACCGCGGCAACCGATGACGCTTATGCGCGCAATCGGCGTATCGAGATTCAGCTGACGAATCGTTGATCGGCAAAAAGTGCAAAAAAATCTGATCGAGTATTTGCGCCTATCAACGGACGGTGATTTCCCGGATATAAGCGCGATGCGGCGCGTATCGCGCGATCGTGGTGATCGAAGAAAAAGTGACGCCGCAGTGGCGAATCATCGCCAGCGAATGGCTGGTCAAATCCGGCTGTTTGTACATGCTCGCGTGGGGCGACGAATGCAGCCTGTGGGATGATTTGGTCGATATCGCGAATCTTGAGGAATTCGGCTACAGCGAGATACCCGACGAAGCGTTTGTCATGACAACGTGGCACGAATCCCAGACATTGGAAGAAGTGTTTCGGTTCACGAAGGGCTTTGCCATTCACCCGCATGTCGAGTTGAAGCGAACGCTGATTCTTCATATCGCGGAATCGGATATGCAGACTGCATTTCTGCAGATGTACAACGATGCTTGATGTGATGGTCGGCAAATGTCGACCAATTACACGCGGCCAACTCGCAACACCAGAGCCCAGCGCACGGCGCGCGATGCAACGCCCCACGCCTCGCGCAATTCCGCTTCGACCAATGCCACGGCATCGTGGCCTTGCGCTTGCAGATAACGCTGGCTGGCTGACCAGCTGCGCAGGTAAGCGATGAATTGTGCGGCGGTCCATTCGATATGCATCTCGAACGGCGGTGCGATGATTTCCTCGAACGGAAACGGTAGATCGGCATAACCGTTTTCGACGTAACGGCGCTCGGCGGGCCAATACGGGCCGACGAGATCGATATAGACACGATCCTTGAGTGCATCGATCGCGGACGTGACGCTGCAGTCGGCGTAGCTCCATGCGGCAATCACGCCGCGCGGTTTCAGTACGCGCCGCACGTCGGCATAAAAGCGCGCGAAGTCGAACCAGTGCAGTGCTTGCGCGACGGTGATCAGGCTTGCGCTGCCACTCGCGAGCGAGGTCTGTTCAGCCGGTTCAACGTGATAATGCACGCGTGGATTTTCCTCCGCGGCGGCGATCTGTGTGGCGCTCGGGTCGCTGGCGAAAACCTCGCGAAAATGTGTCGCGAGGGCGATGCTGGCCTGGCCGTTGCCGCAGCCACAATCCCATACCAAATCGTGATCCGGCGCTTGGCTCGCAAGCCATACAAACAGCTCGGTCGGATAATGCGGACGCGCGTCGCGATAGATATTCGCGTGGCCCGAGAAATGATCCTTGAAGGTCATGTCACACTCCGGTTTCATCGAACTCGAAACAACTCCAGCTTCGTCAGTCGCCGGTACGCGCGCGAAAATCAGCCGCTGACAATACGCATCTGACCGGATTTCAATTCACCGAGTTCATGCTCGGCGATGCGCACGCGGATCAGACGCAAGGTCGGCAGACCGACCGCGGCACTCATGCGTCGCACCTGACGATTGCGGCCTTCGTTGATCGTGAGTTTGAGCCAGTGCGTCGGGATCGCGCGGCGTTCGCGAATCGGCGGCACCCGCGGCCATAACCAGCCCGGCGCCTTGCCGAGCAATTCGACTTGCGCCGGCAAGGTCATACCATCGTTGAGATACACGCCGTCGCGCAATTTCCGCAGCGCTTTTTCGGTGGGCAAACCTTCGATCTGCAGCAAATAGGTTTTTTCGGTGTTGTGACGCGGATCGGTGATGCGCTGTGCGAGCGCGCCGTCGTCGGTGAGCAGCACCAGGCCTTCGCTATCGAAGTCGAGCCGGCCCGCCGGATACACGCCGGGCTCGCGTACGTAATCCGCCAGCGTGGGCCGCGCGGGCGTGGCGGTGTCGGTGAACTGGCACAGCACGCCATAGGGTTTGTTGAGCAGGATCAGCAACGGCTAGTACTCGCTTGAACGTGTTTTGAAACCGGTAACTGCGACCGACGACCTGTGCCGCGCTGCCGTCGTGGCGGGCTCGGCACAGGTCGAATTACGAGGGTCAGCAGTTATTTCTTTTCGGTCGGATCCGGCGAGTGGAAGATCGTGTCGCCTTGCGGTTTGACGAACTTCAAGGTCATGCGATCACTCTCGCCAATCGCCAGGTATTTATCCTTGTCGACTTCGCCCAGCGTGAGCACCGGCGGCAAGGTCCACACGCCCTTGGCGTAGTCCTTGGTGTCTTTCGGATTGGCGTTGATCTCGCTTTTGCCGACGAGTTTGAAACCCGCGTCGGTGGCGAGTTTGATCACATAATCCTCGGGCAGGTAACCGAGTTTCATGCTTGCATCCGCTGCCGCGCCCGCAGCGGCGCGATGATCTTCCACGCCGAGAATGCCGCCGGGCTTGAGCACCTTGAAAAACGCCTGGAACATCTGCGGCGCGGTGCCGCCTTCGCTCCAGTTATGCACGTTGCGGAAGGTCAGCACCATGTCGGCCGAATTGTCCGCACCGAACGTCGGCACCTTGGTGGTGAAACGCGTGAGGGTCGCGGGGCCGTAGGCATCCTGGCGCGCCTTGAGTTTCTCTTCGAGTTTTAGATTGCTGCTTTCGGTGGACTTCGACGCGCCCTCGGCTTTCTCGTCATACACCGCACCGATGTATTTGCCGCCATCGCGCAGGAACGGCGCGAGCACTTCGGTGAACCAGCCGCCGGCTGGCGTGATTTCGATCACCGTCATGTCCGGTTTGAGGCCGAAAAACTGCAGCATTTCCTTCGGATGGCGATAACCGTCGCGCGCCTTGTTCTTGGCATCGCGCCAGTCGCCAGCGAGCACGCTGTCGTATTTTTCTGCAGCCAGTTGATCGGCGGTTTTAGGCGCCGGTGGTTGCGCTGGTTGATCGAGCGGCGCAGGTTTTGCTGCGGGCGCCGGTGCGGCGGCCATTGGCGCGCCTTGCTGCTGGCACGCGCTCAATATCAGGGTGAGTGCCAGCGTAAGCATGAGCTTGTTCATGACGCATTCCGATGCAGGATTGTGGGACACGAAGAGTAACACGCGGCCTGCGTTTTTTGCTGTGCGGCCTTGGTCGCGCGGCTAGTTGCGCGCGACGCGGCTGGCATCCACATACGGTGGCAGATCGGCGTAAACACCTTGCTTGATCCGCTCCTGTTGCGCGAGCCACCAGCGCACGTCGAAAATTTCGCCATGGGTTTCCATCAGTGCTTCGCGCAACGGTTCGCTGAGGCCGAGAAAACGCAGAAATTGCTCGGGAAAAACATCGTTCTGGCCAACATAAACCCAGTCGCCCGCGGCCACGGTTTCATCACTTTCGTCGCGTGCCTGCGGCATCGCGCGGAAGCGGCATTCGCTGAGCAGGCAAAGCTCATCGTAGTCGTAGAAAATTGCGCGGCCATGACGCGTTACGCCGAAGTTTTTCAGCAGCAGATCGCCCGGGAAAATATTGCTCGCAGCGAGATCCTTGATCGCCTGACCGTAGTCGAGCACGGCGGTGCGCACGAGGTGCATCGGCGCCTCGCGCACAAACAGATTGAGCGGGCGCAGGCGGCGCTCGACATACATGTGGATCAGGATGATTTCATCGCCATCTTCGATCACGCTATCACGGCAACTCGTGAGCAATTCATCGAGCACCGCGGGTGCGAATTGCGCGCGCTGAAAACGCAGGTGGCGAAATTCCTGCGCGTCCACCAAGCGTCCGACACGATCGTGCTTGAACACCAGTTGATATTTGTCCATCACATCCTGGCGCAGCATTTCTTTTGGATAGGCGAAGCGGTCGCGAATCAGTTTGAACACGAGCGGATACGACGGCAGCGTGAACACGGCCATGACCATGCCGCGCTCGCCGTCGGCGTGCACGAAGCATTCGTCGGCATGCGTATCGAGGTAATGAAAAAAGTGCCGATAGCGTTCGGTCTTGCCTTGTTTTGCACGACCAAGCACGGTGTAGAGTTCATCGATCGGCTTGCGCGGCAGCAAAGTGCGCAGGAACACCACGGCATCGCCGACTGTGGCAAGGTCGGCCTGGAAATACGCGCGCGTGACGCCGAATAAAACCGCGACGTGATCGCGCTCGGTCAGCACCGCATCGACACGGATACCTTGCTCGTCGTGCACGAGTGCCATGACGAATGGAGCGAAACGTTCGTCGCCAAAGATGCGCCCGACCAGATAGGCGCGCCGCTCGCGATAAAACACCGTTTCGAGCAGCTCGAGCGCGCGCACGGGTTCGACGCCCCAATGGCCGATGCGTTGGGTGACGGCGAGCGCGACACGTTGCGCACAGGCTTCGGCATCGGCAAATGCCGCAGCGAACGGATAGTCTTCCAACGCGCGGCGGAACAGCGCGACCAGATCCTGCGTGGCGATGTAATTGTGTCGCGCCACCGGATGGGTGATGGCATCGGTCGGCTCGATATCGAGCGCGACAAATTCGATCGCCGCATCGACGCCGCGGGTCTTGAAAAAACGTCGCGTGAGCGTGTTGAAAAACGTCTTGTTCATTTCCTGATCGAGCAGTGCAGCGATCAGCTCGCTGTAATTGCGGAAAATCAGCGCCCACAAATCGCGCTCGGTCACGCGTGTGCCGAGCGTCGTTTCGAGCCATGCGGTGGTTTCACCGGCGCAGAGATCGTACAGCTCGATACGCTCGACCGAATCCAGTCGCGCCGCGGCCCACTCGCGTTGTTCGAAACGGCGTTTGGCACGCTGTGTGATCGCGCGAAAACGCGTGTGATAGTCGGCAAATCGGCGGCGTATTTCCAACGCGCAATCGCGCGCGAGGGATTCGTCGTTGGGCGGATCGATCGAGTCGGCAGCATTCATGTCCGCAGTCTAGCCGTCCGCTGGTGGCTTGCGTACCGCGCGCGCCTCGATCTGCACTTCGGCGAGCAGCCACTCGCGAAACGCGATCAGCGCGGGCAGCTCGGCCGAGCGCGGCGGATAGACCAGATAATGCGCGTATTTCGACGGCATCTTGCGCGTGGTCAGCGCCACCAGCCGGCCATTGTCGAGCAGCGGCTGAATCATCGTATGCCGACCCAGGGCAATGCCCATGCCTTCGACCGCGGCTTTCAGCAGCATTTCGGTATCGTTGAAACTCGCCACATAACGTTTTGGTGGGGTGCCGCCGAACTGTTTGAACCAGTCGCGCCAGCGATTGCCCGGATCGGCCAGCAACGGGTAGCCGGCGAAGTTGGCAAGTTTGGGTTTGCCGAGGCGTTGCAGCAACAACGGACTCGCGACCGGCGTGATCCATTCGTCGAACAAATGATCGGCCAGCAAGCCCGGCCATTTGCCGGGGCCGAAACGCAGCGCGGCGTCGATACTTTCGCGGCTGAAATCGACCAGCTCGGCGCCGGTTTGCAGATTCAACTCCAGCCCGGAATGCAGCGCCAGAAAACGACCGAGGCGCGGCATCAGCCAGCTTGACGCAAACGACTGCAATGCGCTGAGGGTAAAGCCCGTGCTGGCGCGGCCATGCAGTTGCGCAAACGCTCGATCGATGCTGTCCATCGGGCCTTCGACGGCGCTCAGCAGGCGCTGGCCATCGTCGGTCAGGCTGACGCCGCGCGGGCTGCGCGTGAACAGGCGTTTGCCGAGACGTTCTTCGAGGCCGCGCATCTGATGGCTCAGCGCGCTCACGGTCAGATGCAATTGTTCGGCAGCGCGCGTCAGGTTGCGCGTGCGTGCCGCGGTGACGAAGGCTTGCAGGGCGTACAGGTCAGGCTTGCTCATCTTGAGTTTTCTTCAAGCAGATGTTGCAAAGCATTCGCTTTTTGCTTCGCCTTGGCAAGTCTATCTTTGATCCGGCTCAAGTAAGCGCGCGTGTGACTGCAGCATTCATCGCGGCAGGCTCGCGCGGAAAAAGTTCTTAAGGGCAGGCCGCAGGCGAATTTCACCGCGGCCATCGACTTTTCACCAGACCCAGCGAGAAATGTATGAAATCGTTTTGGCAAACCCTGCACCATCAATCCAGAGGACTATTGTTCACACACGGCTATTTTTCAGTAGCGGCGGCGCTTGAAGCGACCACGACCATGCCCGCGGCGGAATTGCGTGCCGAGTCGGAAAAAAAGATGCTGAACAAAAATCCCGGCCCAATGGTTTCCGTCAGATGCACCCATCAATAGGCTATGGCATCGGTTGAATCTGCCGCGGCAACTCTGCGATTTTCGCGGCGCGGTGTAAACAAAACTATGCTTTGATACGCTGGCGTACAGACAAAAATCCAGCGCATGCGCTAGGATTCTGCGTAAGACCAACAAGAGGGTGCGCGCTATGGAGTGGCGACCGCAGAGCAATAACTTGAGCGAGCGGGATCTGCCGCCCTCGCCGAGTTCGCTTGTTCTGTTTTTCGGATACGTGCTCATTCTGTCGGCGCTAAGTATTTTGGTTCTGCTGGCACGCAAGGATTCTCCACAGCTTGCCGATCTGGCGCGTAGCGCGGTGTGCGCCACCGTCGTCGTCGCGCTGATCTATGGCATGTATCGCCATCGGCCCGCGCATACGTTGCCGTGGTTGCTACTCGGCGCCAGCGTGCCGCTGTGGTTTCTGCGCGCACTGTTGAATGGCCAAGCTGATTCGATCTGGCGTTTGGTGCTGATTTTCGCCTCGAACCTGCTGACCATTGTTTTTTTCGCCACGTTGGTGCGCTATCGCAACCTGACCCGCGATCTGTTGGTCTGGCTGGATATTGCGATCATCACGCTCTGCGGCGCCTTGCTGGCGCTGCGTTACATTACGGCAGAGTGGTGGCATTTGGTCGATGCCGATCCGCTCGCCAGCCTGCGGATCCTGGTGTTGCCGATGGTGCACGTGGCGATCGCTGGCGGCATCATGGGCGTGGCGTTGACGATGCGCCGGTTCAGTCTGTCGTTGTCGCTGATTTTGCTGGCGCAAGCGGCCTTGCTGATCACCGAAATCATGCGTCTCGATGTGTCGTTGTTGCATGGCTTGCAGTTGCCGGTTTACAGCCAGGCATGGAATGCGGTTGCGGCGCTCGGACTCATCCTATTCGGCTTGGCCGCGCTTAGCTCGGATATGCGAAATTTGACCGAACCCGGCCAATCGGTTTATCGGCTGTGGGGGCCTGCCCAGGTAACACTGATTTTTTGCGTGATCTGCTTTGCGCTCACCGCATTGGCGGGTGCACCGTGGCCATTGCCTGAGCACCCCGAAACCAGGCTCATGGTCATCACTGCGATAGTCATGCAGGCCGCACTGTTGGCGCGTTGCAATATCGCGATCCGCAGCATGCACAGCGCGCGCAGCGAATTGTTACATCGCATCGAAAACGATACGTTGACCGGGCTGCCAAACGAAAACGCCTTACGCAAGACCTTGGCGGTATGGCATACGTCTGCAACGCCGTTCGCACTGGGCTTGTTCGATATCAACAAATTCAGCCAGATCAATCACACCTGGGGATACGACGTCGGCGATCAGGTGTTGCTTGCGGTCGCGCGGATGCTGCGTGATAGCAAGCTGCGACGTGTACAACTGTATCGGATGCAAGGCGATGTTTTTGCGCTGTTGTTGCCCATTTATTCCGCACGGCAGGGCAAGCTGATACAACGCCTCTCCCGTGATTTGCTGCAGAAACTGCGACTGCCGTTGCAAGTCAAAGAACACCGGCTTTTCCTGTCTGCCAATATCGGCATCAGCCAGAATGCCGATGCCATCAACACATCACCGGAAACCCTGCTGCGCGATGCCGAAACTGCACTGTTTCGCGCGAAATTGCAGGGCCCGAATACGCTCAGCCTGTTCGTGCCGCAGATGCATTTCGAGATCACCGAACGCCATCGCATTGTCAATGCGTTGCGCCAAGGCATGGGTGCCGAATTCAGGCTCGTCTATCAGCCGATCGTCACGCTCGACAGCGGCACAACCACGTCGCACGAAGTGTTGTTGCGCTGGACGTCGCCAGAATTGGGTGAGGTTTCGCCCGCGCTATTTATTCCGATCGCGGAAAAAGCCGGGTTGATTTGCGAGATCACCCACTGGGTGCTTTCGCAGGCATTTTTGCAGTTGAGCGAAATGCCGGACGATCAGCACCTGTCGATAAATATTTCGGCGCACGATTTGTGCGATCCGGAATTTCTACCGATCCTGGATCGGCTCGCCGGGGTATATGCAATCGATCCCGCGCGCATCACGCTGGAGTTCACCGAAGGCGCGTTGATCGAGGATTTCGAGCACATCCCACCGCTGCTGCGCGAACGTGGTTACCGGATTGCGATTGATGATTTCGGTACCGGCTATTCCAGCCTGAGCTATCTCATGACCTTGTCGGTCAGCAGTGTAAAACTGGATATCTCGTTCATTGCGAATATCGAGCACGACTTGAACCAGCGTGCGCTATGCGGTGCCTTGATCAGCATGTGTCGCGACAACGGCTGGGCGGTCGTCGCCGAAGGTGTGGAAACCTATGCTCAGCACGAAATATTGCTGGCGATGGATTGTGATCTTGCACAGGGCTGGTGGTACGGAAAACCGGTCGCCAAAACGCCTGAACATGGCGAGCTGAATTTGCGCTGGACTGCCGATGAATGAAATATCGTCGGAGCGGGATTTTTTTAACGCGGCGAAATTTGCGTTGCCCGATCGATTGCGCTTTGTACTGCAGCGTTATTGGCTGGCGTTCGTATTTTGTGTGTTGCAAGTCGCGCTGCTGATCGGGCAATCGCTATTGCCGAACGCCGATCTGCTGCTTCGGATAACGCAGCAAATCCTCACCATGATCGTGGTGTGCTACGGCATTCGTCACTATCGACCGACCCAGGGGCGGCCGTGGTATCTGCTGTTGGCATGGAGCGTATTGTCGCTGCTGCATGGCATGTTGCCGTTGTTCTTGGATGCAGAGTCGAGCTTGCATATGGTGCTCGGTTTTGCTGTCACCGTCAGCCTTCTCGGCTTCTGTATTGCCATCACGCGACGGCGCACGCTGGCACGTAATCCGGTGCTGTGGCTTGATATCACGATCATCTGTCTGGGTTGCGGCCTGTTTGTATTGCGGTATTTTTTGATCGTCTGGTGGGATCGGATCGATGCTGCGCAAACTAATTTTCTGGTGTTGTTGTGGCCGCCGATCGTCAGGCTGAGTCTGTTCGCTGGTGTCCTGAGTATCGTGCTTACCGCGCGGCGCAACAGCGTATTGCTGAGCCTGCTTTCGCTCGCGCTGCTGACGATGGTGGTCGGTGATTTTCTCTGGCTGAATTTTTACGGGCCGCATTTGCACATGCCCAGCACGGCGCACGACGGCCGCTGGCATGTGCTGGCGTGGCTGTCGTGTAGCTTGATCGGGGCGTCCGCGTTGCTGCCGCAAATGGTGCACCTGACCGATCCCGGGTTGCCCGCCTATCCGGCGTGGGGACGCTGGCGCGTGGCGCTGATTTTTGTCGCGATCAGCGCACCGATGATCCTACTCGGCAGTTTGCCGATACCGTTGTCCGAACATCCCGAATCGTTGCTGTTGCTCGGCGTCACCGTCGTCATGGAAACGATCCTGATCGTCCGTTGTTATGTCGCGATCGTCGGTGTACGACGGGCACGCATGGAGCTGTTGCATCGCATCCGTTACGATGAACTCACCGGCCTGCGCAATGATCATTCCTTGCGAACCCTGACAACACGGCAGGGCGAGGCGCTGACGCCGTATTGTCTGGCGTTGCTGACGATCGACCGTTTCAGCCAGATCAACAATACTTGGGGTCACGCCATCGGCGATCAGCTATTGCAGGCGGTAACGCACATCCTGCAACGCCATGACGATCCGCCTGTGCAATTGTTCCGCACGGCAGAAGCCGAATTTGCGTTGTATCTGCCAACGAGTGACGAGCGCAGCCGGATCACCCTGCTGCGCAAAATCCTCACTGAAATCGGCAAACCGCTGCAGCTTGGTGGGCAGCGGTTCTATCTACTTGCCAGTAGCGGTTTGAGTTTCAACGAGCAGCCCGAAGCGCGCTCGATCGATGACGTATTACGCGAAGCCGACATCGCGCTGTATCGCGCCAAACGGCGTGGCGGCAATGCCATCGTGGTGTTCGACGAAGGCATGCGCGAAGAAATCGCCGAGCGCCAGCGATTGCTGGCAGCGATGCGCCAGGGAATCTGGCACGAGTTCAGCGTGGTCTATCAGCCGGTCATGCAACATGATCGCGATGAGGCGAGCTTCTATCAGGTGCTACTGCGCTGGACCTCGGCAGAGTTCGGCAGCGTCTCGCCGAAGTGTTTTCTGCCGTTAGCCGAAGAAGCCGGTCTGATCGGTGAAATGACCACCTGGGTGATGACGCAAGCGTTCATCGAACTCAGCCATGCGCCGTCGACTTTGTGCCTGCTGGTCACCATCACCGCACACGATCTGCGTGACAAAACCATCGTCGGCCTGCTCGACTGGCTGCATGCCGAATACGGCGTGCGCCCCGAACAGCTCATGCTGGAGCTGACCGAAAGCATCATGATCGAAGACGTCGAAAACGTGTTGCCGCTGCTGCGCGAGCGCGGCCACCAGATCGTGATCAATCATTTCGGCAGCGGACATTCCAGCCTGAACGCGCTGACCAGTTTACCGGTGGATGCGGTCAAGCTGGCGGAGCCGTTCATCGCTCAAATTGAACACAACATACATCAGCGCCGCTTGTGTCAATCGATGATTGCGCTGTGTCACCAGAGCGGATTGCAAGTGATCGCGAAAGGCGTCGAGACCCAGCAGCAACGCGATTTGTTACGCGCGATGCACTGCGATTTTGTGCAGGGCGTGTTGTATGGTTTTCCGCAGAATCAGCCAGGACACGATTAAAAAACGCGAGCGCATCAATGTTGCAACAAACGCGTACATCTCGCTCAATTCGAATCGCCGAAAAACAACGAGGCGCCGCAGCGCCTCGTTGTCGATTGCAAAAATCCGCTGTGTAGGATTACAAACCCTTGATCAACTCATCGGCAAACTCGGAGCATTTGACTTCGGTGGCGCCGTCCATCTGACGCGCGAAATCGTAGGTCACGTGCTTGCTGGCAATCGCCTTGTCCATCGCGCTGATGATCGCATCGGCGGCTTCGGTCCAGCCCATGTAGCGCAGCATCATTTCACCGGAGAGCACGACCGAACCCGGATTGACTTTGTCCAGGCCGGCGTACTTCGGCGCGGTGCCGTGGGTAGCTTCAAACACGGCATGACCGGTCAGATAATTGATGTTGCCGCCCGGTGCGATGCCGATGCCGCCAACTTGCGCGGCGAGCGCGTCGGACAAATAATCGCCGTTGAGATTCAAGGTGGCGATCACGTCGAATTCTTCCGGACGCGTCAGCACCTGCTGCAAGGTGATGTCGGCGATCGCATCCTTGATCAGGATCTTGCCCGATACCAAGGCGGTTTTCTGCTCGGCGTTGGCTTCAGCCTCGCCCTTGGCGGCCTTGGTCTTTTCCCACTGCTCCCAAGTGTAGACCTTATCGCCGAATTCGCGCTCGGCCAAGGCGTAACCCCAGTTGCGGAACGCGCCTTCGGTGAACTTCATAATGTTGCCCTTGTGCACGAAGGTCACGCTCTTGCGATTGTTGGTGATCGCGTATTCGATCGCGGCGCGGATCAGACGCTCCGAGCCGTCCTTCGACACCGCCTTGATGCCGATGCCCGAGGTTTCCGGGAAACGAATCTTGCTGAACTCTTTCGGGAAATTTTCCTTGAACAGATCGAGGAACTTCTTGTTCGCATCGGTGCCGGCTTCGAACTCGATACCGGCGTAGATGTCTTCGCAGTTCTCGCGGAAGATCACCATCTCGACTTTTTCCGGATGCTTGACCGGTGACGGCACACCCTTGAACCAGCGCACCGGGCGCAGGCACACATACAGGTCGAGCATCTGCCGCAAGGCGACGTTGAGCGAGCGAATACCGCCACCGATCGGCGTGGTCAGCGGACCCTTGATCGACACCAGATATTCGCGACAGGCTTCGACCGTCGCATTCGGTAGCCACGTGCCGAACTGGTTGTTGGCTTTCTCGCCGGCGTAGATTTCCATCCAGTGAATCTTGCGCTTGCCGCCATAGGCTTTTTCGACGGCGGCATCGAACACACGCACCGAGGCGCGCCAGATATCCGCGCCGGTGCCATCGCCTTCGATGAACGGCACGATCGGGTTGTTCGGCACGTTCAGCGTGCCGTTGTTGATCGTGATCTTGGCGCCGCCAGCGGGCGCGGTGAAGGTTGGCTCAGCCATAACAGAACTCCGGGATTTGTGTGGCCGTGGCAGGGGGCTGCGGCCGCGAAAGAAAAATAACCGCGCTATTGTCTCGCGTTAGCGCAGCACGGTGAAGGGGTAACGCAACAAATGGCAAGTGCTTGCTCTCGCAGCGTACTTGCCATTGTGTTTACGTCAGACGCGTTATTGCGGCGAAAGTGCCGCGATCAAGCGTGCGACGGATGGCCGTCGAATCACTTTGTCGTATGCGCGCCGCCGAGAAAATCCAGCGTGACCTGGGTCAGCGCACGCATGCCGAGATCAAGCGCGGATTCGTCGAGATAGAATTTCGGCGAATGGTTGCTCGGCGTTTTCGCGAGGTCGCGATCCTTCGGCGTGGCGCCGACAAAAAAGAACAGGCCCGGCGCTTCGTGCGCGTAATACGCAAAATCTTCCGCGCCGGTGACTAGGGCAATTTCGCTGACATGATCCGCGCCCGCGACGTGCTGCAAACTCGGCAACATGCGTGTGGTCAGCGCCGGATTGTTGATCGTGACCGGATTGCCGACATCGGCCGGGATGTGCGTTTCCACACTTGCACCGTTCGCAGCGGCGGTATGCTCGGCGATGTTGGTCAAGCGATGAAAAATATCCTTGCGCATGTCTTCGTCGAACGTGCGAATCGTGCCGACCAGCTCGACTTTATCGGGAATGATGTTGTAGCGAATACCACCCTTGATCGCGCCGAACGTGACCACCGCCGGCTGGCGCGTGATGTCGATCTGGCGGCTGACAATGGTCTGTGCCGACGTGATCAATTCGGCCGCGGTGACGATCGGATCGATGCCACGCCACGGCGAGGAACCGTGCGTCTGCTCACCTTTCACGAGTATCGTGAAACGATCCGAAGCCGCCATGAACGGCCCGCTGCGGTAACCGATTTCACCCGCGTGCAAACCCGCCCACACATGCAGGCCGAACACCGCATCCGGCTTGAAATTCTTGAACAGGCCTTCCTTGATCAACAGCGGTGCGCCGCCCTCCTCGCCTTCCGGCGCGCCTTCTTCGGCGGGCTGGAAGATGAACATCACTTCGCCCGGCAGATCGCGGCGCATGCCGGCCAGTGCGGTAGCGACGCCGAGCAGGATCGCGGTATGCGAATCGTGACCGCAGGCGTGCATCACGCCAACTTTTTCGCCGCGATATTCAGCGGTCACTTTCGAGGCGAATGGCACATCCACCTGCTCGGTCACCGGCAACGCATCCATGTCTGCACGCAACGCCACGCGCGGCCCAGGTTTGCCGCCTTTGAGAATACCGACCACGCCGGTATGGGCGATGCCGGTCTGCACCTCAAGCCCGAGTTTCTTGAGCTGATCGGCGACAATTTTCGAGGTGCGGAATTCGCGATTGCCGAGTTCGGGATGCGCGTGGATATCACGCCGCCAGTTCGTGACCTGGCCAAGCACCGGCGCCGTCAAACCATCAACGTTGATCGTCGGATTTTCCGCATACGCCTGTGTCGCACCGAGCAGCAGCGCAAGCATCATCGCCAGTTTATTCACGCGCATCGTTCTCTCCCGAAAGTTGCGCAGGATGCTAGCACGGCATGTCGGCGCTTTTTGTTCAGAGACTTTTGACACCCGGATCAAGCGGCTGAACTTATCCAGGTTTCGGCAAAAACGCGCTGAAAATTGAGGCCAAGAATCTTGTCGATGACACGGCCTTTGTAGCCGTGGCGAACGAGCGTATCGGCGATCACGCGGTAGCGGTCGGGCCGGTTCAAGCCGATCACGAACGGCGGCGGACCTTCGCCCGGCGCGCCGACACCACTGGCCTTGCGCGCGGCGATATCCTTGTTCCATTCGACCATGTTTTCCGGCGATGTATCGAATGGCATCAGCAACGCATCGCTGCCGATGCCGACATGATCCTCGCCGCAAATTTTAAGCGCATGGGTGAGGTGGCGCAGATAATCGTCCAGCGTTGGCTGCTGGGGCGCGCGCGCGAGGAACGCCAATTCATAGATGCCGACCACGCCGCCCTTGCTCGTCATCGCGCGTAACACCGCATCGCTCTTGTTGCGCGGATGCGCCATCACCGCGGCGCATCCGGCGTGCGTGATCAAGCCGGGTTTGCTGGATGCCGCGAGCGCGGCCAGCGTCGATGTCTCATCGCAATGACTGAGGTCGAGCGAAACTCCGAGCGTGTTCATGCGCTGGATCGCATCGCGCCCGAGTTGGGTCAATCCGGCAGACGGCTGCGGACTCAACACGCCTGAGGCGAACGGCGATGGGCGGTTGTATGACAACTGCATCACGCGTACGCCACGTTTGCGAAAATGGTCGATGCGCTCGACTTTCGCCTCAAGCATTTCCACGCCTTCGAACGAATAAATGATGCCGATCTTGCCGCTGCGTTTTGCCAGCAGAAAATCGGCGGCCTGCTCGATCTTCATGTACAGCGCCGGATTCGCGCGGATGCCTTGATCGAAGCCATCGATGTCTGCATTGGTCTGCGCAAAATCGCCGGCGCTGCCGCCGATCGTCGCCTTGAGCGCGGTCAGCCCGGAGGACTTCACGGCGAGGGTTGTAGTCTGATCCAGCGCGCCCGCATCATCGAGCGGCGGCACGAGATTGCCGTCGATCACGATGGCCTCGGCGTAAGGCGTGGGCGCCGAATCTTTCGCCGCGGCGCTAACGTGTCGCGCGAAGACAAGGCCCGCAGCCAATACCGATGAGGTTTTGAGAAAAGCACGGCGGTCAGGCGTCATGTGAATCTGCTCCGGTCGAAAATCGGCAGCGCGAGTGCAATGCCTTGTTCGCCTTCAGCATGCATCGTGCCAGCAGCAAAACCGCGCCACATCTCGCGCAGCGAACGATTGCGATCATGTCCGCACGGACAACGAACGTCCGTGCGGACACAACCATGGGATAAAATTAATCTCTATATCGTGCCAATCTTTGCACGACACTAGAGTGTCGGTATCGGTGTGAATCGCAACTAATCGGCCGTACGAGGTGATCTCCGGCCATGCTCAACTTAGAAGTGAAACAGGCGGCTCGTATAAACTCCTGCGACCAACCCGGGAACAGGCGAAAATGATTCAATTGTTCAAGCGCATTTTTAATCGAGCTGATCGAACCGTAAAAGATTGCATGGATCAGGATCCTCAGATTTCTCAGCCGCAGCTGACATGGTGCCACGATACGACGATGCCGATAGTCGATTGGAAAGTAGCTCACGAAGAGGCAAAGCAGTACAAAGATAAAGATGCGGCAGCCCTTGGGAGCTACTGGCGAAGCGCTGCACTGACATGGCTCAAGGCGCTGCGTATGCATTTGGGGGATCATTACAGCATCGAACAATCTCAGTCGTTCGCAGTGTTTTCGAGCCTGAAAGACAGGCAATTGCAATTAGCTGTGGAATTTTGCGAGCGCTCTCGACACCGTATTCTGAGGGCGTTGCGTGGCGTTGCGTCAGCCTGGGGCAACGGTCCGCATGTCGTACTTGTCTTCGACAACATGGACGACTACTACAACTATGTTGGCAACTATTATCCAGCGAGCGGCGAGTTCGCCATGTCGAGCGGGATGTTCATCCAGCGCGGTTATGGTCATTTCGTATTTGTGCTTTCGGAGATCGCTGTCATGGAGCCGATTATCGCGCATGAACTGACGCATTGCTTGATCGCGCCACTGGCAATCCCTGCCTGGCTCAACGAAGGCACTGCTGTAAACATGGAAAGGCAGATAGTGCCTCTTTACCGGGATCCTCGCCGTGGCATTTTCTCGCATCGTGAGGATGAGCAGAAACGCGCGGAGTTCTGGAATGTAAATACGATTCAGCAATTCTGGTCGGGGAAATCGTTCATACGCCCAGACGAAGGCTGCTCACTTTCTTACGATCTTGCGACAGAATTAACACGATTAATCGCGAGAGATTACGACAAATACTGTGCTTACATGAATTCAGCAAACCGCACAGATGCTGGCAGTGCAGCTGCCCTACCAGCGCTGGGTTTTACATTGGGTGATCTTGCGAGTGCTGTACTTGGCGAAGGCCAATGGGAGCCAGATCCTGCTTCATGGCAAGAGGGTACGGAGCGCGGTCAGTTCCAGCAATCGGATACGGAACGTCGCGAGAGCGGCATCGGCGAAGCAACGACAAACTCTCTCAAGCCCATGTGCCATTGACGGCAAAGCCTGCGACTCGAATGAAACAAATTTTTAGCCCGTGCAGCAACCGCTACAAAGGCGTCATATCACTTATCGAGTAAAAATTTCAGTTCCCAAATGTCGCGTTTTGTTGGGTTTTCTCGTACTTGAAAGTACAGGGAAACAAATGACTCAGATGAAAACGTCTTGAGCATGCAAAACGAGGAAGACGAAAATGACTCGGAATCAACTGAAAGTTGATCATTCACAACGTGTAATAGGACCGTCTTCGCCGCCTACCGTAGATCCTCAGTGTACAAGGCCGCAGGCAGTGGTTGTGCAAAAAGTGTCTGATACAGGAGCCTCGTCACAAAACCATGCCGAGCCGAAAACTTCAGCACGAGTGCGATGCGACGACGCGCTCGCGTTGTGCATGCTGGATTCCGCGTTCGGCGGTTGAGGCAAAATCACGGTCAGCTCGTTCGCGATGAACGAGCGCCGGTTTGCGACAGTATAATTCTCGAATCGCTCATGCGGTGAATTGCCTGGCGCATGGGCGAGAGAAGCTTACCAGCGTATCGTGTGGCCGCGATAATCCAGATAACGCAGCCCGGGTTTTCCGGCGCAGCTGGTGATGGTGTCGACTACGCCACGGATGCTTTCGTGCACGTCGAGCGCGGCGTTCGGCCCGCCCATGTCGGTGCGCACCCAGCCCGGCGCGATGATCACCAGCGGGCGCGAATTGCCGGCTTGGCGCGCAGCGAAACTGCGCATCATCGTGTTCAGCGCCGCCTTGCTGCCGCGATACACGTCCCAGCCGCCGGATTCGTTATCCGCAACACTGCCGAGCCCCGATGACATCACGCCGATCGTGCCGGTGCTGCTCACGAGCGATTCGAATTGTTCGATCACACGCATCGGTGACAGCGCATTCGTCACCATCACGCGCACGAATTCGTCGGTCGAAACCGCGCCGGCAGTTTCTTCGGGATCGTTGGCCACGCCCGCGTTCACAAACAGCAAGTCAAACTTGCGCGATTGCAGACGTTGTCGCAGCGACGTGATTTCGTCGGCATTGGCGATATCGACCGATTCGATTTCGATCCGGCCCTCGCTGCGCTGCGCGAGTTCATGCAAGGCGGTTTTGCCGGTGCCGCGCACGGTGGCGATCACGTGCCAGCCGCGCTTGGCGTATTCTTCGGCCATCGTCAAACCCAGTCCGCGCGAGGCGCCGACGATGAGGGCGGTGGGTGATGGATTCGAGCTCATGGGGTTTTCCTCGGATGGGTTGCGGATGCGTGATTGGCTCATGACATCCGTCGGAATATTCTGCTGCGTGTCAGAGTGCGATTACGCCGACTGGCCGTGCTGATTCAGCAGTGTGAAATCCGCATCGCTCAACACCAAACTCGCCGCAGCAATGTTCTCTTCAAGATGCGCAACGCTGCTTGTGCCGGGAATCGGCAGCATCACTTTTGAACGCTTGAGCAACCAGGCCAGCGCGACCTGACCGGGAGTCGCGTTCAGTCGTGCGGCGATATCGCCGAGCGCGGAACCGGGGCCGACCAATGCGCCGGCTGCGAGCGGAAACCACGGGATAAAACCGATACCGTGCGCATCGCAATAATCCAACACTTTTTCGCTCTGGCGATCAACCAGGTTGTAGCGGTTCTGCACCGTCGCGACCGGGAAATATTTTTGCGCTGCGTCGATATCGTCGATACCTACTTCGCTCAGACCGGCATGTCGAATCAGACCTTCCTTGCGCATGTCGGCGATCACGCCAAACTGGTCTTCGCGCGACACGGCGGGATCGATACGATGCAATTGCCACAGATCGATGCGCTCGACACCGAGCCGGCGCAGGCTCATCAACACGCACTGGCGCAGATATTCCGGGCGTCCCAGCGGCAGCCAGATATCCGGGCCGTGGCGCGTCAATCCGCCCTTGGTCGCGATCAGCAGATTCTGGTATGGATGCAACGCGTTGCGGATCAAGTCCTCGCTGACATTCGGGCCATAACTGTCCGCGGTATCGATGAAGTCGACACCGAGTTCGGGCAATCGGCGCAAGGTCGCGAGCGCGGCGGCGGGATTGGCCGGCGCGCCCCAGATACCTTTGCCGGTGATGCGCATGGCACCGTAGCCGAGGCGATTTACGGCGAGATCGCCGCCGATCTTGAACTGGCCGGCTTCGGCGGCGTTGATGGGCTTGGACATGGTGGGATTTCCAGTTGAGATTTGGCTAAATGATCGGGTCATCCAGAACCTTGGTGCAAATCCGCGAACCTCAATGGTCGAAGTTAATCCTGTCGTATGCGCCGCGGCAATTCGTGCTTTCTACCTAGTGATCCGCTTCCATCGAACGAGACTCCATCGCATCATCACCAGCCACAACGGTTGCAAGCAGCGGCACCGCGACCGGCTTGTGATTGGCATCGAGCGCGATCATGACGAAGTGTCCGCGCGTGCACAGCTGGCGCTCGCCCGAGAGCAGATCTTCGGCGTACAGATCGACCGCGACCGTCATCGAGCTGCGTCCGGTGGCGACGACACCTCCGATCAATTCGATGAGCTGACCTTGCCGCACCGGGCTGCGAAAATCGATCTGCTCCGAACGCGCCGTGACCACCGTGCGGCGCGAATAACGCGAGGCGGCGATGAACGCCGCCTTGTCCATCAGCGCGAGTGCGTGACCGCCGAACAACGTGCCGTAATGATTGGTCTGATCGGGGAAAACCATTTCGAGCAGACGCACTTCGGTGAGCACAGCCGCCTCAGAAACTGGCATCGAAAACCACTTCGCCAACCACGCCGACCTGATACGCCGAGACGCGCCGCTCAAAGAAGTTGGTCAGTTCCTGCACATCCTGCAGCTCCATGAAACCGAGCGGATTGCGTGTACCATAAAACTTCGGCATGCCGAGCATGTGCAGGCGCTGGTCGGCCACGAATTCGAGATAGGCGCGCATGTCCTGCCGCGATAATCCGGCCACGCCGCCGCCGAGCACATCGTCGGCGAACTGGGTTTCGCAGTCGACCGCATCCTGCATCATCGCCAGCACCTCTGCCTGCATCTCGGCATCGAACAAATCGGGTTCCTCGCTGCGCACGATATGGATCACCTCGAACGCAAACGCCATGTG
This sequence comes from Pseudolysobacter antarcticus, assembly GCF_004168365.1. Classification (GTDB taxonomy): domain Bacteria; phylum Pseudomonadota; class Gammaproteobacteria; order Xanthomonadales; family Rhodanobacteraceae; genus Pseudolysobacter; species Pseudolysobacter antarcticus. Next base: position 4,458,195 of record NZ_CP035704.1, read on the forward strand.
CGCGGACTCGTCGCGGAACACCCAGTTGGTGCCGGATGCGAGCCCGTGCAGCAATCCGCGCGAGCGCAAAAAATACACGTAGGCGAACGCGGCGAAAAAAAACAGACCTTCGATGCAACACGCGAAACAGATCAGGTTGAGCAGAAACTGCTGGCGTTGCGCACGCGTATCAAGCCGATCCAGCGTCTGAATCGAATCGATCCAGCGCATGCAGAATTCGGCCTTGCGCCGAATCGACGGGATATGTTCGATCGCATCGAAAGCGCGCGCGCGCTGGGTCGGATCGGGCACATAAGTATCGAGCAAGGTCAGATAAAACTGTACATGCAGCGCTTCCTCGAACAACTGGCGCGACAAATACATGCGCGCCTCGGGCGAGTTGATGTGTTTGTACAAATTGAGCACGAGGTTGTTCGAGACGATCGAATCGCCGGTTGCGAAAAACGCGACGAGACGTTCGATCAGATGCCGTTCGGCCGCTGTCATCTTGTTGCGCAGGTCGTTGACGTCGGGCGCGAAATCGACCTCCTCCACGGTCCAGGTATTCTTGATCGCGGCGCGATACATTTCGTAGAACGCCGGATACGCCATCGGTCGCAGCGTGAGATTGAGACCGGGATCGAGCAAGCGCCCGGGCGGTTTTGAGGACATTGGCAGTTGGGCGGACATGATTATTGGCAGGCCTCGCACGACTCGGGATTTTCCAGCGAGCACACCACCGCGGCCATCGCCGCCTGCGCACTCGGCGCTTCGCTGACTGTGGTCTTGGCGATGCGCGTGGCCGGTCGCGAGCGCAGGTAATACGTGGTTTTCAGGCCGCGTTTCCACGCATACATGTACATCGAGGACAGCACGCCGATGTTCGGATTTTCCATGAACAAATTCAGCGACTGGCTCTGGTCGAGATACGCGCCGCGATCCGCCGCCATGTCGATCAGCGCCCGCATCGGCAACTCCCAGCTCGTGCGATAAATCAGCCGCAGCGGCTCGGGGATTTGCAGCAGCGACTGGATCGAACCTTCGGCGAGTTTGATACCGTTGCGCACGGTTTCGGTCCACAAACCGAGACGCTTCAATTCATCGACCAGATAGCGATTCACCTGCAGGAAATCGCCCGACAACGTCTCGCGCTTGAACAGGTTGGACACCTGCGGCTCGATGCATTCGTAGCAACCAGCGATCGAGGCAATCGTCGCGGTCGGTGCGATCGCCAATAACAGCGAATTACGCAAGCCCGATGTCTGGATGCGTTCGCGCAGCGCCTGCCAACGCCCCGTATTTGCGGGTACGATATGCCACGCATCGAACTGCAATTCGCCGCGCGCCGCACGCGTATCGGCGAACGACGGATGTGCACTGAGCGATTCGGCGAGTTCGCACGACGTGGTCAATGCGTGGAAATAAATTTCTTCCTGAATCTGTGCCGAAAGCTGGCGCGCCGCCTCGCTATCGAACGGTAGGCGCAGCAGGAAAAACACGTCCTGCAAACCCATCAGGCCGAGTCCGACCGGACGCCAGCGCAGGTTCGATACGCGCGCGCTATCGATCGGATAAAAGTTCAGATCGATCACCCGATCGAGCTGACGCACTGCCACGCGCACGGTCTGCGCGAGCTTGGCGAAATCGAATGCGCCGTCGTTGATGTGCTGCGCAATATTGATCGAGCCGAGATTGCACACCGCGGTTTCGCCGGTCGAACTGACTTCGAGAATTTCCGTGCACAGGTTCGACAGATGCACCACGTTGCCGGGCAGTGCAGTCTGATTGCAGGCGCGGTTCGATTTGTCCTTGAACGTCATCCAGCCGTTGCCGGTCTGGGCGAGACTGCGCATCATGCGCGAGTAAAGTTCGCGCGCCTTGATGCGCTTGCGCGCGAGGCCGGCGTTTTCGGCGGCGATGTACGCGCGCTCGAAATCGTCGCCCCACAAATCGACCAATTGCGGCACGTCGTGCGGATCGAACAGCGACCATTCTTCATCTCGCTCGACTCTCGCCATGAACAAATCCGGCACCCAGTTGGCGAGGTTCAAATTATGCGTGCGCTGCGCGTCGTCGCCAGTGTTGTCGCGCAGCTCAAGAAACTCCTCGACATCGGCGTGCCAGGTTTCCAGATAGACGCAGCACGCGCCCTTGCGCTTGCCGCCCTGATTGACTGCCGCGACTGATGCATCGAGCGTCTTCAGCCACGGCACGATGCCGTTGGAGTGGCCGTTGGTCGAGCGGATCAACGCGCCGCGGCTGCGAATGCGTGAGTACGCGAGACCGATGCCGCCGGAAAATTTCGACAACATCGCGACATCGCCATAACGCTTGTAAATCGCTTCCAGCGAATCTTCCGGCGAGTCGAGCAGGAAACACGATGACAACTGTTCGTGTGTGGTGCCGGCGTTGAATAAGGTCGGCGAGCTCGGCAGATAATCGAGCGCGGCGAACAGCCGATAAAGCTCCAGCGCATCAGTCACGGTTTCGGACAGCGCACACGCGATGCGCATGAAAAAATACTGCGGCGTTTCGATCACCGTGCGCTGTGCCGGATGCTTCAGCAGGTAACGGTCGTACACCGTGCGCAGGCCGAAATATTCGAAGCGGCGTGTTTCGCGCACGTCGATCGCATCGTTGAGTTTGCGTGCGTGGGTCTGCACGAAACCGAGCAGGCGTTCGCCGATCAAACCCAGGCGATGGCCGCTGCTGACCGATTGCGAGAACGAGTGAATTTCCTGCCCGGCAACTTCCTTGTCGATGTAACCACCGAGCAGGCGTGCGGCGAGCTTGGCGTATTCGGGTTCTTCCATCGTCAATTCGGCGGCGGTGCGGATCGATAGTTGATCGAGCTCGCGCGTGCTGGCGTGATCGTACAAACCCGAGATCGTCTTCAGCGCCACGCGCATCGGATCGACATCGTTCAGGCCTTCGCAGCACCGCGTCACCGCGCGCACGATCTTGTTCAGATCGACCGGTTCCTCGCGACCGTTGCGTTTGGTCACGCGCATCGTGGTGGGCGAGTGCGGCGGCGTCAGCGCGAAGCCATCATTATTCGATGCGGCGCTGCCGTGATTCGCAGTCACGGAAATATTGCCAGGCGCCGACACATGCGGCGTGGCGTTTTCGCTGAGTAAGGTTTGTACCTGCGCGTTGCTCGCGCTAGCCGCCGCTGCGGGCATGGCGGATTCGGTGGTAGTGGCCGTGGGTGTGATCGCTGCGGAAAAAATTTCGGTCGTCGACATGTGCTCATCCTCTGGTTTGGATGCACGTGGCGCCGCTCCCGCGCGCGGACGCCATGAAGGGCAACGCAGCGTACACGCCACGTCGTAGCCCACGCCCCCTCGGGCGTTGTTCACTGCTGCGGAGAAAACGGCTAAGCGCCACTCTTCAGGGAGCGTGGCAGTCAGCGGCCACTTCCCCGCGGAAGTTTCGGGCCGAAACCGCGCCGGGTGCGTGGGCGCGGGCGTCGGCAGGTCTTCGGGCTTGCGGACTCGAACCGGCGTGCGCCGATCCACCTACTGCTCATCGCTTCCCAGCCGCGGAGGACCAGTGCCAATGACGAGTTTCGTTTCCGTTTACCGCTGCGGGGCAGCTCCGGTATCGCACCGGATTCCCATTTCAGTTCGAGCAAGCCCGAACACCGACGAACGCAAGATAGACCCATCGCAAGCTTCGGTCAACGCAAGATATTGTGTTCGGTATGGAAGTCTTTGTCCGGGCGCGAATTTATTTTTTCGTTCATGAGGATGGTGTTCGGTCAGTTCTGAAAGTCCGCATCGAGCAAGGTCGAGGCGCCATTCTTGCGGCTGGAGTGGATTATTGCGGAGTCCGCTGGCGAGGCACCCGCGACAAGATTGTGATCACAACAATCACGACTTTGACATTTATGCGCGGTGTTCGCGTGCGAGGTAGTCCTGCGACTGCATTTCGATCAGGCGGCTTTCGGTTCTCGCAAATTCGGCGCGCAGGCGCTGGCCTTCGTAGAGGTCGATCACGGCCACGCTGGCGGACAAAATCAGCTTGACGTTGCGGTCGTAAAATTCGTCGACGAGATCGACAAAACGACGCGCCTGGTTTTCAGTCATCGGTGTGAATTGCGGCACGCCGGAAATCAGCACGCTGTGGTAACTGCGCGCGATCTCGATATAGTCGGCGACGGAACGCGGGCCGTCACACAGCGCATCGAATTCGAACCAGATCACGCCGTCGGCAAGTTGCCGGATCGGAATGCTGCGATCGTGAATCGTGATCTCGTGATCGGCCTTGCGCGCGCCGCTGGCGAGCCGCGCGAAACACAACGCCATCGCGCGTTCGACATCCGCACTCAGCGGCGTGTAATACACGCGCGCCTGATTCAGCACGCGCAGCCGATAATCGTTCGGCGAGAGGGTCTGCACGACTTCGCAATTCTGCTCGATCAACTTTATCGCTGGTAGAAAACGCTCGCGCTGCAATCCTTCCTTGTACAGCTGTGCCGGCAAAATATTCGAAGTCGTGACCACGGTCACGCCCTCAGCAAACAGATATCGCAGCAGGCCGCCGAGGATCATCGCATCGGCAATATCGCTGACGAAAAATTCGTCGAGACACAACAGCCGCGCCTGCTCTGCAAAATGCGCGGCGACATCCTTGAGCGGATCCTGACGGCCTTCGAGCTGGCGCAATTCATCGTGCACGCGCGCCATGAAACGATGGAAATGCAGGCGCAGTTTTTGCTCGCCCGGCACGCTGTCGTAGAACAGATCCATGAGGAAAGTTTTGCCGCGCCCGACGCTGCCCCACAGATACAATCCGCGCACCGATGCGCTGCGGCCAAAACGTGCGCCGAGTTTCTGCAGCCAACCGGTTTGGCTGCGTGCGATTAGCTCCTGTTGAAGGCGATCGAAATGCGCGAGGATTTCGCGCTGCGCCGGATCGTCATCCCAGCGTTTTTCTTCCACGCCGCGTTGATAGACCGCGCTCGGTGCATCGCTTGAATCGGCGGATGCTGGCGAAGTTTTTACTGCCGGATGCAAACTCATGTCTGGATGGCTAAACGGCTGTGCCGGCAGCACGCAGCGGCGGCAGTGGTGCGTGCGCGCCTTGCTGGATCGCGGCGCGCAGATCGAGCAGGCGGTGATGGAAAAAATGTCCGGTCTCGGCCATGCGCACCAAAGTCGGCGGCGATGGCAGCGATGCCAGCCACGTGAACACCGCGTTCGGATCGACCACTTCGTCCTGCTCGCCCTGGATCACCAGCCACGGACAATCCGGCAGCGTGATCGCCGCGAAATCCCAGCGCCCGGCCGGTGGCGCCACGGTGATCAACTGGGCGACATCAAGTGCCGCCGCCGTGCGCAGCGCAACAAAACTGCCGAACGAAAACCCCGCAAGCCACAGCGTATCGCCCGCATGCACCTGACGAATCCACGCAGCGATCGCACGCACGTCATCGCTTTCGCCGATGCCATCGTCGAACTCACCGGTGGATGCACCGACGCCGCGAAAATTGAATCGCACCGTTGCCAGCCCGAGTTCGCGCAGAGCTTTTTCCAGCGTCGTCACCACCTTGTTCTGCATCGTGCCGCCTTGCAGCGGATGCGGATGGCAGATCAGCGCCGTGCCCGCGCGCGCGACATCCGGCGGCGGCATGGCGGTAGCGATTTCGATCAGACCGGCAGGGCCGGGCAGCAGCAAGGTGCTGGCGGTGGCGGGAAAATCCATAGTGGACGGGTTCGATTCGATATTCATCAGACCGCGCATAATAACCGGGCCGACACTTTCCGCGCACCGCTCCCGACTGCGAACATGAATTATCTCGCACACACGTTACTGGCCGGCTCCGATCCGCAGCTACAACTTGGTGGCGTGCTCGGCGATTTCTGGCGCGGCGCGCCGGATCCGGCGTGGCCGCCTGGCCTGCGTGCAGGTGTGATTCTGCATCGGCATATCGATACGTTTACCGATGCGCATGCGCTGCTGGTTGAAGCACGCGCGTTGTTCGTGCCGCCGCAGCGACGTTATGCCGGCATCCTGCTGGATGTGTATTTCGATCATCTGCTGGCGCGCGATTTTTCGCGTTACAGCGATCAGCCGCTGGCGCCATTTTCGACACGCATGATGTCGCTGTTACGCGAGTCACAGCAGCAAATGCCATTGCCGATGCAGCGCTTCATACGTTACATCGGCGCGCATGACGGCCTTGCCGCGTATGCCGATCCGCAGGTGATCGTCGATGTGCTGTGCGGCATCGGGCATCGCTTGAAACATGCCAATCCGCTGGCTGAAAGTGCCGCGCCGCTGTTTGCTCTCGCGGCGCCACTGAGCGAATTGTTCGCCGCGTTTTTTCCGATCCTGATGCAGTTCGCCGCGGGCGAACGAGTGCGTCTGCTGCAACTCGAAGCAGCGATTCCGAAGTCCTGAAACGACTGCGCCGCCCGAAGGCGGCGCAGTTGCGGATCGTGCTTCAGATCGCGGCTGAGCGTGTTATTTGACCTGGGTCAACATCCACTCAACCGTGGCTTTCACCTGCGCATCGTTCAACGACGGATTGCCGCCGCGCGCCGGCATCGCGCCGGCCTTGCCGTTGTAGCCGTTGATCGCATGCGATACCAAGGTATCCAGACCCTGCGCCACACGTGGCGCCCAGTTGGCCTTGTCGGTCAGCATCGGTGCGCCGGCGACGCCGGTTTCGTGACAGCTGTGGCACAGGTTGCCGAAGATGGTCTTGCCATCGGTGGTGCCGCCGTAGGCCACTTGTGCGGCAGCGGCTTTCTGCGCGGCTTGCTCGGCGGCGAGTTTCGCGGCACGGCCGGTATCGCCAGCATATGCATCGCCGATCGGCGTGATACGCGATTCCACCTGTTGCGCGTGCAGCGGATTCTGCGGCGGCGGATGCAAGGTGTAGAGGTACGCCGCCACTGCCATCAATGCGGCAGTGACCAGCACAAGAAAGCCGATGATCATCGAGAAATGCTTGAGGAATTGCAGGTCGGTCTTGTTAACGGGGTTGCTCACGGAGGCACCTTGACTGTCGCATCGGGGCCAGGATCGGCCATTCCACACAAAGACTGCTGATTATAGCGAGCCTGCACGCAGCTAGGAAGCGCAGCACCATGGTTTTGCTGGAACCCGGCACGATCGGACGTTATCGGCGCGTAGTGGAATCCGTCGCCAACTTGAGGAAAACTGCGTCCAGTGGCGACGGTTCTGAGCAGACATCACTCGACCTCGCCTCATCTTTGATATGCGCATCCATGCTACGAGGAATCGGTTTTTACTTACGAACTATTCGTTACGATTGAGCGAGCGGAATCCGGCATTGCTTATCAGTTCGTTGCGCTGGGCGATATTCAAATCGGCCTGCATCATTTCGCGCACCAGCGCATCGAAATCCGTGCGTGGAAACCATCCGAGTTTTCGGCGTGCCTTGCTTGAATCACCGAGCAGGGTTTCGACTTCGGCCGGACGCATGTAGCGTGAGTCGATGCTGACGATGCGTTGTCCCGGGCGCACCGCAGACTCAGCCGGTGCCGCGGCAACCACACCGTGTTCCTCTGCACCGCTGCCGACCCAATCGATGCTGATGCCGATTTCATTCGCCGCGCAACTGACGAAATCGCGCACCGAATGCTGCACGCCAGTGGCGATGACGTAATCTTCGGGCTCATTCTGTTGCAGCATCAGCCATTGCGCCTCGACAAAATCGCGCGCATGCCCCCAGTCACGGCGAGCATCGAGGTTGCCCAGATACAGACAATCCTGCTGCCCCAGATGAATACGCGCCAGACCACGAGTGATTTTGCGCGTGACAAATGTTTCGCCGCGTAACGGTGATTCGTGATTGAACATGATGCCGTTGCATGCGTACAAGCCGTGCGCTTCGCGATAATTCACGGTGATCCAGTACGCATACAGCTTGGCCACGCCATACGGCGAGCGTGGATAGAACGGTGTGGTTTCAGTTTGAGGCGTTTGCTGCGCCTTGCCGTACAGCTCCGATGTCGAGGCCTGATAAAAACGCGTCTTGTCCTGCAGGCCAAGAATGCGGATTGCCTCAAGCAGTCGCAACGTGCCGATGGCATCGGTATTGGCGGTATATTCCGGCGTCTCGAACGAGACCTGCACATGACTCTGCGCGCCGAGATTATAGATTTCATCCGGTTGCACTTGCTGCACGATGCGGATGAGGTTGGTGGCGTCGGTGAGGTCGCCGTAATGCAGAAAAAAGCTGCGCGCCGAATCACGGGGATCTTGGTGCAGATGATCAATGTGATCGGTATTAAAAGACGATGCATGCCGTTTGATGCCATGCACTTCGTAGCCTTTGCCGAGTAAAAACTCCGCCAGATACGCGCCGTCTTGGCCGGTGATTCCAGAAATGAGTGCGCGTTTCACAGGATTCCTATTGATTGTTGGCGCTCGAATAAACACGCAGTTTAATGCTCGGTGGGCCAGTACATATCGATCCGCGCAGATCTCCGTTTTCAGATTGATCGCGAGTTGATTTCCACGAGCCGGGCAGTTATCGCGGCAAGACTCGACGCGGCTGAAAAGCGCTGGCGCACGCTTGCTTTTGCTTTTTCGCCGATCTGTCGCGCATATGCCGGGTCGTCGGCTAACCTTTTGAGATAGCCTGCCGCCTGATCAATGTCCGGCTCGGCCCAGTGCTGGCCCTGCCAGGCTGGATAGTCGCCTTCTTCCACGGGGACCAGAGAGTAACCGACGAGGCAACTGTTGTCCGCATCCATGAATGCGAGGTTGCCGGAATATGCGGTCGCGACGACGGGTTTGCCGAACAACATGCATTCCGCCATACCCAAACCCAAACCTTCGGAGCGGTGTAGCGAGATATAACAATCGCAGCAGGCTTGCAGCCCCCACATTTCGATACGATCGAGAAATCCATCACGCACCTCGATGCGATCGTCGCCTGCGGCAGCGTCAGTTAGCTCCCGCAACGCATCAGCGTGCCGCTCACCATTGATGGTCTTGATCAGCAGACGCACGTCGCGGCGACCATCGGCGAAGGCGCGGCGGAATGCGGCGATGGCACCTTCCGCGTTTTTTCGCGTCGTGTAGGAGTTGAAGTCGAAGCTGAAAAGGCAAACAAAGGCGCCCTCAGCCAATCCGAATTCGCCGCGCGAATAGCTCCTGGACAAATTCACCTCGAGCGCAACCGGGACAATGTGCACGGGCTTGGGCGTGCACGCGGCGATTGCGTCGCGCACGAACGGCGACGTCACCCATATCTCGTCGACCAGATCGATCGCGCCGTGCCACTCCTCGGGGAATTTTTCCAATTCCCAAAACCAGCAGCCGATGTTGTAGCGCCCGGCAAACACCGCATCGCCCATTTGCTCGCGCGCCACCGGCATCTGGTCGGCGTTGATGCAGAACAGATTCACTTCGTAGCGGCATTCCTCCGACAGGAAACGCTGCATGCTGCGATCGCTCTCGCGGCTTGGGACGCCAATGTCGAAGTTGCGCACGACGAACGGCACGCCACCATCGTGCAGCGCGTGCGCATACCTGCGCAGGATCTCGGCGACGCCAAATTCGCCGTGCGCGTAACCGACCAGATTGATGCCCGACTGGATTTGCGAGCTTAATGTCGGAGCGACTGTCGTGGTCGATCCCGCGATGCGCTCCAGCCAATGGCGAACCCAATGCCGCGCCCTTTCCGGGATCATCGCGTACAGACGCAGCGCAAGGCGAAAGCGGCAGCTCCAATTGATCAGGTCCAAGAGTACGGAGCCCGTGCCGCGCACCGGCACCGGCATCGGCTCAGGCTCAGGGAGCGATATCGATGGCTTGGGATCCGGCGCGTCATCCTCCTGATGTTCTGTCAACGCACGGTGCACCGGATCGAGATGGCGCTGCGGAATGCCCATCTCCGGACCGGCGGTGCTGACAAACCAGCGCATGAATCCGTCGCGACCTTCTGCCTCATTCAGATCGAACGCGTGCTGCACGTCCACGCGCATTTTCCAGGTGGCATACATCACGCGCGTTATCGGTGCGTCGGCGCACTCGGGCAGCTCATCGCACAGCAGATCGTACAAGCTGCGGTCCATCAAGAAGGGGTGGCGTTGCGGCTGCGCCGCCCCTTTGTCGAAATAGCGCCGGTATACAGCGCGTACGGGTTCACAGATCGGTTCGCCGTCGGCAAAACTGCCGAAAGCGTACGGTTTGGCGCGGTGTTCGGCATGGCCATTTGCGGTCAGGCGACTGAGGTAGTCCGCGTACAACGGCTCCAGTTCGCCGAGGGTCGCTTGCGTATGGCGATTCTGATGCTTGGAGAATTGCGCCGGATGATCGAGATCGACGCCACTGAAATGGACGAATGCCAGCGGCTGCTCGTCCGCGTACCAAGCAAGCTCTCGCCGCGACACCGGGCGTTGCGACAAATTCCAGTAGGCGAGGTTGTAACCTTGGTCGCGCAGAATGTGGACGTCCGCAAACAAGCCGGGTACCAAGTCAATCCACTTCTGATCGGTGAACAGGCCGGCAGTTATGTCACTGAACGCGCCGAATTCGAGTCGATTCGCCCACCAAGTGATCAGACGATCCGCCTCGGCGTGAGCGCCGATCGCGACGAATCCGCAGTTGTAGGTGCCGCTCGCCAGGATTTCGCGCTCGCCAGGATGGCGATCGTCATCGATCGGTTCGAGCAGATGCGGCGTCAGCACGACCAGCGTGCCTTGCGCCAACGCGGCTTCGACTTCGGTGAGCGGCGCGATGACGAGAATGTCCGGATCAAGGTAGATGATGCCGGCGCCGGGATGCAATCGACGCAGGTGAGCGAATGCGTACGGCTTGATCGCGGTATTGAATTCCATGATGGTGTAGCGAAACGCAAACGCCTCAAAATCGGGAAGGGCGAGCGCTTCGGTCAAGATCGTGGTGAACGGCGCGCCGACCAGAGTAGGGTCGGCTGCATCGCGGTCTGCAAGAATCAGGTATCTCAGCGCATTGGGATACTGAACCGCGATCGACTGCATCAATGTCAACGCGTACGCCAGATAATTGCGCGAAGCGATCGTGAAAAATACCGGGATCTCGTTGCGCGCAGGCGACTCCGATTCCTCCGGCGGTGCTACCTCGTTCCGCGCTTGCTCAAGCGACCGCGCGTACTCGACCGCTTCATCTCGGCTCAGTTGCAGCGATCTGGCGTGTTCGACGGCGCGGTCGCGGTCCTGCTCCAGCGATTTTGCGCACTCGACGGCATTGCTGCGCTCCCGCTCCAGCATCCCGATGGTTTCCTCCAATCGTCGGGCGTGCTTGGTTGCGTCCGTGACGCGGACATCTCTTGCATCGAGTTCGGTTTCGAAGCGGCGATGCATGTCCGCGCGTTCGATGGCGTATTGCCGTGAGGCTGCATCTGCTTGGCGGCGTAAATCGCCGAATACGTGTTCTCTGGCGACGACGTATGCGCTGAGTAGCGCCTCGGCGGTTGCGATGGTATTCGCGGCGCCGTTGAATAGCGGGTAAACCACATCTGGATCGAGAACCGCACGCTGCATGCTCGCGTAGACCTCGCGGCTGATTTCGCCGCCGCCATTCACGGAACTTTCTATTTCGTGAACTCGGCCATCGCCTTCCAGAAAGTCGTCGATCTGTTTTTGTGCGCGTTGCCACTGCGGCCACTCGATTCCAAGCTGCCGACCGATACGCGCAAACTGCACACGCCAATCGGCAAGTACATCGTCGAATGCCACAAAAGAGCGTGCGTAGCCGCGGCTAAATTTTTCTGCGGCCAGAACATAGCGAAGCCACACCGCGACACCTTGCGCATGCGGCAATGCGTTGCCGCTGTCGAGTCGCCTTTCGCGCAGTTCCAGTGATGCCGCAACAGCATCGGGATGCCTGAACGGAAGCACGAATCGCGGCACGATCGACGACTTGCGCATAGCCTCCAACCACAGCGGAAGAACCAGCGTCATGCGCGGATCCTTCAGCACGAAGAAGGTCGACGTCGGGTAGTCGACTTCGAGCAGCTCCTGCATGCGACCGATCCATGCCTGAGCCGCTGCGCTGCCGAACCAGTCGGGTGCGATGTTCACGGGCGAATAAATGTCGGATTCAAGTTCGGCCAGCAAGCGGTTGTGCAAGCTCTGCAGCGTGCTGGATTCCCAATGACCGCGCTCGTTGCCGATGCCGGCAGGAATCAGATCGCCAGCGAGCTCGGCACCGAGGAGATTGATGATGCGCGTCGCCACCGACGTACCGCTGCGATGCATGCCAGCAACAATGATTGCTGTTCTTTCCTTCGCCATCATGCGTTCAACTGCGCCCGAAAATAGGCAATCGTTTTCGTGAGCCCCTCGTCGAGTGACACTTTGGGTTGCCAACCCAGCACTTGTATGGCCAGACTGATGTCGGGTTGGCGCAGCTTCGGATCATCCGGCGGCAGTGGACAATGGACGATCCGGGATTTGCTGCCGCAGAGCCGCAATACGAGTTCGGCGAGTTCGAGCATGCTCAATTCAGCGGGATTGCCGATGTTGACCGGGCCGGTGAATTCGGGCGGCGTCTCCATCGTGGCCAGCATCGCCTCGATCAAATCGTCGACGTAACAAAACGAGCGCGTCTGGCTGCCGTCGCCGTAGAGCGTGACATCCTCGCCGCGTAACGCCTGGACGATGAAATTACTGACGACGCGGCCGTCGTCGATATACATGCGCGGACCGTACGTGTTGAAGATCCGCACGACCTTGATGTCGAGATCGTATTGCCGGCGGTAGTCGAAAAACAATGTTTCGGCGCAACGCTTGCCTTCGTTGTAACAGCTGCGCATTCCTATCGGGTTGACCCGACCCCAGTAGCTTTCGGGCTGCGGATGAATTTCAGGGTCACCGTAGACTTCGCTGGTCGACGCCTGCAGGATGCGAGCGCGCTGGCGCTCGGCGAGAGCGAGCATGTTCATCGCACCATGCACGCAGGTTCTTGTCGTCTGCACCGGATCGTGCTGGTAGTGAACTGGCGATGCGGGACAAGCAAGATTGAAGATGCGGTCGACCTCGATATCGAGCGGTAGCGTGACATCGTGATGCAGCAGCTCGAAGCGCGGATGCGCCAACAGCGGCGCGATGTTATTGCGCGTGCCGGTATGGAAATTGTCCACGCAAAGCACTGAGTCACCGCGCTGGATCAGCGCATCGCACAGGTGCGATCCAAGAAAGCCTGCACCGCCCGTCACCAGTGTTCTGTGCCCAGTCGGCCGCATCGAAAGATCGTTTCCGTATCGCGCTTAATCGACGAAGATAGCAAGGCCGCAGCACCCTGTCGATCTGCTAAGCTCGTGCGCCATGCGTCTCACCTCGTCGCCCCCAAGTTTCTACGCCACGTGCCGAACCGCGCGCCAAATAGCGCGCAGCCATCCCGGTTTTGCGGGGTACTGATGTTGGCAGCAATATGCACCTCGTTGACGGCGCCGCGCCGTCCGCACTTGTCGGCCAGATGACCGACGGGATCGAGGTCAATCGCGATAGCGCAGGGCGGGTGTCGGGCGCCACGACCACCGCGCCCCATTCGCGTCAATCACGCCTGCGCTCGCTGGCGGCGCCGTTCCTTCTCGCGTTGGCCTGCCTGTTGGTCTACAACGCGAACCTGCGCCAGATCGGCGCCGGGGACACGTTAGCCGCCCGATATCTGCCGCTGATTCTTTGGCACGACGGTTCGCTCGAACTCAGCGCCCACACAGACCTGCTTGCGCAGGGGCACCCGACGGACTTCAAACGGTATCGGCCAGCGAACGCTGATGGCAAAGCTGTCTACTTCGAACCGCCGACGTATTGGCTGGTTCGCACGCGAGAGCACCAGCTAGCTTCCTTCTACCCCTTGGTGACGCCGTTGCTCGTGGCGCCGCTCTATGTTCCCGCGGTCTTGTGGCTCAACGCCCATGGCTGGGAACAGTCGCAAGTCGACCGCATTGCGGAGTGGATGGAGAAACTCGCGGCCTCGATTCTTGCCGCGGCGGCAAGCGTCCTCGTGTATCTCACGCTGCGTCGCGAGGGCAATCGGTGGAGTCTGCCGCTTGCTCTCGTGTTCGCCTTCGGCACCAATACCTGGATGATTTCGAGCCAGGCGCTTTGGCAGCATGGAACGGGCGAGTTGCTGGTTGCCGCCGCCATTCTACTCGTCCTCGGCCCCGCGACCTTCATGCGTTTGACGCTGCTTGGTGCCTTGTGCGTTCTCATGACGGCAAATCGTCCGCCGGACGCGCTGATTGCCATGGCCCTCGGACTTTTCATCGTTTGCCGACGCTGGCGCGACGCGGCGTGGCTGATCGCTGGCGGTGTCGTGCCTCTCGCGGCCATGCTGGTTTACAACCTGAACTTTATGGGCCATCTCGCCGGGGGATACGGCCTGGTGAAGCCGCCTGATAATTTCTTCCAGAACGATTGGTCAGGGTTGGCCGGATTGTTGGTCAGCCCGGCGCGCGGGCTGCTCGTTTTTTCGCCATTCTTGGTCTTCGCTCCAATAGGGCTTAGCCAACGATTGCGCTCATCCGAATCGAGAGTGCTGGTCGTGGCGCTCGGTCTGGCGGTCATCGCCCAGCTTGTGCTCTATGCGCAGGGAGACTGGCGCGCCGGCACATCGTGGGGGCCACGTTGGCTGACCGATCTGTTGCCAATCCTGATGTGGATGCTCGCTCCGGCCCCGCTAATCATGCGGCCCATTGCGCGCGGCCTGCTCGTGTTGGCGATGGTGGCATCGGTCGGTGTGCAGACGGTAGGGGCCTTTTGGTACACGAAGACAAGCGACGAACTCATCTACGCCGGAGACCCCGCATCGATGCGCGGCGCATGGGATCCCGGCAATATTCCGTTCGTCACCGAGCTGCGTCATCCGCCTGCACGCGGCGAGCTCCTTTGCGACGCCATGGGCTCGATCGATCTCATCGGACAGAGTTTACGTCCCTCTGCCGACATGCGACCCGAGTTGGAATCCGGTGCAGTGCTCGAAGGCTGGGCACTGGCCTGCGGACGATCGCCCGCGCAGATTTTGCTGCTGGTAGATGGTCTCATCATTGGGTCGACGGCGGAATTTCTGCCGCGTCCAGACGTCGACAAAGCTATGCACACCAGCGCGCCCACAGGCTGGCGAATCTCCGCCAGCCTGTGGGGTGTTGCGTCAGGCGAGCGCGTCCTGCAGCTCGCCGTTCGTATCGAACCGCGTAGCGACTTCCGCATTGTCCGCGAGCAGCACGTGATCGTTCATCCACAAGCCCCGGCAAAAACCGTCGCGGAACCAGCGCAGCAGCCGTCAACATCAGAGCTGGATGCGATGGCCGCACGCGCCGCGTTGGTGCTGCGCGAACATCAGACGGCGTACGGCGCCTGGCTTACCTCGCACACCACCGCCCCGCGTTACGAAGCGTCGCAGCCGGAGATGAATACGTTCGTGACGTCGACGCTGGTGGACCTGCTCGCGCCAATTGCGCGCCGACAAAACGTCGACACTGCGTTGCAGCGAGCACGCACGCATCTCGCGGCGCAGATCGAAGACAATGGATTAGTGCGTTATCACGGGCTGCCGGACGGACCGACGATCGGCACGCTCGGATGCGCCATCACGCCTGATTCCGACGATACCGCCTTAGTGTGGCGGATCGCCGGGCGCGGCGTCGACGACCCGAGGCAACAACGCATGCTGGAAACCCTCGCCCGCTACAAGGATGCACGGGGCTTCTATCGCACCTGGCTCGCCGCGCGAAAAAACTACCAGTGCATCGATCCTGGCAGTGATCCGAACCCGACCGACATCGCTATCCAGATGCACGTCTATCTGATACTGCGCGTGCTTGATCCGCCATCGGCACGCGCGCTTTGTGGCGCTTTGCAACGTTCGTTTCACGACGAAGATATCTGGGTCTATTACGCGAAGTCTGCGCTTATTCCGTATCTGCGCGTAGCCGAGCTGCAACAACTCGGCTGTACGCTGGCGCTGCCAGTCGAGCGATTGGCGCTTCCCGCCGAGGGACAGGAGATTTGGAGCGAGGCGGCGCGCTGGCTCGTCGAGTCCACGGCATTACCCAACGACGCAGAGGCGCGGCAGGAGGCTCGCCGCGTGTTGGCGCAACTCGGCGTCGACGACTTCGCGCTGATTCGCCGCTCACCACCGCTGCTGTATCACAATGACTTGAGCGCGACCGTGCGTCGGTTTTACTGGTCGGAGGATGTCGGCTATGCGCTGTGGTTGCGACTCTACGAGGTCGTCGGCATCGACGCCGAACCGCATCGCCAACCATGACCGCAAACGCACGAAACTACGTGCGCATCGTGCGCCACTTTGTCTCCACTCGCGCATTGGAGGTGCTCGCCCTGCAGGCATCGCCGATGCTCGGCATTTTCCTCGGCGGCTACAGTATCGAACGCCGTGGCGTTGTCCCGCTCGGCTTGCTGCTGCTCGGCAGCTGCGCGCTCACGGCGCACATTTTCATCTTCAACGATTGGGCCGGCTACGCGGGCGATCTTCGCGATCCGCTGCGTGCGCCGCACGTTTTCAGTCGCCAAGGCATCAGCAGGCGCGAGGTCTTGAGCGCCGCCATTGTCCTGCTCGTCCTCGCGACCATCGCGTTCGCTGCCGTCGGCCTACCGGCGTTGCTGCTCGGCGCCGCGATCGCCGCACTCGGCTTGCTGTACTCGGCTTCGCCGGTTTTCGGCAAGAGCACGCCGATCGCGGCATCGGTCAATCATCTGGTCGGCGGCATGCTGCACTTCCTGCTCGGCTACACCTTGGCACAAGCGCTCGATCCGAACGGTCTGTGCATCGGCCTCTTTTTCGGCCTCGTATTTGCCGCGGGCCATCTCAATCAGGAAGTGCGTGACTACGATGGCGACCTGCTCAACGGGATACGCACGAACGCCGTGGTGTTCGGCCGCCGCCCCGCGTTCCTCGCCAGCCTGTTTGTGTTCACGGCAGCCTATGCGATGCTCATCGGTTTGGCAGCCCTCGGCATGCTGCCGCGGGTGCTGCTTTGGAGCGTCGTTGTTTGGCTGCTGCACCTGGCGTGCGCCGCGCAGGCGTTGCGGCGTGGTCTGAGTTTTGAAACCGCTGTCTGGATGCAACAGCGGTATCGATGGCTGTTCGCCCTCATCGGGCTCGCGATCGTGATCGGACAGGCGTGATACGCGCGCTCCCCCAAGCGCAAGGCGGCTCGAATGCTGATATGCGGGCTCGCCTCGCAAGTAGAATCGCCCAGTGCTTCGAATGTCGCCAGGAAAATGAAATGATGAAACTGTCCGTGGTGATTCCTTGTTACAACGAGGAAAGAACCATCCGCGCGCTCGTCGACGCGGTGCGTGCGTCGCCCTATGCACCGAAGGAAATCATCATCGTCGACGACTGTTCGAGCGACGGCACGTGCGCGATCCTGAAAACGGAAATTGCGCCGCTGGTACAGCAGATCCATTATCACGACGTCAACCAAGGCAAGGGCGCCGCTCTGCGCACCGGCATCCGCGCCGCGACCGGAGACATCGTGATCATCCAGGACGCCGATCTCGAATACGATCCGAACGAATATTCGCGGCTGGTGGAGCCCATTCTGAGCGATCGTGCTGACGTCGTATTTGGATCGCGCTTCAAGGGTGCGCAGCCGCCGCGCATGCTGCTCCGCCAACGGCTCGGCAACAGGGTGCTCACGCGCCTGTCGAACCTTTTCACAGGTCTGCATCTCACGGATATGGAGACCTGTTACAAAGTGTTCCGTCGCGAGATCATCCAGGCCATCCAGATCGAGGAGGACCGTTTCGGCTTCGAGCCGGAAGTCACCGCCAAAGTCGCCAGAGCAGGCTGTCGTATCGAGGAAATCGGCATATCTTATTGCGGCCGCAACTATGCGGACGGCAAGAAAATTGGCTGGAAGGATGGCCTCCGTGCGGTCTATTGCATCGCAAAATACAGCCTGCCGATTTGGTCACACCAGCATTAAGTGTCACAGAATTCAGGCAATTCGTGTCGTAAACGCTCACCTTTTGACATGAATTGCCCTGACGTTCCGGGCATATCGCGTCACGCATTTTCCGAAAACTGGAAATTCTAAATGAATTCAGCATATTGAAAACCACAGTCGGATTTTCTACGAATCGCTTGTGATCGTCCGTTGCAGTCAAAACACGTCGTCGTGTGTAACGAAACCCCTTTCCGCCGCGCGCACTACAGTCTGCGGGTCTGTGCTCCGCAGATCCGCGGGCCGCGCTCCAACTAACTTCCCTTTAGGTTGAAAAAACCGGAACCTCGCCGCCCATCCGTATTTGCTCCGAGGCAAGTACATCAAGATTTGCGCCATGCATGGAGCGAACCGTCGGCTTGAAACTGGAACGCGGGATACAGATGCTCTCTGCGTAAGATCGCTCCCACCGGGAGTTTTTAATTCCGCAGATGGTTCGCGTTCCACCGCATCGGAGCCGACGATACTCTCCGCGACGCCATCGCCGGCGGGCTGGCTCGTGCGCCTCTCGTCGATCGAATTCCTTCTTGAGGGTTTTACCAGTGCGTGTTCCGATCCAATACGGCCGCCAGCATGGATGCCATCAAGGCGTTCGGGGGGCTGACGGCGCGGCTGGACACGGAGTTTCCACAGGGCATGGATGGGTAGAACTCAGCAGCGTCCCCAAGCGGTCCAATACGGGCATCACCAGCCTTCAGGAATCGAATCCTGCTCGAAAGATGGTGTCGATCGGTAAAACTTGGACCCATATTCCGGAGAGAAGAACTTGGTGCTTGTCCTCCGAGCGTTCGACGACCGGTCGAACGAGCGCCATCCTGGCTACCCCGGCAATGTCCACGGGCAGAGACAGGGTCAGCCCGTCGACCGCAGCAAATTGGCCGGTACCCGCGGCGGCCTTTGCCGCATCGATAACGGTGATTCGTGGGATGGCGGGGTAGAAAACCGCAGTATTCGAGTCGCTCAGCGTTCCACGGTCGAACACGGGATCGTGTCCGATCGCAATTCGTAACGTGCCCTCGGACAAAAACGACTGAATGCCGCTACCGAAGCGGATGCTTCCGGCTGTGGAGCCGCTCACGTCGCTGTAGAGGCGCAAGACGGCCTGATCAGCAAGGGTGACGACAGCGCCTGTTTCCTCGGTGCCGTCTATCGTCACGCCGCCTGTCAGCAAACGGGAGGAATCGATGACGCCGCGCCCGTCGACCGTCAAGCTTCCGCTGCCAAAATCCGCCAAGCCCGTGCCGACCACCTCCCAACTCGCAGCGGCACCGACGTGCAGTTCGTTGGTCCCTGCGTGGTAGTAGCCGTTCGCTCCCGCATATCCCAAGACATTTCCCAGAAGGAAAGAGGAGGGCGTTGCGAGGAAAACGCGCGTGGACGCAGTACCCGTTTCTCCCAACAGCGCCCCGGTGACGATGTCGCCATCGAGTTGAACGGATTGTCCACCCGCCTCGTTGACCAGAATCGTGCCGCTCTGTCCACCGGCCGCAACGTTCCAGATGGCGTAGGCATTGCCTGGCGGGGTCACCTGGGTTGTGATGACCAGACCGCCGGCGATTTCGACGGTTCCGCCCTGATTCCGGATTCCATACACGTTGCACCCACTGCACGAGGTGGTCGCGCCAAGCCGTGTGGTGCCGACGAGCGATGGGATTTGCAGGGTACTGGCGTTGTCCACGGCATACGTTTCGGTCGTCGCTGTTATCGTTGCCCTTACGGCGCCACCGAAGCGCATCACCGACGTGCCGGGGTAGTTATTGGCGATCGCGGTCGGGTTTCCGAACGGCACGTAATTCGTTCCATTGCTGACGGTGATATCCGTGTCCCCGAGGAGGTTTACGCGCGCCGTCCGGTGCGTGTTGGCGATGCCGAAGGTCGAGCGGGGTCCCGATGTCGTGACATGAGTGTTTCCGCTGACGTTCAGGACGCCTTGATTGCGCACGCCGAACGCCGTTGAGCCCTGAGAGACCGCGTTTATATCCAATGACCCTGTGACCGCAATGGCGCTGTTTTGGTTGTCGTTGTAGATGCCATGAACGTTATCGCTCGGATGAATGGCCAGCGCCGAGATCGTCGCGCCCCGATTGAAGTTGATGTGACTGATTCCACCACCGGAATTGTAGACCCCGCTGGTGGACTCTCCTCGCGCCTGAGCAAGGATGGTGGCCGCGCCGTTGAAATTGACGATGCCTTGATACACCCAGATTCCTTGCGAGTAACCCGGGGTGTAGGTCGTGATCTGCGCATCCCCCTGAAAGGTGGCCGAGCCGGAGTGGACGCGGACGCCGAGGGATGCGCTGGTCGGAACGGCATCGTCCGATTGGGCATAAACCGAACTGCTGCCGTTTACTGTCAGCGCGCCTCCGTCGTCGACGCTCATGCCGGTGGCAACGCCCCAGACGCCTGTTGCGCCTCGAACCGAGGACACGCTGAGTCTGCCTGTTCCATTCCCAACGTCCAAGACGACCGGCGACGAGCCGCCGGTCGACGACAGATTCAAGCCGGATACGTCGATAGGCAACGAAGTCGCCACCTGTACGAGGTCGGCGTCCGACAAGACGTAGTGCAAAGCGCCGTTGGAGGAGTGAATCGAATAGGCGGGAACGTAGTTCCCCGCACCGCCTGGACCATCGTGCGCCGAGACGCCGGTAATTGGAGCGACGTACGTGGTAGCAGCGGCCACGCCGGGAAAAGCAACAACCGCAATCCTCAGTCCCAATTGGAGGACACACGCCAAGTTCTTGCTCATGAATCGAAAATTCTCCATGAAACGGGCTGAAGAGCGGTTCTTGGATGTTGTCGGCAGCAAACTGCAGCCGGCTGATGGCAAGTCGGAAAATGCTCTTGCGGTTCTAATTTATCACGGGGCTGACGTCGCACGGCCAAAGCGGTAGAAAACTATCGTCTGGTTGTTGTATTTCGCGTTCGATTGACGGCAATACTCACTTTTGGGTGACCATCCATTGACCCGTTTAAAAGCCGGTAAAGCAAAGATCGCATGGCGCAGCGCTTGGTCACCGCGAAACGAAAATGCTCGTCAAATCGGAAGCGCAAATCAACAGTCCAGCCTTTTTGGGAAATGTCCTCGGTAAACGTCGGATCACACTGCAAACGGCAGACCGCTGCATAGCGCGGCGGATGATCATCTCGCTTCCTGCGAGCAGATCGGGTCCAGTTTTTCTACAGCCTCTTAGAACCTGTTCAAAGTCTTTTGAGCAGTAGCGTGAGGAAGGCAAGGTGAATGAACTGGAGGCTGGTATTGAGCTTGCGCTCGCAGTTCTTCCAGAGTCGTCGGCATTTCTCCAACCAGGCGAAGGAGCGCTCGACCACCCACCGCTTCGGGATAACGGCGAAGGTATGCAATTCATTGCGTTGGGCGATCTGCACGGTGGCACCGATGGCGCCTTGGACCGCTTCGGCAAAGGGCTGGCCGACGTAGCCGCCATCCGCTAGGACACTTTGTACCCGATGTAGGTTTGCCTGACATCGATCTATCGCCTGCAAGGCGCCCTTGCGATCGGTGACTTCCGCTGTAGTCACCGCAATAGCGTGAGGCAGTCCCTGCGTATCCACGGCAATATGCCGCTTGATCCCCGAGACCTTCTTGCCGGCATCGTAGCCCTTATGCGTCGCCGTGTCGGTGTTCTTTACGCTTTGTGCATCAACGATCAAGAAGCTCGTCATGGCGTTGCGCCCCTGCTTGATACGCGCCGCGCCCACCTGATTTTTTTAACGCCCGCTCCAGCAGGCTGATGCCGTTCTCGTCAGGCTCGCTCCAGATCGAAAAGTACGAATGCACCGTTCGCCATTTCGGAAACTCCGTGGGCAGCATGCGCCACTGGCAGCCGCTTTTGAGGAGGTAGCGGACCGCGCAAAATACCTCGTACAGATCCACCCGACGCGGGCTGGTCTTCTTGCGTGCGCTTTCCAGCAAAGGATGAATTTGCTCAAACTGGGCGCGACTGATGTCACTCGGATAGGTTGATCTCATTCCGCCAGTATCAGCACGCCGGTCTCATAGATTGAGACTTTGAACAGGCTCTTAGGCACCGAATCAGCGCACTGATGTCCGGCTTATCTTGGTGGGCCTTGTCACTGCTCTGCGGTGCCTGTTTAAACCCTGAAACCATGCGGCGCATCTGAACGCTGCGCCCGCTCGACACGAGATAGCAAGATAGGCGGTTGTTACCCATCACATCATTCGCGTCAGGAAGATCCATGTCATCTGGAAAGTATCGCGTCACAACGATCATCGTCGCCGCTCTACTGTGGCTGCCTTGCCTTGGCACCGCGGCGAATACATTGGACCAGGCCAACGCACTGACCAAGCAGTTGCTACAGCAGAAGATGAAGGAGCAACGCATACCCGGGGTGCAGGTTGCCATCATCAAGGACAATCGAATCGTGCTGTCCGAAAGCTATGGCCTGGCCAACGTCGAGAACCACGTGCCCGCCACAAGCACAACTTTGTTTCCGATCAATTCCGCCACCAAGTCATTCACCGGCGTCGCCATGATGCAATTGGTCGAGGCAGGGCTGGTGGATCTCAATACTCCCGTCTCGCGCTACCTGGAAGACTTGCCTGAAGCTTGGCGCGGCATTCGTATTCGTCAACTTCTCGGCCATACCTCGGGCCTGCCGGACATCGTCGACCAGAAAGGCTCGATCGGCGGCGGCACGGAACTGGATGCCTGGAACGCGGTGAAAAAGTTGCCATTGGAAGCAGCGGTTGGCGATCGATTTGCCTACAATCAGACCAACTATGGTTTGTTGGCTCAGATCATTGCGAAACAAACGAAGACGCCCTACGAGCAGTACATCGCCGAGCATCAATTCGCCGTCGCAAAAATGCCCTTGTCGACATTCGGCGACAGCTACGACCTCGTTCCCAATGCAGCGACGATCTACGCCACCACGCCGCGCGGAACCCTGGCGAAGGACGACGGCAACCGCTTGTCGAAATGGATCTATGAGATCCCTTACAGTCTTTGGGCCGGTGGTGGAATCCAAACCACGGCAGATGAAGTAGCGCACTGGATCATCGCGTTATCGAACGGCCAACTGATCAGCAAGGCTGCTGTTCAGAAGATGTGGGTGCCAGAAAAATTGAACAGCGGCGCTGATAGCGATTGGGCTGCTGGATGGCCCGTGCTGCAGACATCTCCCCACCGCCAAATAGCGGGTATCGGTGGCGCCAGAGCCGCATTCGTTGTTTACCCGGATGATGGCTTGGCCATCGTCGTGTTGACCAATCTCGCCGGAGCGAATCCGCAGCGCTTCATTCCGCAGATAGCCGAGTTCTACAAGCCATTGCAGCGTACGCGTTCGCATCGGATTGAATGAATTATTAGGCGGCGGATTATGCACGCTTTGATTGTTGGGCAGCGTGGATGCGCCAGTGGACCAAGCCGAAGGTCAGCAACAGCGCTGCAGTGAACCACGCGCCTAATGTGGAGACGCTTGGAGCGTAAAGGCCGACGAGAAGCCCCGATGCCATCATGATCGCAGCTAAGATGATGAACTGCCTCATGCCATAGAGGAACGAAAAGGGCAGATAGTGAGCGCCGATCGCAACCATGAATGCAGGATAGAACCATGCGTTCTTGTAAAGAGTGGCGGCGCCGATGAGCGGCAACATTAAGGGACCCACTACCGCGACTTCAATCGCGAGCTCACGCATCGGATTTGTTGCAGGCAGTGAGGCTGGGCTGCCCGTTGCTCGCAATACAAGCTGTGTGGCCGGATAGATAAAGAATCCACCGAGAAGCATGGCGAGTATCCCCGAGCTAGTGCTGTACCAAGTAGTGAGTGCGGCGGATACAGCCCACACCAAACCTGACACGACTTGCCCAACAGAACCCAACATGTAAACAGACCTGACTTCGCGCTGGGCGTCAGCGATAAACATTTCGTAAACCTCTCTTGAAATTTCCTCTGCCGCCTAACGAAGCTGTAGAAAAACTGGCCCCGATCTTGCTCGCAAGAAGCGAGATGATCAAGGGAGTCGGTGATGGCGCGCTACAAAGTGGTGGACATGAGTCCGCGGCTGTTGCCGGTGGATCTGGAAGCGCAGTTGCTACCGGGCTCGTTCGCCCACGCCGTGCATCACGTCGTCGACGCGCTGGACTTATCGCTGTTCGATGCGCACTACCGCAACGATGAGGTCGGTGCGTCGGCGCATGCGCCGGCGATGTTGCTCAAGGCAGTGCTGTTGGCCTACTCGCAAGGCATGATCAGCTCACGTGCGATCGAGCGCGCGTGCCGCGACAATGTTGTGTTCATCGCGATCACGGGCGATGCCAAGCCGCACTTCACCACGATCGCGGACTTCGTCAGCCGCTCGCGGGATGCGATCGCGTCGGTGTTCGGTCAGGTACTGACGCTGCTCGGCAAGGAAGGTCTGATCGGGCGAACCATGTTCGCCATCGACGGCGTCAAACTGCCGTCGAATGCCTCGAAGCACCGCTCCGGCACACGCGCGGAGTTTCTCGCGCAAGCACAGAAGATGGAGCGTGCCGCCAAGACCATGCTCGACCGTCATCAGGCCAACGATGCCGGCAGCGCCGAGACCGTCATGGATGCGAAGGCGACCGCACGCATCGAGCGCCTGACGAAGGAAGCAGCGAAGCTGCGCACGTGGCTAATCGAGAACCCCACCGACCGCGCCGGTACGCGCGGATCGATCCGTAAATCCAACCGCACCGACAACGCCTCGGCCAAGCTGGCTACCGACAAAGGGGTGATCCAAGGCTACTGCGGCGTCGCTGTCGTCGATGCTGCACATCAGGTCATTGTCGAGGCCTCGGCGCATGGCACCGGATCGGAACAAGAGCTGCTGCTGCCGGTGCTGGATGCCTGCGCCTATCAACGCAACGCCACCACGCTGATCACCGCCGATGCCGGTTATCACTGCGAAGCCAACCTCGCCGCACTGGCCGAACGCGGTATCGATGCATTGATTGCCGACAACCAGATGCGCCGTCGCGACGAACGGTTTGCCGAGCAGGGCAAACACACGAGCAAGCCCGATCCGCTTTACGACAAATCACGTCGAGCAAAGAAACCGCGCCTGTTTGGCAGCGAGGATTTCATCATCGCAGCAGATCATTCGCACGCCATCTGCCCGGCCGGTCAACGGCTGTATCGCAATGGCAAGGACTGCACCATCGGTAGTTACGCCGCCATCAAGTTCCGCGCGCCGGCAGCGACGTGCGAGCACTGCACACGACGAGCGCAATGCCTGCGCAAACCCGAGACGACACCGGCACGGCAAGTCGCCGTGCTCACGCGCAAAGCCATCGCCACGCACACGCAACGCATGCGCGAACGCATCGACAGTGACGAAGGCCGCGAACAGTATGGAAGACGCTTCGCCACGGTCGAGCCGGTGTTCGGTAACCTGCGCCACAACAAACGGCTCAACCGCTTCACCCTGCGTGGCCAGACAAAGGTGGATGGTCAATGGAAGCTGTTCGCTCTGGTGCACAACATCGAGAAGTGGGCGAACTACCGAAAAGCAGCATGAAGGCAACGGAAAAGCCCGCGCGCTTCGAGGGTTTTACGCATCAGGCAGCTATGGCCCGGATGCCGACGCGCACCACGAGCGCGTCGGCAGACAAACACCCTGACATGCAGCGTTCTCATATCGCCGCGAAGATCATCGCGCGTGCTCGAAAAGGGGTTTTTCTACAGCCTCAACGGTTGAGGTAAGTGGCCGCTGCCGCGAAGTTGCATGAAGATGCCGCGCCGATTCGCGGCGGTCCACTTGACCGAATAGTTAGCGCCTGCGCAGGAAGTGAAAGCCTAGGTGTGTTTACGGCGACTGAGCATAAGTGACATGCAGGCCTCGGCTACTTGCATGCCGCAGCAATGCCACTTGGGATTTCAGAAATGATAACAAGTACGGCAGTTCATCTCCGTCGTCACTTTCGTAGAGTGGCCCCCAAGGTGAGGCATCCACTTGTAACATAGTATGGATTTCCTGATTTGACCAAGCGTCCTGCTCCAAGAGCGCAGAGAGTGAGGACGGATCCTGTTCTATAGCCAGAAGGAGATTACTCAACTCCGTCGCTGCAAGCTCCGACTCCTTCGGGCTAAGTACAGCGGCCCGACAGCTCAAATATGACAACCCCTGTAGGCCATAGTGGGAGGCACATTTTTGGATTGCGTAACTCAGCCAATTTCTTCGCGAGTACGTATCGAGTCCTTCGCCGATCTTGTAGAGCGACGTCAAATCCAGTAACGAATCGAGCCGCTGGGGCACTTCGCCTTTGGGCAGTGTCATCGTTATAGAAGCGTAGTAGTTGGGCACGATTAATACGATCCAGATGAGGGCTAACGAAGCTGTAGAAAAACTGGCCCCGATCTTGCTCGCAAGAAGCGAGATGATCAAGGGAGTCGGTGATGGCGCGCTACAAAGTGGTGGACATGAGTCCGCGGCTGTTGCCGGTGGATCTGGAAGCGCAGTTGCTACCGGGCTCGTTCGCCCACGCCGTGCATCACGTCGTCGACGCGCTGGACTTATCGCTGTTCGATGCGCACTACCGCAACGATGAGGTCGGTGCGTCGGCGCATGCGCCGGCGATGTTGCTCAAGGCAGTGCTGTTGGCCTACTCGCAAGGCATGATCAGCTCACGTGCGATCGAGCGCGCGTGCCGCGACAATGTTGTGTTCATCGCGATCACGGGCGATGCCAAGCCGCACTTCACCACGATCGCGGACTTCGTCAGCCGCTCGCGGGATGCGATCGCGTCGGTGTTCGGTCAGGTACTGACGCTGCTCGGCAAGGAAGGTCTGATCGGGCGAACCATGTTCGCCATCGACGGCGTCAAACTGCCGTCGAATGCCTCGAAGCACCGCTCCGGCACACGCGCGGAGTTTCTCGCGCAAGCACAGAAGATGGAGCGTGCCGCCAAGACCATGCTCGACCGTCATCAGGCCAACGATGCCGGCAGCGCCGAGACCGTCATGGATGCGAAGGCGACCGCACGCATCGAGCGCCTGACGAAGGAAGCAGCGAAGCTGCGCACGTGGCTAATCGAGAACCCCACCGACCGCGCCGGTACGCGCGGATCGATCCGTAAATCCAACCGCACCGACAACGCCTCGGCCAAGCTGGCTACCGACAAAGGGGTGATCCAAGGCTACTGCGGCGTCGCTGTCGTCGATGCTGCACATCAGGTCATTGTCGAGGCCTCGGCGCATGGCACCGGATCGGAACAAGAGCTGCTGCTGCCGGTGCTGGATGCCTGCGCCTATCAACGCAACGCCACCACGCTGATCACCGCCGATGCCGGTTATCACTGCGAAGCCAACCTCGCCGCACTGGCCGAACGCGGTATCGATGCATTGATTGCCGACAACCAGATGCGCCGTCGCGACGAACGGTTTGCCGAGCAGGGCAAACACACGAGCAAGCCCGATCCGCTTTACGACAAATCACGTCGAGCAAAGAAACCGCGCCTGTTTGGCAGCGAGGATTTCATCATCGCAGCAGATCATTCGCACGCCATCTGCCCGGCCGGTCAACGGCTGTATCGCAATGGCAAGGACTGCACCATCGGTAGTTACGCCGCCATCAAGTTCCGCGCGCCGGCAGCGACGTGCGAGCACTGCACACGACGAGCGCAATGCCTGCGCAAACCCGAGACGACACCGGCACGGCAAGTCGCCGTGCTCACGCGCAAAGCCATCGCCACGCACACGCAACGCATGCGCGAACGCATCGACAGTGACGAAGGCCGCGAACAGTATGGAAGACGCTTCGCCACGGTCGAGCCGGTGTTCGGTAACCTGCGCCACAACAAACGGCTCAACCGCTTCACCCTGCGTGGCCAGACAAAGGTGGATGGTCAATGGAAGCTGTTCGCTCTGGTGCACAACATCGAGAAGTGGGCGAACTACCGAAAAGCAGCATGAAGGCAACGGAAAAGCCCGCGCGCTTCGAGGGTTTTACGCATCAGGCAGCTATGGCCCGGATGCCGACGCGCACCACGAGCGCGTCGGCAGACAAACACCCTGACATGCAGCGTTCTCATATCGCCGCGAAGATCATCGCGCGTGCTCGAAAAGGGGTTTTTCTACAGCCTCAACGGGAGAGTTCCTACGAAAAAGTGGACACCCTGTTAATTTGCACACGGGATTGAGCCAAGTTTTCGCGAAACTTGGGGCCACCCCAGCGCGCGCTACGTTTTATGCATCATGCATTTAGCTCCGAATTGCCGGCTGACGACTCGATGAAAACTGGGCTCAATCCCGTGTGCAAATCAACACCGTAGTGCGCCTGGCGAAGCCGCCTGACTATGACGAAACGCAGGCTCAGCTATAGAGTAAAATCTTCTAAACCGCTGGCTTTGGCACGACAACCTTTACTCAATTCCAAACGTTCGTTTGAAAATCGGTCGCGCGCGTGGTCACGAAATAGTCACGAAGGATTTTGGCGCGCCCGGAGGGATTCGAACCCCCGACACCCGGCTTCGGAAGCCGGTACTCTATCCAGCTGAGCTACGGGCGCATTTATAAAAGAGTTTTTCCAGCAAGGCTCGAAAAAGGAGTAAAGCCTTCGTGCCCGAAAATAACTATACCGCAACTGCTGAGTTACGCCTTCGGAAGCCACTACTCTATCCAGCTGAGCTACGGGCGCATTACGTTGCGGGTTTTTTCTGAACATGAGCGGTTTGGACCAAAGCGTTTGCGCCCACGAACTTTAGTATAACCTACTTAGAGTGCTGCTTTGCGAAGCCGGAATCCCTCCGGACGCCAAAGTTCTTCGTCCCTTTCATACCCATAGATCTGGCACCCTCAAGTAAAGACGAGGGGTTCCCAACGTAGCCACGGTGACGTATCTGCACCGCTTCCATACGGATATCGCCAATTCCGACAAATTATCGTATCGCCAAACGTTAGCAGGCTGTTGAGAAACTCCGCTCCGCGAAATTTGTCATAGTCGCAGTCAATCCTGAGATGAGTCGAGCGATGCGCGGAGCAGATGTACAACAGCTGGGAATGTTCTCCTACGTGTCGGTCGAAGACCGCGTGCCCGTCGATCATCCGATCCGTAAACTGCGGGTTCTGGTGGATGTGATCTTGAAGGAACTGGACGAGGTGCTGGCGTCGCGCTATGCGGCCGGCGGTCGCGAATCGATTCCGCCGGAGCGGCTGTTGCGTGCCTCGCTGTTGCAGGTGGTCTACAGCGTGCGCAGCGAACGGCTGCTGATGGAACAGCTGAGCTACAGCCTGCTGTTTCGCTGGTTCGTGGGTCTGAACATCGACGATCCGGTGTGGGATCATTCGACGTTTTCGTTCAATCGCGAGCGGCTGTTCGATGCCGAGATCGCGCAGCGATTCTTCGAACACGCGGTGCTGCTGGCACGGCTGCAAGACCTGGTCAGTGATGAGCACTTTTCGGTGGATGGCACGCTGCTGGAGGCATGGGCCTCGCACAAGAGCTTTCGCCCGAAGGACGGTAACGACGACAGCGATGGCGGCGACTTCCGCGGCCAGACACGGCGCAACGACACGCGCGCGCCTCAACCACGGATCCGGATGCCCGCCTGATGCGCAAGGGCAAAGGCAAGGAAGCACGCTTGAGCTACTTGGCCAATACGCTGATGGAGAATCGCCATTGTCTGCTGGTCGACGTTGACGTGCGTCACGCCAGCGGCACCGGCGAGCGCGACGTTGACGGTCTAAAGTCAACGGCACCGGTTCCATCCGCCATAGACGAGGAGAAATGCTTGTCTTTCAGGCAGAAAAAGCTTGCTTCGCCAATTTAATGAGCGTGGGGTTAAGAGTGTCGCGGGTACTGGCGGGAATAACAGCCGCTTAGCATTCCCGCGGTCGCGATCAAGACGACTAAGCAGCAATAAGTGCAGCTCTTACGTCGGTTGCATGCGTTCAGGGGCTAGGATTGCAAGGGGGTGATCGATCAGCTGCATGTCATGCTGCTGGTTTCTTCGCTTGAGCATGCGCATAAGCACGTTCAACGGTTACTTCCGAATAGCCGCGAGCTATTTTTGCCTAGTCAGCAAATGCGAAGAGCGTGGCGGCGGACCCTGCCATAGCGGATATTTTGAACCGTAACTGACCACGCGTTATGTCGCCTGTTCAATTCGCTCAGGGCCGTCCAGTGCGTCACACAAAATCCTCAAACCACACCACAAACTTTTCGCGTTTTTTCTGCGGGATTTTGCGAAACGCCAACAACAGGCGCTCTTCGAACAGGTCGCGCGCGAAGGATTCCGCGGCAATGGTGGGTGATTCCAACTGCGAATCCACGGTGACACCACGCCCGGTGGCAAGCCACTCGAACGCGACGCCGGTGCATTTTGCGACACGCACCATATGCTCGACTGTTGGCGAGGTGCCGGTGCGGCCTTCCCATTGCGCGACGGCGCTGGGAACAACGCCGACACGATCGGCCAATCCGACCTGACTGAGCTTTGCCAGGCGACGCGCATGACGAATGCGATCGGGCAACGGACCGGAAAAACGACTATCGGTGGAACGACGATTGGTTGGCGGCATGAGTCCCCCTCAGCTCGGCTAATGCGCTCAGTAAATCTAACATTAAACACTCATCTGCGCTGCGTGCGGTTTTCACTTTGTGACGCCGCTCACATCTTGTTTCACACATTTTTTCACATTCGTAACGGTGTCGACCAGCGCCACTCAGTTGCGCTAATGACAATCCGCCGAGGGCGCGATGGCTCGCGATAAAAATACTGGCTAAGTTACGAGCAGGGCAAAAAAAGCTACGACAAGGGGAATGTCGATCACGCTGGTGACGGTCGTCCGCGATTGCGCGCGGGTCGCCGCTCAACCGTGAACAACGCCGGGAATTCAAACTTTTTTTCAATCGCTTGCTGCTGGTTATCTGACATGTGTGGCCTGCCGTTTCAGGGATGAGTCAACAACCCTGAAACGACCCGAGGTTGCGCTGTCTGCACGGGTGCCGAACAACTTCGGAGGGGAACCATGCAACAAAACATATCCCGGTTTTATGTCACCGCTGCGCTGTTTTTTCTGCTCGGCCACGGCCAAGTCGCAGGCGCAGTCGACACCGCGCAGCGCTGCGAATCGCTAGTCAAGGCGGATGTGGTCGCGCTGGATCAGGCGTTTCAGGTCAACCGGCTCGGCACTACGCGCACCGATGGCGAAATTTACGCGCTGCGTGCGGACGTGGTTTCCACCGATGCCAATAGCCGCGATCTGCGCCCCGGCCAAGTGATGTTGCGATCGGACAAACGTCCGCGCCCGATGGTGTTGCGCGTGAATGCCGGCAGCTGCCTGGAGATCACGTTCACCAACCTGCTCGATCCGAAGCAGAAAGACCCCATGCAGCCGGTGACGCGCAATGCATCGATGCACGCCGCCGGCATGCAGGCGATCGACAGCATCGCCGATGACGGCACGTGGGTCGGGCAGAATCCGATCATTGGCAATGGACAAATGAGTGGTCTCGTCGCGCCCGGCGCAACCATCGTGTATCGATTGTTTGCGCAGGAAGAAGGCACCAATCTGCTCTCCAGCACCGCGGCGCAATACAACAATTTCAACCCGATGCAGATTTCCACTGGCTTGTTCGGCGTGGTCACGGTGGAGCCGCGCGGCAGCGAGTGGTATCGCAGCCAGGTGTCGGAAGCCGACATGAAACTCGCGACGCGCGGCGCGCTGCCGGACGGCCATCCCAAGATCGACTACAACGCCGTTTTTCCGCTCGGCCATGCGCATGCGGGCACGCCGATTTTGCGCATGATCGATAGTCAGGGCCGCATCGTCCATACCGATTTGACCGCGATCATTACCGGCCCGAATCGCGGCCAACTCGCTGGCGGCGCGGACGACAATCCGATGTTGCCTGATCGAAACCAGCCATTCCGCGAAGTCTCGGTGGTGTATCACGAGTCGCAGGATGTGGTGCAGGCGTTTCCGTACTTCATGTCCGCGACAAATAGCCAGGTGCCGCGCAACGATGCCGGTGCGGATACGTTCGCGATCAACTATGGCATCGGCGGCATCGCGCCCGAAGTGCTGGCGAACCGCATCGGCGTTGGTCCAGCGGCGGATTGTCCTGAGTGCAAGTTCGAGGAATTTTTCCTGAGCTCGTGGGCGATCGGTGATCCGGCGTTGGTCGTGGATGTGCCGGCCAACGCGCCATGCACAACCGCCGAGTTGCAAGATCTCACGCTCAAGTTCGACGCCGATCCGCTCACGTTCAACCCGACCAATCCGTGCAAACCCACTGGCGGCAAAAAAGCGACCAAGGCGTTTTATCCGGACGATCCGTCCAACGTGTATCACTCCTATCTCGGCGATCATGTGCGTTTTCGCGTGCTGCATGCCGGCGCCGCGGTGCATCACATCCATCACCATCATGCGCATCAGTGGCTGCGCAATCCCGACAGCGACGAGAGCAGTTATCTTGATTCGCAAGCGGTTGGGCCCGGTTCGTCGTTCACTGCCGAACTGGTTTTCGGCGGTAGCGGCAATCGCAATCTGACCACCGGCGATTCGATATTCCACTGTCATTTTTATCCGCATTTCGCCGCAGGAATGTGGGCGCTGTATCGCGTGCACGACGTGTTCGAAGGCGGCACCGCGCTCGACGAACAAGGCCGGCCACGCGCCGATGCGCGTGCGTTGCCAGATGGCGAAATCATGCGCGGCACGCCGATTCCGGCAGTCGTGCCGTTGCCGTTGTATGCGATGGCGCCGATCCCCGCACCGGTGAAAATCATCGAGGGCCAAGCGCATATGAGCGGCGATGGCCATCCGGGATTTCCGTTCTTCGTGCCGGGTGTCGCCGGTCATCGTGCGCCGCATCCGCCGCTGGATTTCGCGACTGATCCGACGACCAAAGAATCGCTCGACGGCGGACTGCCGCGCCACATGATCCAGGCCGCGACGATCGCCAACGAACAGCACACCGCGCTCGACTGGTCGAAAGATCTGCTGACCATCAAGGCCTATCAATTGCCGGAAAAAGGCACGCCGCAGGAACTCACCGCGATGGCGTATTTCGGCCATCAACTGCATGCGAGTTTCACGCCGGAAGGTGCGCCGCAACCGTTCAAGGTGAACGGTCTGCCGCGCGGCCCGCAGCCCGGCGCGCCATTCGCCGATCCGGCCGTGGTTGATGGCAAGGCTGTAGGCAATCCGCTGCGCAATTACCGAGGCGTGAATCTGCAACTCGATGTTGCGTTCAACAAGGCCGGCTGGCATTTCCCGCAGCAGCGCATTCTTTCGTTGTGGGGTGACGTGAAGGATTACGTCGAAGGCCGCAAGCCGCCCGAGCCGCTGTTTTTCCGCGCCGCCAACAACGATGTGATCGAGTATTGGCACACCAATCTGATCCCGGCGTATTACGAACTGGACGACTTCGAAGTGCGCACGCCGACCGATATTCTCGGCCAGCATATCCATCTCGTGAAGTTCGATGTGCTCGCCTCCGATGGCGCGGCCAACGGCTTCAATTACGAAGACGGCACGTTCAGTCCGGAAGAAGTGCGCGAGCGCATCCACAGCATCAACCAGACCGGTGGTTTGTGGGATGCGACGCACAAGCAACAGCGCAAGCTCACGGCGAAATCGATCAAGGAACTCGGCAACGGCCCGTCGCCCGGAAGCCTCGCATGGATTGGCGCGCAGGCTACCGTGCAGCGTTGGTGGCTCGATCCGCTCATGAACCAGCCGGCACCGGTGACCGACAAGGATCGCACCTACATGACCGTGTTCACGCACGATCATTTCGGGCCGTCCACGCACCAGATGGTCGGCTTGTATGGCGGCCTGCTGATCGAACCGACCGACACGACGTGGACTTCACTCGATGGCAAAATCCAGTTCGGCGTGCGCTACGACGGTGGCCCAACCAGCTATGCCGCGAATATCGTTTTTAAATCGCCGCAACGTCAGGCCGACAACTATCGCGAATTCGCGCTCGAGTGGGGCGATACCCAGCACGCCTACACGCAGGCCAGCCGTGATCGGCACGATTGCTACAGCTACACCGAACCGAACGGCCATGTGGTCACACAGGCGCCGCCGTACTTCGATTGCGTAGCGCTTTCGCCGACGCAGAAATATTACGGCTGGGCCGATCCGGCGCATGTATTGAATTGCCTCAATTGCCCGCCGCAGCCACTCGCGCAGACGCCGCAATCGCTCGTGAATAATTTGTACGGTCAGGCGCCGTGGCCACCGCAGCCATTGCTCGTGACGGATTTCGGCGCGGGCATGATCTCGATGAATTATCGCGGTGAACCGCTGCCGATGCGTGTGTTCAAACCCGAGTCGGCGAATCCGAACGCAGCAGCGGATGCGGGCGATTTGTCGTCGGCGTTCCGCTCGATCCAGCGTTTCGATGCAGCGTACTCGACCCAGCCGACACCCGGCGCGCAGATCGATCCCGAATGCAGCGGTATGAGCTGTTTCAAGTTCCCGCTGCAGCCGATTGCGCAAGGCATGAGCCCGACCGATCCGTATACGCCGATGTTGCAAGCCTACGAAGGCGACAAGATCCAAATTCGCCTGCTCGCCGGCGCGCACACCTCGATGCACGATTACACCATGCACGGCATGCGCTGGCTGGCCGAGCCGTTCGAGAAAAATTCCGGCTATCGCAATACGCAGTTTATTTTGCTTTCCGAACACTACGAGTTGCTGTTCAACCTGCCGCGCATCGGTGCCGAAAAATCCACCGATTATCTGTACAACCCGGATGCGTCGTTCGAAGGTTTGACCAATGGCGCGTGGGGTTTGCTGCGCGCGTTCAATCCATCGAATCCGCAGGTTTTTCTCAAGCCGTTGAACGCCTCGGCGCCGCCACCGGTACAGCCGATCAAGCCGCCGCCGGGCATGCGTCCGGATTGCAATAGTAGCCAGGCGTGCATCCGCGAATACGAAGTCCACGCGATGACCGTGCAGCAAGCCCTTGGTCAGCCGAACGGCGTGCTGAAATACAACACGCGCGGCGCGAACCTGCTGAACGGCAAGAGTGATACGGCTAATCCGCTCGAAGATCCGCTCGCGCTGGTGTATGTCACCGTGCCGCAAGGCCAGACCTACCGACCGACCGGCAGCGTCGAGCCACTCGTGCTGCGCGCGAACGCCGGCGACTGGATCCACGTCACGCTCGTGAACGATTTCAAGGGCGGCGAAACGGTCTTCAAAACCTATGAAGCCGCCTCGCGTTTCGGCCTCACCTACGCAGTGCCGTACAACTACATACCGATCGCCTCGTCGGCGAATGTCGGCCTGCACGCGCAGCTTGTGACTTACGACGCGCGCAGCAGCGACGGCGCCAACATCGGCAACAATCCGGTGCAGACAGCCGCGCCGCAACGCAAGGTCGACTACTGGTGGTACGCCGGACGCATCGACGACGGCAAGCAGACACCGATCGAATTCGGCGCGATCAACTTGCTGCCATCCGATCCACTGATGCAGGTGTACCGCGGCCTGTTCGGCGCGCTCATCGTCGAGCCGCTCGGCTCGCACTGGCTGCCCGATCCGCAATCCAGCGCATCGGCCACGGTCTGGAACGGTGACAAAGTGTTCCGCGAATTCGTCGTGATGTACCAGAACGACGCCAACATGCTGACCAACGGCAATTCATGGTGGGCGACCGGCAATCCGCTGGCGGGATTCAACTATCGCTCAGAACCGGCGTGGCTGCGTTTCGGCAAGGGCCTGAATACCGCGATGGGCATCGATGCGCCGAAAGACTGGAGCCAACTCACGCCGGACGACGTGCAGAATATTTCGCTGTTGTCGATGTCGGATGTCGACGAAACCAAAACCACAGCAAACCTGCTTGTGGGTGCCGAACCACAGACGCCGATCTTCCGTGCACCCGCGCACATGCCGGCGCGCTTCCGCCTCGTGATGCCGGGCGGCGATGGCGACAATCAGATCACGTGGGAACTCACCGGCCATGTCTGGCAGGAAGAACCCTATACCGATGAGTCACGCAAGATCGGCTACAACCCGAAATCGGTCAGCGAAAGCACCAAGACCGGCTTCGGCGCGGCGAGTGCGTACGACATCGTGCTGGACGACACGCCCGGTACCACGCCATCTGGCGGACGTTATGGCGTGCCCGGCGATTATCTGTATCGCGGCTGGACTGCGAACATTTTCCAGGGCGGTGCGTGGGGCGTGTTCCGCGTTGCGCCGTGGACGCCGCGCGATGGCGCGCGCCTGCCGGATACGGTTGGAATTTCGTCGCTCAGCAATACCGCGGGCATCACCACGATCAGCGGCTTCACCACGCCGTGTCCGGTGACGGTGCAGGATGCCGGCGGCAAGGTCATCTGTCGCGCTGGCGGATTCGTGCCGCAGGTGACATTGAGCGGCGGCGGTACGGCCAAGGTCGTCAACGGTCTGTGGACGTTGACGAGCAAGGCATCCGTGAACACTGCATTCGATGTGACCTCGCCCGCGGGCGGTGTTGCGGCATGGAAAAACACCGCCGTGCCGTTGCTCGCAGCAAGAGCCGAAGCCGCGCCGCAGGTGACGCCGACAAAGACCTTGCCGAACCGGCCGAAACGGTTGCCGCGTCACTGATGCGCCGCGCATTCGCCATGCGTTTTGCTGTGCTCGCATGCCTCGTATGTGTTGCGGGCGCGCGTGCCAGCGAGTTGGCGCAGGCATCGCCGGTGCCTGCGCAGCACGAAGTCGATCAAGGCATCGCGGTGGATTTCAGCGCGTTGCCGGCTGCGCACATCGGCGATCCGACCATATTCGCATTCACCCTCACCGACACCGCCAGCGGCACGCCGATCAGCGGCGCGCGCCCAGCGGCATGGCTCGTTGCGCACGACAAAAATACGTCTGACAAAAATGGTAGCAACGCGCCGCAAAGTTGCAAACAACAGGTCGCCACTTATCTCAGTGCCGACCTGTTTCGACGCGCCGATATCGATCTCAACAGCTATTACGTCTTGTCGCTGAACGACGACAATTCGATCAGCGTAGTCGATCCACTGTTCGGCTTCGGCGGCTCGAAATTGCTCGCGATGTTGCCGTTGCCGAGCCGCGCCGCAGACTGGGCGCTTGCAACGCAAAACGATGCATTGTTCGTGACGATGCCGACGAGCGCGAAAGTGGCGATCGCCGATACACGAAGCTGGAAGATCGTCGACACCATCGCCGCCGGGCCGAATCCGCGCCGCATCGTTTTGCAGGCCGATCGCGCGTGGATCGCGGACGATGAAGGGCTCAGTGTCATCGATGTAAAAACCCATGCATTGACCCGACTGCGTGTCGGCGCAATACGCGAACTCGCAACCAGCAACGATGGCGATCTGGTGTTCGCGACCGGCGCACACGATGTGCTGATCCTCGATGCTCACGCGGTTAAAGTGCTGGCCGATATCGTCGTCGATGGCGTACCCGATTTGCTCGCGTATTCGAGTGCTGCCAAGGCGATTTATGCCGCCGATGCGTTGGCCGGAAGACTTTTTGCGATCGATGTGCGCAGTCATGCGATTGCCGCGACTGTCGCGATCCGACCCGGCGCCACGCAGCTGCGTTTTGCACCCGATGGTCGGCACGCGCTGATGCCGAATCCGCAACAGAATGCGGTGCAGGTGCTCGACGCGGCAAGCAATCGCATCGTGCAAAGTCTGGACATCAGCAATGCGCCGGTGCAGGTCAGCTTCACTTCGCTGCTCGCGTATGTGCGGCGCCGTACGAGCGAAACCGTGGCGATGATTCCGCTCGATCAAATCGGCGTTGAAGGCCGTGCGGTTGGTGTTGCGGATTTCCCCGCGGGTCAACACGCGCTGGGGGACGGCGGTCTCGCCGACTCCATTGTCGGCGCCCCCGACCAACCCGCGGTGCTGGTGGTGAACACCGCCGACAACATGATTTATTACTACAAGGAAGGCATGGCTGCGCCGGCCGGCGGCTTCAACACTTACGGCGCTACGCCGCGCGCGGTGCTGGTGGTCGATCACGGTTTGCGCGAGCAACAACGCGGCCGTTATGCGACCGCGATGCCGGTGAAAAACCCCGGCGCCTACGATGTCGTGATGTTCGTCGATGCGCCGCGCGTAGTCGCGTGTTTCGGCCTGACCATTGCTGCCGAAAAAGAGGCGGTGGAAAAACCCGTGACACGCGTAACCGCCATCGATCCGCCACACCAGTTGCAGGCCGGCGCGGCGGTGCGATTGCAGTTTGCGCTGAGCGATGTAGCGCACAAGGAATTGCGCCACGCCGACGACGTGCGTGCGCTCGCCTTCGAAGCACCCGGCGTGTGGCAGCGACGCGGTGATCTCAAACGTCTAAGCAACGGCAATTACGAACTCGAATTCATTCCGCCGACCGCGGGCACCTATTACGTCTGGATCGAATCGGACGCACTCGGCCTCGCACGCAACAACTCGCAATTCTCGGTGTATCAGGCGATCGATGCCGCGATCAATCAGACCAATTAAACGCAACAACGGAGCCGCAATCATGACGAGCAATGCTGCAACACCGGTCCAGCCCCAATACACCTACAACGCGACGACAAAAATGTTCCAGCTCGTGCACTTCACCACGCCGGGCTGCAACAACGACTTTCCGAACAACCCGACCGCATATGCAAAACTGGTGCAGGCGTGGAGTCAGAACGTCAACGGTTTCACCAACCAGGCGATCACAGGAAATCCGTGGAATGCGCTGAACTCCGCGCAGCAGACCGGCTACTACAATCCACTCAACACGCCGATTCCCGCTGGCTCAGGCGCAGTCGATGTAGCGTGGATCGCGTTCCCGAACCGGCTTGTGCAATACCTCGGCCAGAACCAGTCGCCGGCTAATCCGTACGGCCTGAGCATGGACATGCTGTACCAGCTCGCCGACACCGGCCAGCTCGGCAAATACCAGATTCCGACGGTGCGCTGCCCGCAAGCAGACTGGAGCGGTTTCAGCAAGCAGCAAGGCATTGAACCTTACGGTCCCTATGGCCCGCGCGGCTGGCTCGATGAATATTGCGAATTCAGCGTCGTGCGCAACAGCGCCGGCAAGATCACGCGCGTCGATTTCACCTGTGAGAATCCGGAATATTTCCAAACCCTGTGGCGCGTCGATCCGCAAACCTGTG
This sequence comes from Pseudolysobacter antarcticus, assembly GCF_004168365.1. Classification (GTDB taxonomy): domain Bacteria; phylum Pseudomonadota; class Gammaproteobacteria; order Xanthomonadales; family Rhodanobacteraceae; genus Pseudolysobacter; species Pseudolysobacter antarcticus. The sequence goes on from NZ_CP035704.1 coordinate 4,497,209, forward strand.
CGGACGTCTTTACGGCTGCATTGAACATGGGCGCGCCGCAAAATCAGTGGGTCAAGGTGACGATGGCCGACCTGACCTTGCTCGATCCGAAAACCGGCGCGAAGGTGATTGATCCGCAAACCGGCCTGCCCGCGTACAACCCGCTCAACAAGTGGAACAGCGGCACAGCGACCGTGCGCAGCGGCGCGCAAGCCAGCTTCAGCGGCGGTGCGATGCACCTTACGGCGACGCCGAACACGCTACAAACCGAGCTTGGCCTCGGCGCCGGGGCGACCGTGCAGCGCCTGGCGGGCGATACCGATCCGCAAGCGCTGATCTGCTGCGGCCAGTACGGTCAGAATTATCGCAACAGCGATCCGCACATCGGCCAGAGCATCAATCTTGCGGTTGGTGCGGGTTTCAATATTTCGCTGGCCGATCCGCCGGGCCTGTACATCCAGATGCCGAGCTTCGCGCAATACACGCTGCCGGCCGATCCGAAATTGCCGAAAGGCGCGAAGGCGTCGGACTGCTGGCAGATCGTGCGCGGTTTCGAAAAAATCATCGATCCGATAACCAATACGCCATTCCCGGGTTCTTTCATCCTGCATGCGGCGTTACAGATTCCGCAGGCGTGGATTGATGCCGGCGTATCGTTCACGATCGGCGACATCATGATCGCGGGCGAGGCGATCAAGTGGGGTTCGCAGGTGCAGGCGACGCTTGAGGTCGCTCTGTTTGGCCGACCGATTCCACCGGTCGCCGCGACACCGAAACAGATCTGCGTCGGCGCGCCGAATCCGGTAGTGCAGGCGCAGCCGTTGCAAATCATGTTCCAGAATCTGTGGAACGCGTATTACGGCACCACGATCAACACACCCGCGGGCGTGCCGATGGTATTGGCGAGCAACTCGAGCATCATTCCGCCGACATTGCGCACGGGTGCGGCGAATGTTCCCCTCGCACTTACCTACGCCGCGCCGAGCGGCACAACGCCGATCCCGCAAGCGCAGTGGCCCAGGGTGATATTCACACTGCCGAACGGTCAGGCCGATAACAGCATCACCACCACGGTGATCGGTTTTACCCCAAGCGTCACTTACGCCGTGCCCGGCAATACCTACCCGAGTGCATCGCAACTGCTGAACCTGCACGTCAGTGTCGCAGCGAATGCGCCGGCGGGCGTACGTGGAGTGGTCATCGTGCCATTCGGCCAGACCTTTTCGCCGTCCATCACCCCGGCGCCGGCATTTCTCGTAGTTGCATCATCGACCACGGCTTGAGGACGAGACCATGAATCACACTCACACTTCCATCGCAATGTGCGCATTGGCATCCGCTCTGTTGCTGGCCGCCTGTCACCACCAGGAAACGACCAAGACGACCGCGCCGACTGTGCCTGCGCAAGCCGTCACCGCGCCGACGCAAGCCGCGCCCGATACGGCGAATGCACTTGCAAACGGCAGCACGAGCAACTGCCTCACGCCGCCTTTTCTCGTATCGTCAACCAGCGGTAAATACGGCTATACGGTGCCGGCGGATTTCGCGCTGACACGCCAAGCCGACGCCAACTGTTTTGCGTGGCAAGAATTCATCGCGCTGAACTGGATCGCCTCGACCAGCGAACGTGGTAATCCGAACACCGCGGCATCACCAAGCAGCTTCGGCACAGCGAACGATCAGCGTGCGACGGTCTGGGAAACCTACAAGGAATCCGACGAAGTATTTCTTGCCGATGCAAAAAATCCGGGGCCGTGGAACTACGCGAACGGCGCGGCGGCCAGTATCAAGATGCTCGGCGGTCTGCGCTCGGAAGTCGGCGCCAAACCGGTGCTTGATCTGAGCGCGATCGGCCAAGCCTCGCAAGGCAGCCCGTGGCTCACGGCGCAGAGCAAAATCCTCACGCTGTACGAGCGCCGCATGAACGAGGACGAGTACAACTACATCGTCAACTACGGCCTGTACAACGCCAACGTGCAACAAACCTTCGTACTGAAGATGGGCATCAACCTGCCTGACGGCACACCGACGAAACCGTCGTTCGGCAACACCGGTTCGATCGAAACCAAAGCGGCGTGGCTTGAGCTGCCGAATCCCGCCGACTGGCCACGCTTCAAGATTTCCAAGGCGATCGTGACGTACCCGGGGCAGGCGTCGAAAACCGTCGTGGTCGGGCTGACCGGTTTGCACATCATCCACAAGACCGCGCTCGGCCAGCAGTTCATCTGGGCGACGTTCGAGCACAAGCAGAACGTGCCCGATGTGAACCAGGTTGCGAGTCGCACGTTGACGCCGCCGTACACGTATTACAACGTCAACTGCAATCCGAGCACCGACTATTACAGGTGCGTGGCGAATGCCAATCCGGCCAAGGTGAACGGCGGCAAGAATCCGTATAACGCGCCGATCCAGGCCGTGCGGCAGACGCCGATCGCATCGCGTGCCAACAACGATGTGGCCGGGCTGAATCAATACGTCTGGTCGCAGGTGATCGCGAAGCAGAATCCGAATTCGGTGTTCCTCAACTACCAGCTCGTCAACACGTTGTGGTCGAACCAGAACACACCGATTCCGCCGGGCTCGCATACACCGCTGATCGCCGCACAACTGTCGCCCGGCCCAAGTCAGGAACCGGTCGCGAATGCCACGATGGAAACCTATGTGCAAAGTCTCACGTGTCTGGATTGCCACGCGTCGGCGCCGATTGCGACGGTGAAAAAAGCGACCACGCTGAAGATTTTCGATCCGGCCACGGCGGGCACCGATGCGACCAAGGCAAATCCGTTTGCGTCCGATTATTCGTTCCTGCTCGGCAACGCCACGCAGCCGAAATCGCCGCACGCCGGCCACTGAGAATCGAGGATCAAGAACATGGATCAGCAACCCGTTCCAAGCTGGCTCGCCGCGTCGTGGCAGCGCCTCTGGGTCATCAACAACAATCAGGGGCCACCGAAAGACACGGTCAACGTGCGCAATATTCAGACGCCGACACTGTTCGGTGACTGCCGCATTCCGAAGGATCGGCCTGCGTTTCCCGATGCAAAATCGCTGGCCGATCTGACCGATGCGCAGTTGAAAACGCTGTATGCGCAGGAAGGATTCAGTGGCTACACCACAGTCGATGGCTACATCATCACTTGGCATCACGAGATCGGTTACCAGCCGCCGGATGGCACGATCGACATCGGCCGTTTCGAGATTCTCGGCGGACGCAACGTGCTCGAACACGGCGTGCAGGCGGTGTATCTCGAACACTGGTGGCGGCTCGAACAATCCGGCAGCGATTTCCTCGGCGTGAAAGTGATGCGCAAGCTCGGCGACGGTCGCCAGCGTGTGCATGAAATCCTCTCTGTGAGCGGCGACCATTTCATCTACGCACGCAATCGCGATTTCGATCTGCCGATGGCGAACTCGCTGGCCGATCTGATCAAGCAGGAAAAATACACACGCAAGCAGATTCTCGCGGTGCTCGATTGCGAGGTATCGCACGGCTTTGTACTCGGCGGTCGCTGCCCGTGGCAAGTGCAGTTCTCGACGTTGCCGTTCAAGGAAAACAAGCCGCTCGATTTCGCCGCGCAGATCGTGGTGGATCCGAAAACCGGCGCGCTCTCGCATCGCTGCAGCACACCCGATTTGAGCTGGTCGTTTCCGGTCAACACGCTGGATATCGAAGACCTGCTCGTGCTGTTTCCGCCAGCGTGAATACCAACTTTGGGAGTCGAACCATGTACCGATTGATTGCAAGTCTCACCCTCGCGCTCGGCGTTTGCGCGCTGGCGCACGCCGATACCAACAAGGCGATCCAGGTCTCGTCGCGTCACGCCACCGATGCGAGTCCGCATCCACTGGCGCTGCACGCGCCCGGCATCGCGCACTGTCTGATCCAGAACAACAACACCGGCAATCCGCTGGCCCCGGGCAGCAACGACGATGCCTTGTTCAAGCTGCTGTCAGCGCAACCGCGTTGTCCGGAAAACGCGCTGGTATTTCGCGACCTCGTGCTCGCCAGCAAGATGACCTTGCATCCGGCGATGGTGGCGAATCGCGGTTTCCACAATCCGTTGCCGCAAGGCAGTTTCAGTTTCTTCGAATCGGTGCAGGGCGCGTATGCCGGGCAAACTCTCGCGCCCGGCGACTGGTTTTTCGGCCACTTCACCGCCGCCTCGATCGACAACGTCGCACTGACCAGCGTCATGGCGCCGCAACAGGCCGCGACACCGGATAATCTGCTGCTCGAAACGCTGGTGTGGGATCCGAAAAAACAGGTCTTCAACTTCTACGAAATCCGCGGCACCGGTCAGGGCGGTGAATGGTTTTATCGCGGCGACTCGGTGGATATCCTCGCCGACATTGCCAATCTGGATCGTGGCTACGATGCCTCGCAGCCGATCTTCATGGGCCCACTCGATGGCGGCAAGGCGACCATGCCGCGACTGCGTTGCTCGGGCTGCCACATGAACGGCGGGCCGATCATGAAGGAGCTGAAAGCGCCGCACGATTCGTGGTGGACGGTCGAACGTCCGCTGGATTTCGGTGCGTTGCGCATCGCGCCCGAGTTCAACACCATCCTCGCCAATCTGGTCAGTGCCAACGAGCTGGAAAAGTGGATCAAGGCCGGCGACGAAAAACTGCTGGCGAGCGCGCCGTTCTGGAAAACCCGCTCGGCGTTGTCGTTGCAGGAACAGTTGCGGCCGTTGTTCTGCGAGCAGGAAGTCAATCTCGAATCCGATCCACAGCCGTTCGAAGGACCGGATGCGAATATCCAAGCGCCGGTCGGCGCGTTCGTCGATCAGCGCCTCGTGCCGGACCAGCAAACGGTAAGCATCGCCAAGGATCTGTATACCGGTTCGCTGACATTGTTCCAATCGCAGTTCATCGATTACCAGAGCGGCGGTTTTGCCAACTCGGTGCAGCCGATCAATCAGATCGATGCTGACCACGCCTTCGAGACGCCGGTGAAATCGCATAGCGACATGCTGGTCGTCGACAAACTCGTCGCTGCCGGCGTGATCGATCAGAAGTTCGTGTTCGATGTGATCGCCACCGACATGACGCGCCCGATGTTTTCGCCGGGACGTTGCGGATTGTTGCAGAAACTGCCGACCGGCCCGGCCACGGCGGACTGGAAAAACAAGTTCCAGCAAAACCTCGCGAGCACGAATTCGGCAGCGGCAAAAGAGCTGCTTGCCAACCTCGGCGATGCGGCGCGCACACCGGCTTATCATCGCGCCAAGGCAAAACAACTCATCGCGAAAATCCAGAGCAACGCCGCGCAGCAGCCCGCGGTGAACGGTTATGTGCGACTACTCACGCAACGCCGCATCGCGGTGTATCAGGCGCAGATTTCGCAGCATCCGCAAGGGCAGATTTTCGAGCCGGGTTTCCGCCTGATTTTCCCGACCATGCAGTTGTTCCAGAAGAATCAGCAACAGATTGCGTACGGCGGCGTGCCCGATCAATATTGGCTGAATCCGGCGAGCGGCGCCGTGGAGCTGACGGAGTGAGAAAAGTGCGCAAATTGCTGGCGGTGATCCTGTTCTTCGGCGCAATGGCGGTGGTGTTCGCCGCCGCACCGAGCGGTGCCGCGAAATATTTCGACGGCATCGATCTAGTCGACCAGGACGGGCACAGTGTTGATCTTTATCGCGACGTGATCGCCGATCATGTCGCGGTAATCCACACGTTTTTTACGAGCTGCACGGCAAGTTGTCCGGTCGTCATGAGCACGCTGAAATCCTTGCAAAGCCAGCTCGGCGCGAAGATGGGGCGCGATGTGCGCCTCATCTCGATCACGGTCGATCCGGCGCACGACAGCCAGCACGCGCTGAAGGAATATGCGCAACGCCTCAACGCCAAACCCGGCTGGTATTTCCTCACCGGATCGAACGAACAAATCGCCGCCGCGCTCAAGCGCATCGGTCAATACACCGCAGAACCGGATGCGCACATGGACTTGATCGTGGCCGGCAACGACCGCACCGGGCTGTGGAAAAAAATCAACGGCTTAGCGACCACGACGGAAATCAACAGCCTCATCATGGGCGTGGTCAATGATCAAGGTGGAGCGGCGGCCGCGAAATGATCTCGGCCGAGAGCGGCGACACAATCAATCTTCCACACGCTTTTACTTCACCCTGAAAACTGCGATCTTGCGCAAAAAAAACCAAGGCGTTTCTGCATGCGTTTCAAAATTGTCTTGCCCGTTCTGAGTGTCTTGCTGGCTTGCTCCGCGTACGCGCAAGAGCATCGCCATCCGGTGAGCGTCGCCACGAGCAATGAAAAGACAATCACCGCCTCGATTGCCAATGTGAACGTGATCACGCAGGCCGATCGGCCCGTGCATTTCTACAGCGATCTGGTGCAAGGCCGATTGGTGGCGGTGAATTTTATCTTCACCGAGTGTGGCACTGTCTGCCCGTTGATGGGTTTGCGTTACGCGCAATTGCAGGCGTTGCTCGGCCCGCAGGCGCGTGATGTGACGCTGCTTTCGATCAGCATTGATCCGCTTAACGACACGCCGGCGCGGCTCGCTCAATGGAGCCAGAAATTTGGCGCAAAACCCGGCTGGACACTGGTCACCGGCGGCAAGGCGGACATCGACACACTCGTGAAATCGCTCGGCTCATCCGCGGTTGATCCAACCTCGCATTCACCGCTACTGATCGTGATCGACGATCGCCATGGCGGACCGTGGCAACGGCTCGATGGCCTCGCTGACCCATCGACGATCGCGCGTATCCTGCGCGAGCATCTCGCACTGCCAGTCAGGCAATGATGCTGCGAATGGGCTTCGTTGCGCTCGCCATGCTCGGCGCCGGATTGACCGAGCAACAGCAACGCGGTCGCGAAATTTTTCTGCACGGACAAACCGACAGCAATCACAGCATCGATGCCACGCTGGGTAATGAGAGTACCGTCGTTCCAGCTACGTTGCTGCCGTGCGCGAATTGCCACGGCGATGATGCGCACGGCAAGCCGGAGGGTGGCGTGCGTCCGGCCGATATCACGCCAGTGGCACTCACACGCAGCCTCACACTCGGCTCGCGTTCGCGACCGGCATACACGCCAAGCTTGCTCAAGCGCGCGATCACGATGGGACTGGATAGCGCCGGTAATCCGCTAGATAACGCAATGCCGCATTTTCGTCTGACGCAGCAAGATGCGCGCGACCTGCTGGCTTATCTCGATGTCGTCGGCAGTGTCTCGCAACCGGGAATCGGCGACGATCGCATTCGCATCAACGTGCTTGGCGCCGACGATCTCGTCGTTGCGGATGCATCGATGTATGGCCGCAGAATCGAGATCAGTCGCACGCGCGATGACGATGCTTTCCTCACCATCGATACATCGGCGGACAGCAGTGCCAGCATCGCTGCAGCCACGCGCGACGGCATGCCGACCATCGCGACGTATGCTGCGCAAGCCGCAACAGTTGCCAATATTTTTATTCTGACCGCGAGCATGCAGGATCAGATCGCGGCACTCGAAACCTACGCTCGCAGCATTAATTCCAGAAGCATTTTGCGCACAAAGGATTGCAGCGGAACAAGTCATATTGCAACGGATACGCTGGTATTGCTGACTTCCGCCGCGGCGCAGAACTGTGCCTTGAATAGTCTACCTGCCGCGCTAGATCAGCGTGTCATCGTCGCCGCACCCATGCCTCCCACACCGCAAGGCAATCGTGATGCAGCGAGTGCGGCGCTATCGATTGCGACCTCAGTGCTGGCGCAACTCGGACGTGATGTCACGCGCCGAACTTTTCTCGATGCACTGGAGCACATCTATCGCTCCGAGCATGCGGGCCTCGCGCCGATCACATGGAGCAGCCAGCGACACGTTGGCAGCAAGGCTGTCTGGCTCATGAAATTGAAATTGCCGGAACAGAGATTATCCGGCGAACCCGGTTGGGTTGAAGGCGAATGAGGTGGGCGTTTCGGGCATGAAACGTGCGCCGTCCCTGGCACAATTTCCTGAATCCCGTAGGTTTTAACGCAGTGCCACGCGCGTTTTCAGAATGACTTCGACACGACGATTCTGTTGACGGCCCGCATCGGTATCGTTCGAGGCCACAGGAAAATCCGGGCCAAGCCCCTGCGTGGTCATGCGCTGCGAATCGATGTTGTGACTATTCAGATACATTTTCACTGCATCGGCGCGGCGCAATGAAAGATCGACGTTGTGCTCGCGATTACCGGTCGAGTCCGTGTGACCTTCTATCTGAATCGTAGCTGCTGGATCGTCACTCAGCGCGCGCACCAATCCATCAAGCGTGCGTGCCGCTCCCGGCTTGAGTTCGGCGCGATCCGTTTCGAACAGAAAATCGCCCAAGGTCACGAGCATGCCGCGCTGCGTCTGCTGTGCTTGCAGATCGCGCAGATCGGCGCGCAACGAATCAACTTCCGCACGTGATTGTTCTGCATCGCTACGCGCGATGACAGCGTTGCGGTGTTCTGCATCGGCTGCAGCCAGCGCGGTGTTCGCGACGACTTGAGCGTTACGCAGATCGCGCGACTTGGCATCGACCAGCAAGCGGTCACGTTCGACGCCCAGATCCTTCGCCTTGATTTCGGCATAGCGCGCCAATCCCTGCGCCTCGGCGATGCGAATCAGATGATCGGCGATATACACATGATGCTCGTACAGTTGCGCATCCGTGCCGCGGCGATCAAGCACCACCACATTCACTGCGCTATCGGCTTGGCGAAGTTCGTCGGTCGCGTTCGGGCCGATGCGCGGATCCTCGTGCGCATGACGCAAATCATTTTGCAGACGTACCACTTCCGGCGCAGGGCCGGGTGGAACGCTGGCGCAACCCGCGACCAAACCCAGCAGGATAGCTGCGCTGATAAGTTTCCGGGAAATAATCATGACTGACCTCCGGCGGCAATGCCCAGTTGCTCACGCAAGCTGCGCACGGTTTGCTCCACTTCGGCGGTGGATTGTTCGGCGCGATGCTGACGACTGCGCGCGGTGGCGAGGTCTGCATCGGCTTTTGCGTTCTCCGCCGAGAACACGCTGTCGTTCCAGTGATGATGATCGAATGCGGCTTGTGCATTCGTCAGCATATCGTGCGAGGTGTTGAGGTCGGTGGCGGCATATTGCGCGGCATCAGCGCGCTGCGCCGACTCCACCGCGGCGTTTGCTTCCGTCATCGCGCGCTCGGCGTCTTTTCGGTCGAGTGCATGCGCCGCCATCGGCAACGCCGCCATCATCAAGGTTAACAACAATGTTTTTGCAATCATATTTTTCTCCCGCTGAAATATCGAATACTGCGAGCACGATGCTGCAATCGATGTGCCACGAATATTTCATGGCGGGTTGATCCAGCCTCGTTATCGGCTATTGTTTTTCATGGGGTTTTTACCAGCCACGATTTTTGCGCAATGCATATTGCAAAAATGGCCATTGCAAATTGCGCGATTAGCTCTTTTTGGATGCAGTGCGCGTGGCGATTGGTGACGAGAACGAACGTTTTCCTATTTTTCTGCCATAGATAATGCGGGCGATTGCCGCGGATCAGCAGGCATCGCCGCGAGCAAAGCTTGAGTGTGAGGATGCTGCGGAGCGGTCAGAACCGTTTCGGTATCGCCCAGCTCCACCAGTTTGCCGCGGTACAAAACACCAACCCGGTCGGCGCACGCGCGCACCAATCGCAGATCATGCGTGATCAGCAGCAGGCCGAGCCCGCGCTGTTTTTGCAGCGTCTGCAGCAACGTCAGAATATGCGATTGATGCGCGGCGTCGAGCGCGCTGGTGGCTTCGTCGCAAATCAGATAAAGCGGATCGACCGCGAGTGCGCGCGCGATCGCGACACGCTGATTCTGTCCGCCTGATAATTGATGCGGATAACGTGTTAATACATTGTCATCAAGCCCGACCAACGCGAGCAATTCGTGTATGCGTGATTCGCGGGCGGCGCGGCCTTGGACGAGTGCGTGAATCTGCAGCGGTTCGAGCAACACATCGCGGATACGCATGCCCGGATCGAGCGAGGCATACGGATCCTGGAACACGATCTGCAGTTGCCGCCGCAACGGCAACCACGCGGCACTCGAATCCAGCGCGAGCGATTTTCCGGCGAAATAAATCGTGCCGCTTTGCACGCGTTGCAAACCCAGCAGACAGCGCGCGAGCGTGGATTTTCCCGAACCGGATTCTCCGACAATCGCGAGCGTTTCGCCGCGGTGCAATTCCAGGCTGACATCGATCAGGGCCGCGCGCTTTTTTTGCCGCCAACCGCGCGCCGCATAACTCGCATTCAGTGATCGAATTTCGAGTAACGGCGCATCGGCTGAGGTTGTGAGCTGCGTTGTGTGCAGCGGCAACTGCTGGCCCAGCAGCAAACGCGTGTAGGCGTGTTGCGGCGATGAAAATAATTGCGCGGTCTCGCCTTGCTCGACGATTCGTCCGTGCTGCATCACTGCGATACGCTGGCACAATTCGGCAGCCAGCGTTAGATCGTGGGTGATGAACAACAGTGCCAAGCCACGCTCACGCCGCAGCTTATCCAGCAGCAGAATAATCTGCCGCTGCACGGTCGCATCGAGCGCGCTGGTGGCTTCGTCGGCGACCAGCAAACTCGGCTCGCCGGCCAGCGCCAGCGCGATCAATACACGCTGCCGCTGACCGCCGGAAAGCTGATGTGGATATGCAGCGAGGCGTTGTTCCGGCTGATCGATGCAGGTCTCGTGCAGCAAGGCGATCGCCGCCGCGCGCGTCTTTTTTGCGTCGATCGGTCGCTGCTGCCGCAACACTTCCACGAGCTGCGCGCCGATGCTGCGCAATGGATGCAGACTCGCCGCTGCGTTCTGGAAAACCAAGGCGATCTCGCGGCCGCGAATGGCGCGCCAGTCGGTTTCGCGCGCGCCGACAAGCTCACCGCCGCGATAGCGTATCGAGCCGGTCGTGATGCTGCCGGGCGGCAACAATCCGAGCATTGCGCTCGCGCTGAGGCTTTTGCCGGAGCCGGACTCGCCGACCAAGCCAAGGCATTCGCCAGCGGCAATGTGCAAGTTCAGTTCGTTTACTAGCGGCGCGCGGTGCCCGCGCAGAAAAATCGAAAGCTGTTCGACCTCAATCAAGTTTTTCGGCGAATGCGGCGACTGGTTTTTCGTATCGCGCAAATGCGCCGGTTTATTAACACCGCTCATGCGCGACTCGCGCGTGGATCGAGCCGCACTCGCCACGCTTCACCGAGCGACTGGCTCGCGATCAAGGTCAGGCTCAGCAAAATCGCCGGCACCAGCAAAGTCCACGGCGCGCTATCCATTTCCAGCGTGCCGTCAAACAACATCGCACCCCAGCTCACGCTCGGCTCGTCCACCGACAGCCCGAGAAAACTCAGGAAGGATTCGACCAGGATCGCGTTCGGCACGAGCAGACTCAGATACACCAGCGCGAGGCCGAGCAGGTTCGGCACGATATGCCGCAGCATGATGCGCTGATGCGATGCGCCGAGCGCCTGCGCCGCGAGTACGAACGGCGCAATACGCAATCGCGCCGTCTCGGCACGAATCACGCGCGCAAAATCCATCCACACATAACCGCCGATCACCGCCAACAACAGCGGCAACGAGCGCTCGAACAGAGTCAGCAACAATACCACCAGCAACAGGAATGGCAGCGCCGAAAAAACATCGAGCAGCCGCATCATCGCGCTCTCGATCAAACCGCCGCAATAACCGGCGAGCACGCCGTAAGCGGTGCCGACAATCAGCGCAATCAGACTCGCGGCGAGGCCGATCAGCAGCGACAGACGCCCGCCGTAACACGCCCGCACGAGCACATCGCGCCCGATCGCATCGGTGCCGAGCCAGTGACCATTGCTCAGGCTCGGCGCGAGCGACAGATGCAGCCAATCGGTATCTTCCGGGCCGATGGTTATCAGCATCGGCAGCAATACGCACAGCGCCGCGATTGCGGCGAGTACGCTGGACCATAGCCACACCGCACGACGATGCGCAGGCCGCGAATCAAGCGGCGCTTCGGTTGTGCTGACGGCAGGTTTTGTCACTGATGGCATGCGCTGGAATCATGCCACAAGGCAGTGCATTGGTCGGAAAGTGAACTACCGTGTTCTGCAAACCGATTCGCATGTGTTCGCCAAGTCAGGAATCAAGGCTCGAACCCGTCGGTGAAAAGATGATCGGTCGGAATCACCATGCGGAAGACGCCCTCGGGGCCTGCGCCGAACACTACGCCATCAACTCCTCCTGCGATCGTTTCGACGGCTGGCACGGCCAGCGTTTGCACAGGCCGACTCAAGTCAGCCGGCAACCACTCCACGTCCGTAGCGCCGGACGCGATCATCCACACACCTTCATCAGGACTCAAAGCCACGAAGTGCAGACTGCTGCGGTAATAGTCGACCTGCGCAACTGTCGGTGCCGAAGCGATGATATGACCGTCAGCCGCGTCGAGCAGCGTCAGCGTCGATCCAGTCCACACCGCCACGTTCGGTCGACCAATCGTGGCCACGGCAATGGCCACGGGATCAATATTGTTCGGCGCATAAGTTGCGCTCCACAATACCTGGAACGTCGCGCCGTCAATCATCTGCAGCACGCCGGCCATCTGCATATTCTCCTGATACGGGTGCATACGCACGATGTCAGGCACGCCGTCGCCGTTCATATCGGCGAAAGCGATCTGTCGCGAACCATAATCGAGGTAAATATCGGGGGTGCTGCTCCATAGCGTTGTGCCATCCCTGGTGTCGATCACCTGCAGGAAGGAACCATGGGTGTTACTGTCGAACGCGATGGATGCAATCAGCATTCGTTTGCAAGCGACGCCAGTACAGGTGGAGGGAGGAACAGCGAAAGAATCCCACGCATTGCCCGAACTGAATTTATCATTGTCGATCTCCCACAAGGGTTTGCCATCGGTCAATCGCTCCGCGGCGATTCGGCCCTCGTCCGCGGTGATCAACACTGAGTCTGTGGTGGCGGCGTACTGGCCGACAAATACGCGGCTATCCACCGGCGCGGGATCGGTACGCCGCAAGATTTCGTGTAATGTCTCCGGTTCACGCAACACGATGTCAAGATACGACTCGTTTTTCTCGCCGTCAAAGTAGGTGTCGCCTGTGACCAGTACGTCGAACCCAGGGCCGGTCATACCTGCCACTTGATATCCGCCTGTAGCAGTCTGCAGGTAGCGCGACGGGCCACCATTGGGTAGGAAGTGGAGGTTGTTACCGGCGGTCCACAAAAGGTCTTGCTTGCCGTCTGCGTTGTAGTCGGTCGCCCAAAACGACGATATGGATTGCTGGATGGCGTTGACTGGCAGCGTCTCGGTGTAGAGGAGCGCGCCGCTGACGGGATTGAAGACACGCACGGCGTCGTACCAGACGCCCGCAAGCGCGGGTTTGCTGCCGGACCACTTAACCGGCGTGGCGCTGTAGAGCAGGAAATCCGCCGTGCTGCCAGCCCTGACGGTGCTCGTCGTGGACAGGTTCATTGATGACAATTGGACGGATATGTTGCTGAAGTAGATGTTGTCGAGCCCATCGCCAGCCCAATCGTAGATTCCGAAGATTCCACGCGTCTGCGGCGACTGAACAGTCCTGACGAATTGACCGTTGTGAGCGTCGTACAGATCGAATTGATCATTGCCGACATCCACGAGTTGCGTCGATTGCGACGATAGAAAATGCCCCACACGGCGCTCGCCGAACATGTGCGAGAACAACAAATTGCCGCCGGGGAATGTACGAATCTCCCAGCCGTCCGCTGTGTTGATCAGGATTTCATTTACGTGTTCGGGCAACAACTCGAAGACGGTGCCACTGTTGACGGTGTTCACTGGCGGATTGAACGTGCCGATGCTGATCTGCTGCAGCGTGACCGGATCAAGCGCGATCAAGTTGTTATCGTTCGCCAGGATGAAGTTGCGGTCGGTCGCGGTGGGGTTGCGCACGACGCGGTCAAGAAAGGTGCCGAAATAACCCCAGTTCACAATGTCCATCTTGCCGCTGGTCGCGTTGGGAGATACACACACCCAAGCGTCTCCGTTGGCGCTGTAGTATCTTCGTTCGATGCCGAACATCGCGCCGCCGCAAAGGCTTTCGAAGTGCGTTGGCGGCACGAGGAACTCCAATTGCGATTCACTGTATTTGGCAGTGATCTGGGGCACGGGCGCGGCCGAAATGCCGGCGGAGATAATCAGCAGGAGGGTAGGTAAAGCAGCACCGAGTTTCACAATTCTTCTCATCCCAAACTTTGGCAAACTTGATACACATTCTATCGTACGACGATACGCGTACGCACGAAGCGCGGGAAGCTAAAATAGACAGTCTGCTAAATCGGGCACTGAAGGCGCTAGCAGAGCCTTAAACGTAGTTCCATTGTGATTCGGGTAATTGCTCAGGAGACCTAGACTAGTTATTGATCGCCCACAGCGATGCAAATGCAATGTAGCAGCATCAATACAACGTCATCGAGATAGTTCGCGCGAAAGTCATTGCGATGACAAATTTTCGCCGATGCGCTTCCAGTAGATCATCGTACCGGTCAGTCCGCCATGCGGCTTCAACGCGTAGTCCGGGATCGTCCCGGCGTGGGTAAAACCCAGTCGCACATACAACGCCGATGCCCCTTCTTCGACCGCAGTATCGAGCACCAACAGCGTGCGCTGGTGTTGCACGGCGATGGTTTCGGCGGCGCGCATCAGCGCCGCTGCAGCACCGCGCTGACGATAGTCGATGCGTATCATCAGCTTGGCAATCTCGGCGCGGTGCGGCTGGTTCGGCGGACAATCCAGCAGCAGCGTGACGGTGCCGATCAGAGTCGTGCCATCCCACGCACCGAGAACCATACGTTCGCCGCGCGCGGCGGCGGCCAGCGAAGTCTCCCAGAACTTTATCGCGACGGGCCGCGGCAGCGGATGCATGAAACTCACTGAACCGCCATTTGCCACCACCTCGACCAGCAGCTCGCTCAGCGCCAGGCAGATTTCCTGCGACGCGTTTAATTTGGAAATCGAAATTTCGGGCATCGCGAAAACTCCGTGCAATCGTGACGAGGTGTTCGCACAAATTGTAAACGCACGGAGCAGCGTTCAGTCACTCGCGCCGCACGCAAATTGAGGATCGCAAAGCCGCGACATCCTGCCGCTGTATGAAATCGGCGCAAAGGCGCAAAATTGGCGTCTGAGTTATGAATCCGAGGTTGAAATGAGCTATCCGCAAACCCGACTGCGACGCATGCGGCGCGATGCGTTTTCGCGCGCATTGATGCGCGAAAACGTACTGACCGCCGCCGATCTGATCCTGCCAGTGTTCGTGCGCGAAGGTGAAAATATTCGCGAACCGATCGCCTCGATGCCGGGTGTTTCACGCTTGAGCATTGATGAATTGCTCAAAGTTGCGCATGAGGCTCATGCGCTGGGTATTCCGGCGCTGGCGTTGTTTCCGGTGACGCCGCCCGAAGCAAAAAGTCTAGATGCGCGTGAAGCGTGGAATGCCGACGGCCTCGCGCAGCGTGCGGTGCGTGCGCTCAAAGCCGCGCTGCCAGAGCTCGGCGTGATCACCGATATCGCGCTCGATCCGTTCACTACACATGGTCAGGATGGCCTGATCGACGAGAGCGGTTATGTGCTCAACGACGAAACCGTCGCGGCGCTGGTAAAGCAGGCGGTATCGCACGCCGAGGCCGGTGCCGATATCGTCGCACCATCGGACATGATGGACGGCCGCATCGGCGCGATCCGCGCTGCGCTCGAAACAAAGGGTTTGATCCACACGCGCATCCTCGCGTATTCGGCGAAATACGCGTCGGCGTTTTATGGCCCGTTTCGCGACGCGGTTGGTTCGGCGGCGAATCTCGGCAAGGGCAACAAATACACGTATCAAATGGATCCGGCCAATAGCAACGAAGCGTTGCGCGAAGTCGAGCTCGACCTTGCCGAAGGTGCCGACATGGTGATGGTCAAACCCGGCCTGCCGTATCTGGATATCGTGCGCCGCGTGAAGGATAAATTCGGCGCGCCGACGTTCGTTTATCAGGTCAGCGGCGAATACGCGATGCTCAAGGCCGCCGGCCAGAACGGCTGGATCGACGAACGCGCGTGTGTGCTCGAAGCGCTCACGAGCATCAAGCGCGCCGGTGCCGACGCGGTACTCACGTACTTCGCGATCGACGCGGCGCGCTGGCTGCGCGAAACGAAATAATCGCGATCTCACCGCATCGTTGCGCACCTCCACCAAGGACATCGACATGACTTCACACTTTGCCGTTTTCGGCCATCCGATCGCGCATTCGCTGTCGCCGCGTATCCACGCCGCGTACGCGCGCGCCAACGATATCGATCTGGAATATCGCGCGATTGATGCCGCGCCGGAGCACTTCAAAGATCAGCTTGCATCGTTCCATCGCGATGGCGGCGCGGGTGCAAATGTCACCTTGCCGCTGAAGCTGCAGGCCTATGGTTATTGCACCGAACTCAGCGCCGCTGCACAACGCGCCGGCACGGTAAACACCTTGCGCCGCAGCGCCGGCGGCTGGAGCGGACACAACACCGACGGTGCCGGTTTGATCCGCGATCTGACCGAACGTCACTCGCTCGATTTGCGCGACCGCCGCACGTTATTGCTCGGTGCCGGCGGTGCGGCGCGCGGCGTGTTGTGGCCGTTGCTGGATTCCGGTTTGCGCGAACTGGTGATCTGCAATCGCACGGCGGAAACGGCGGATCGCCTGGCCGATAGCGTCGGCGATCCCGCACGAGTACACACCCGTTATTGGGACGATCTCGCGCAACAAGGCAGCTTCGATCTGATCATCAACGCCACCTCCGCCGGTCATGGCGATGGCGCATTTTCATTGCCGTTTTCGCTGATCGGCGCACGCGCGACGTGCTACGACTTGTCGTACGGCAACGCTGCGCGCAGCTTCATCGCGTGGGCGCGTGCAGCGAACGCGGCGCAGGCGCTGGACGGCCTCGGCATGCTGGTCGAACAGGCAGCGGAATCGTTCGAGTTCTGGCACGGCGTGCGTCCCGAAACCGAAGCGGTGTATGCGCAATTGCGCGCGAGTTTTCTCAGCGACGCCGCCGATTGATGTCCAGCGAAACCCTCGCCTGTCGTATCGGCTGTGGCGCGTGCTGCATCGCGCCGTCGATCAGCTCGGCCATCCCGGGTATGCCGCACGGCAAACCCGCCGGCGTGCGCTGCGTGCAACTCAGCGCGGATAATCGTTGTTTGATTTTCGGTCGACCAGAGCGGCCGAAAGTTTGCAGTCGACTGAGTCCGGAGTTTGCGATGTGTGGAGAGTCATCCCAGCAGGCGATGCGGAACATTGCTGTGATGGAAAGTTTGACGTTACCAACCGCTGGCTGATCGAAAATGCGTTGGCTAGTTCGCTATCTACAGCTTCAGGCGGATGGATGTTGGAGAAAAAACCTCCACAACGATGATTCCCAAAAGCTGTGCATTTGCCCTGAACCAGTCACGAAGATTTGTTCCGCCCATGATGCGTGGTGTGCCGTTTGCATTTGCTCTTCGATTGATCGTACCTAATACCGGTTTCGGATCATCCCCCAGAAATAGTTCGATTTTTTCACCATCGGCACCAAAATTTCCCTGAGCTGCAACGCCTACGTTGAAGAAGCCGGACTCGTAATACGTGGATTGCAGAGTGAAGGTAAATGTTGCGCTAATAGGCTGCACCGAATTCGGCTCGTGATCGATAGTCGCCGGAGCCATCACGGGAGTCTTTTCTGTCTTGCCGCCATTCCACTCAGGATTGATTTTCTTGATTAGGTCATCCTCCAGCGCAGCTGCAAGATTCAAGTGAAATTGACCATAGTGCATAAGCCCATTATCCGGCAGCGCGAAAATATCGATCGCTACACCAATGAGTAGCGATTCTCGTATTCGTCGATTGTTTTTGATATTCGTAGTTTGGGTAATACCCGGATTCTTGTATCCGTACATTCTCATGGCAAGTGTGCGAATGGTCTTGCCAACATACTTGACCTGACCATCGCAGACGAAAGCGTAAAGAATATTTTTCTGTGTTGAATGGCGAGTCAGCTCGAATTTCAGCGCGTCATTTTCCAGCAACCAATGACCTGCGGGTTCAAAACCGATGTCTAGTAACCGATCCATGGCCCGTTCTATCGATTCACCGCGCCCATCATCGACTCCGGATAACGCTCGCCCGCGGCCACGCCGATCGGCAGGATTGCTTCGATCTGCTTGAGTTCTTCGGTACTCAGCTGCACGTCCAGCGCGCCGAGATTTTCGTCGAGATAACGGCGCCGTTTGGTGCCAGGAATCGGCACGATGTGTTCGCCCTGAGCCAGCACCCAGGCGAGTGCGAGTTGCGCGGGTTGGCAGCCTTTGGCTTTGGCGAGGGCGCTGACTTTTTCTGCCAGCGCGACATTCTTGGCAAAGTTCTCGCCTCGGAAACGCGGGTTCTGGCGACGGTAATCGTCTGCGGCAAAATCTTCGACACGCTTGATCTGGCCGGTGAGAAATCCGCGTCCGAGCGGGCTGTACGGCACGAGCCCTATGCCGAGTTCGCGGCAAGTCGGCAGGATTTCCGCCTCGATATCACGCGACCACAGCGAGTATTCACTCTGCAACGCGGAGATCGGATGCACCGCATTGGCGCGACGTAACGTTGCAGCCGAGGTTTCGGATAAACCGAGATAGCGCACCTTCCCCTGCTCAACCAGTTTTGCCATTGCGCCGACGGTTTCCTCGATCGGTGTATCGGTCGCAACGCGGTGCAGGTAATACAGATCGATGACCTCGACACCGAGCCGCTTGAGGCTGCCTTCGCAACTCGACTGCACGTATTCCGGGCTGCCGTTGATCGCGCGTTTCGACGGATCGTTGGGATCGCGCTCGAAACCGAATTTGGTCGCGATCACCACTTCGCTGCGTCGTGCCGCCAATGCGAAGCCTAGCAATTCTTCGTTGATGTAGGGGCCGTACATGTCAGCGGTGTCGAAAAAATTGATGCCTTGATCGAGCGCATGGTGGATCGTGGCAACGGATTCCTCGTCATCGCGCGCGCCGTAGAACTCGCTCATGCCCATGCAACCAAGGCCGAGTTCGGAAACTTTCAAGCCGGATTTTCCGAGGGTGCGGTAATGCATAAACAAACGCTCCAGAGTGATGTTGCGAAACCGACGCCGGGCAGAACAGTCATATCATGCCGGCCGCGTCATTTCGATAAAGACGAATGTGCGACAGTCAGCCTGCCGCCAGATATTCGTCTTTCAGTCGCACGTAATGTGCTGCCGAATAATGCAACTGTTCAAGTTCGCGTTCTGTCAATTTTCTGGCGAAACGCGCCGGATTGCCGAGCCACAACTCGCCCTCCCCGATGATCTTGCCGGGCGACACCACCGCGCCTGCGCCGATAAACGCATTTTTCTTCACCACCGCGCCGTCGAGCACGCGCGCGCCCATACCGATCAGGCACGCATCCTCGATCGTGCAACCGTGCAGGATCGCGCCGTGGCCGACGGTGACATCGGCACCGATCAACAACGGTTTCCCGCCCGGCGTGAACGGGCCATCGTGCGTGACATGCAGCACGCAGCCGTCCTGGATATTGCTGCGCGCGCCGATGCGGATAAAATTGACGTCGCCGCGCGCGGCCACACACGGCCAGATCGAAACATCATCATCGAGCTCGATATCGCCGACCAGCACCGCGCTGCTATCGATATAGACGTTCTTGCCAAGGCGCGGCAACTGGCCGCGATACGCACGTAAATTCATCGGAATCACCACACGGGGAAAGCCGGAATGTTAGCATCCGACCACGCACCCGCCGCGAGATAACCATGAACGCACAATTGCAAACTGCCGCGACCATCACCCCGGATCTTTCCAGCGTATTAAAACGCTTGCGCGAGGCGCAGCGACGGCAGGTGCCGGACTACGCACAACGCATGGACGATCTCGCGCGCTTGCGCAGCGCATTCAAGGCGCGGCTCGAAGAATTTGCCACGGCGATGAGTGCGGATTTCGGCCAGCGTTCGCGCCACGAATCCTTGCTCAGCGATGGCATGACCGTGCTCAACGAGATAAGTCATCTGCGCTCGCACCTGCGCGGCTGGATGCGGCCAAAACGTGCGATGGCGGATATGAATTTCTGGCCGGCGACCACCGAGATTCGTTATCAGCCGCTCGGTGTGGTCGGCATTATTTCGCCGTGGAATTATCCGGTGAATCTCGCGCTGATGCCGCTCGCCGCGGCGATCGCGGCAGGCAATCACGTCATGCTGAAACCGTCCGAACATACACCGCGCACGGCCGAACTTTTACAGGTTTTACTCAGCGAAGTTTTTCCCGCGGATCGCGTTGCGACCATCCTCGGCGGTGCCGATGTCGCTGCCGATTTTTCGGCGTTACCGCTCGATCATTTGTTCTTCACCGGCTCGACCCAGGTCGGGCGCATGGTGATGGCCGCGGCGGCGCCGAACCTGACCCCGATCACGCTCGAACTCGGCGGCAAATCGCCCGCGATCATCGCGCCGGATTATCCGGTGAAAACCGCGGTGGAACGCATCGCCAGCGGCAAGTTTCTCAACGCCGGACAGACCTGCATCGCGCCGGATTATGTGCTGCTGTCACGCGCGATGATTCCGGATTTCGTCGAGGCGATGCGCGTGACGATTGCGGCGCGTTATCCCGACCTCGGCACCAGCCCCGACTACACCAGCATCGTCAACGATCGGCAATATCAACGCCTCGTCGGGTATCTCGATGAAGCGCGCGCAGCCGGCGCCGACGTGATCCAGTTCGGCACAGGCGATGCGGCGCGGCGCATCCTGCCGCCGACGCTGGTATTGAATGCGGGCGAAAATCTCAAGCTCATGCACGACGAATTGTTCGGCCCGATCCTGCCGTTGATCGCGACGGATTCGGTCGATGCCGCGGTCGATTACATCAACGATCGGCCACGCCCGCTCGCGCTATATCACTTCGATCACGACAAGCAGCGCACCGAGAGCGTGCTCAATCGTACCGTCGCTGGCGGCGTGGCGGTCAACGACACCGTGTTCCAGATCGCACAGAGCAAGCTGCCGTTCGGCGGCGTCGGCCCGTCCGGCATGGGCCACTATCACGGCCGTGACAGTTTCCTGACTTTCAGCAAGCAGAAACCGGTGTTGTATCAGGCGCGTTTCAGCACGCTCTCGCTACTGCGTCCGCCGTATGCGAAGGCGGCAGATTTTCTGCTGAAACTTCTGATCCGTTGAGCGCTGCGCCAGTCGGCTATCGAGGCACGAAAGCCTCGCGAAGAAATAAAGAACCCGTCATTGACCAGCTTCGCTGTTGAAAAACGCTTCAGCGAAGGCTGGAATGACGGTGCTTTTTTCTGAGTCCCTGAATTGTTCAGCCGCGCACGCGCAAGGTCAAACCCTTAAGAAAATTTCGTAGCAGCTGATCGCCGCAATCGCGATAGTTGCGATGCCCGACCTGGCGGAACAAGGCATTCAGTTCCGGCTTGGAAACGGGAAACCCAGCTGCCAACAAAATCGCGTGCATGTCAGCATCTTTCAGCTCGAACGCGACGCGTAATTTTTTCAGCACGACGTTGTTGCTCATACGCGCCTCGGCCGGGCGCGCCGGCAGACTTTCGTCTTTGCCGCGCTTGAAAAACACCAGGCCATCGAGAAAATTCGCTAGCGTCTTGTCATTGCAATCGCGATAACCTTCGAGGTCTTCGCGCTGCAGAAATGCCGTGACATCGGCTTTCTCGATCGTACTTTCCGGCTGCGCGAGCTGGATGATCTCGACGATCTTCGCATCGCTGAAATCCAGCATGTAGCGCACGCTGCGCAACACATCGTTATTGATCACTTTGCATCCTTCATTAGTTGCGCTTGCATTAGTTACGCTTGGCTTTGGCGAACGCATCGGCGAACGCATTGCTGCCCGGCGCGGCGGCAGGTTTCTGCGGCGCGCGCGAGCTGGAAATATCACGCGGCGCCGAACGTCCTCCGCGCTCCTCACGCCGCGGGCTGGCAGTAACACCCGGCGCGCGCGCTTCGGGAATCGGATCGTCCATGCGCATGCTCAAGGCGATGCGTTTGCGCGGCAGATCGACTTCGAGCACCTTGACCTTGACCACGTCGCCGGCCTTGACCACTTCACGCGGATCCTTGACGAATTTATTCGACAGCGCCGAGACATGCACGAGGCCATCCTGATGCACGCCGAGATCGATGAACGCGCCGAATGCGGCGACGTTGCTGACCACGCCTTCGAGGATCATGCCGGGCTTGAGATCGCGGATATCTTCGACACCGTCGGCGAAGGTTGCGGTCTTGAATTCGGGACGCGGATCGCGGCCCGGTTTATCGAGTTCCTTGAGGATGTCGCGCACCGTCGGCAGGCCGAATTTTTCATCGGTGTAATCGGTCGCGTTCACGCTTTTGAGAAACGCGCTGTCGCCGATCACCTGCTTCACTTCGCGCCCGCAATTTTTCAGAATGCGTTGCACTAGTGGATACGCTTCGGGATGCACGCTCGATGCGTCGAGCGGATTTTCACCGTCGGCGATGCGCAGGAATCCAGCGCATTGCTCGAACGCCTTGTCGCCGAGACGCGGCACTTTCAGCAAATCCTTGCGCGATTTGAACGCGCCGTGTTCGTCGCGAAACTTGACGATATTTTCGGCGACGCCGGGCGAGAGTCCCGCGACGCGCGCGAGCAACGCGCCCGATGCGGTGTTCGCATCCACGCCGACCGCATTCACACAATCCTCGACGCGCGCATCGAGTGCGCGGGCGAGTTTCACCTGATTTACATCGTGCTGATATTGGCCGACACCGATCGACTTCGGATCGATCTTCACGAGTTCGGCCAGCGGATCCTGCAAGCGTCGCGCAATCGACACCGCACCACGCAGGCTGACATCGAGTTCGGGAAATTCTTTCGCGGCAAGTTCGGATGCCGAATATACCGACGCACCGGCTTCGGAAACCACGATCTTGCTGAGCGTGAATTCCGGATGTTTTTTCATGAGCTCAGCGGCGAGTCGATCAGTTTCGCGCGAGGCGGTACCGTTGCCGATCGCGATCAGATTCACGCCGAACGCCTTGCATGCAGTCGCGAGTTGCGCGATCGATTCGTCCCATTGCTTGCGCGGTTCGTGCGGATAAATCGTGTGCGTGCCGAGCAGCTTTCCGGTGCCATCGACCACGGCCACTTTCACGCCGGTGCGAATGCCGGGATCGAGCCCCATCACCACTTTCGGACCGGCCGGTGCGGCCAACATGAGGTCTTTCAGGTTATCGCCGAAAACGCGTATGGCTTCGTCTTCAGCGGCTTCGCGCACACGACCGAACAGATCGAGCGTGAGATGCAGATGCAGCTTGATTCGCCAGGTTTGGCGACAGGTTTCGAGCAGCCATACGTCCGCTGCACGCTGGCGATTGTCGATAGCAAAACGCGTCGCGACACGGCCTTCGCCATACGCATGGCCGGCGAGCACGGCCGGATCGGGCGCACCTTCCACTCGCGCCACGGAACTCGCGGCCAGCGGCTCGAGTTCGATATCGAGAAAACCTTCGTTGCGTGCGCGAAACAGCGCGAGCAGGCGATGCGACGGAATGCTCTTGATCGCCTCGGCATGATCGAAATAATCGGCGAATTTGGCCCCTTCGTTTTCCTTGCCTTTGACCACATGCGCGCGGATCTGGCCGTTACCCCAGAGCCAGTCGCGCAGCTCGCCGAGCAGCGCCGGATCTTCGGAAAATTCTTCGAGCAAAATCGCGCGCGCGCCATCCAGCGCAGCCTTGCTATCGGCGATATTTTTCTCGGCGCTGATGAACTGTTGCGCGAACGTTTCCGGTGTCAATGTCGGATCATCGCGCAAGCCGTGTGCGAGCGGTTCTAGCCCGGCTTCGCGCGCGATCTGCGCTTTGGTGCGGCGTTTCGGTTTGTACGGCAGATACAAATCTTCGAGTCGCGATTTGGTATCGGCGGCCTCGATCTCTCGCTTCAATTCGTCGCTGAGTTTGCCCTGTTCGCTGATGCTTTCGAGAATCGCTGCGCGGCGTTCTTCGAGCTCGCGCAGATAACGCAGGCGATCTTCGAGCAATCGCAGTTGCGTATCGTCGAGACCCTCGGTGGCTTCCTTGCGATAGCGCGCGATGAACGGCACGGTCGCACCGCCATCCAGCAGATCGACGGCGGCTTGCACTTGATGCGGTTTGGCCGCGATTTCTACAGCGATTCGTTGTTCGATAGTCAGCATGATTTTGGCGTGAGTGTGCTCAAGGTGTTGGAAAGTTGGGATGGCGGCGCGGTATCGCCCGCGTGCGAATTCAGAACGGTTTGCCGATCAACCAGGTCACGCCGGCAAAAAATGTGCGGTCGTGGGCGGCGTGGTTGAGCTGGTAGGCGAAACCGGTATCGAACACCACGCGTGGCGACGCATTGTAGTTGATTGCGGCGAGCAGTTCCGAGGTCGAGCCGGCGCTGGTTTGATGCGTGCCGGAAAGTTCCACCGCGCCGCCGAGCTGCTCGTTGAACGGTCGCGACAGACTTGCCGCCCAGGTTTGCTGGATGCGGCTGGTGCCGGGGATGGCATCGCCGATGCGCACCGCGCCAGCATTGAGATCGATGTGATTGGTGCCGAAGTTGGTACTCAGAATCGCATTGAAAAGATAATTGGTTTTGCCATAACCCAGTCCGTTGCGCGACGTCGGCGATTGAAACCCGGCCTCGAAACCGAGCGCAGTATCGGCGCTGAGAGGAAAACGCTGTTTCCATTCGAGGAACGTATCGCCGAGGCCGTTCAAGCTCGACCCACCCGGAAAGGTTTGGGCGATATGTGCATCGCCGCCGAGCAGGATGCCGGAAGTATCACTGAACGCATATTTGAACAGATACGGCACGCTATCGCGACGTGAATCGTCGGCCGCGAGAATGCGTTGCAGACCACCTTCAAACTCGATGTAACCGGGCGCGGAAAGATCCGCCGGATTGGAAATGGTCGGGCGATACGGCGTGGCGCTCGGCTCGTCCTCGGCGTGCGCGTGATCAACCGCCAGGCTTGCGACCAGCAACAAAACCAGCCGCACACCAATCCTTTGCGCGAAAAAAGTCATGGATTGTCCTTGTGCCGATTCAGGCGACGCGACGATGGCCGCGACGCGTCAGATGCACCAGCAGTAGCGAGATCGCCGCCGGCGTGACGCCGGAAATCCGCATCGCCTGGCCGACCGTCTGCGGTTGTATACTTTGCAACTTTTGTTGCACTTCCGCGGACAGGCCGTGCACCTGCAGATAATCGAACGCGGCGGGGATCGCGGTTTCCTCGTGACGTTTCTGCCGCGCGATTTCCTCGCGCTGGCGTTCGAGATAACCGGAATACTTGGCCTGCACTTCGACTTGGCCGGCAACCTTGTCATCGTCCACGCCCGGCGCGATGCCGGCGACACGGCGCAGCGCGGCGTAATCGAGTTCGGGGCGGCGCAGCAAATCCAGCGCATGTGTTTCGCGCGTCAGCGTGATGCCCAGCGTCGCTTCGACTTCACGCCCGAGCGCATTGCCCGGCGCCGCCCACAGCGAACGCAAACGCGCGGTTTCGTGCTCGACCGCCTCGCGCTTGCGACACAGCGCGGTGTAATGCGTGTCGCTGACACAACCGAGGCCATGGCCGATTTCGGTCAGACGCAGATCGGCATTGTCCTCGCGCAGATGCAGGCGATATTCGGCGCGCGACGTGAACATGCGATACGGCTCGATGGTGCCGTTGGTGATCAGATCGTCGATCAGCACACCGATGTAGGCCTCGTCACGGCGCGGGCTCCACGCTTCTTTTCCTTGCGCCTGACGCGCCGCGTTGAGGCCCGCGATCAAGCCTTGCGCGGCGGCTTCTTCGTAGCCCGTGGTGCCATTGATCTGGCCGGCGAAAAACAGGCCGTCGATCGCTTTGGTTTCGAGGCTGGCCTTGAGTCCACGCGGATCGAAATAATCGTATTCGATGGCGTAACCCGGGCGCGTGATATGTGCGTTCTCGAAACCCTTGATCGAGCGCACCAGTTCGAGCTGCACATCGAACGGCAACGACGTGGAAATGCCATTCGGATAAATCTCGTGCGTATGCAAACCTTCCGGCTCGATGAAAATCTGATGCGAGGCTTTCTCGGCGAAACGCACCACCTTGTCTTCGATCGACGGGCAATAACGTGGCCCGGTGCCTTCGATCTTGCCGGTGTACAGCGGCGAGCGATCCAGCGCACCGCGAATGATTTCATGCGTGCGCTCGCTGGTGTGGGTGATCCAGCACGACACCTGCGGCGGATGATCAGTCACATTGCCACTGAACGAAAACACCGGCATCGGGGTATCGCCGGGCTGCTCTTCGAGGCCGCTGAAATCAATGCTGCGGCCATCGATGCGCGGCGGTGTGCCGGTTTTCAGACGCCCGACCTGGATCGGCAATTCGCGCATGCGTTCGGCCAGTTGCTGCGCTGGCGGATCGCCCGCGCGACCGCCGCGATAATTGGCGAAACCGATGTGGATCAATCCGGCGAGAAAGGTACCGGCGGTCAGCACCACGGTCTGCGCACGAAAGCGCAAACCCATCTGCGTAACCACACCGCGCACGCGCGCGCCTTCGATTATCAGATCATCTACACCTTGCTGGAATAGCGTGAGATTCGGCTGATTCTCGACTTGCTCGCGGATCGCGGCGCGGTACAGCATGCGATCGGCTTGGCAACGCGTCGCGCGCACGGCGGGACCTTTCGACGCGTTCAAGGTGCGCCACTGGATGCCGGCGCGATCCGCCGCGCGCGCCATGACGCCACCAAGCGCATCGATCTCGCGCACCAGATGGCCCTTGCCAATGCCGCCGATGGCCGGGTTGCAACTCATCTGGCCGATGGTTTCGATATTGTGGCTGAGCAGCAAGGTGCGCGCGCCGATACGCGCCGCAGCCAGTGCCGCTTCGGTACCGGCGTGGCCGCCACCGACCACGATCACATCGAATTGCTGTTGAAAATCCATGGTGGTAGTCGCTTTATCGCTGACTGAAAACAGGGCGCCATTCTATCCGAGCTACCCGGCACACGCTTGGCACGACTTCTGCTTAGGTATTCTCGCACTCTCGTTGGTGCACGGCGCGGCAAGGTTAGCGCGACGGCAGTTGGAGGTCAGGGGCCGACGCGCACCAAACGAGGGGAAGCCCAGGGAATGTAGGGCTTTCAGGAAGAAAGGGTCTGACGCCCGGCGGCCATAGGAACAGGGGGAATCCAAGAGGGCCGTATTGCCGGGCGTCAGATTTATATGCAGTCGCGTGAAGTTCGCCACGACTGACGTTAGTTACCTGAGTATCTCGCTCTCTCCCGCGCTTACCCAGTTTTGTCTGCAAAGGCTTGTGGCCTTCTTGACGAGTGATTCGGCGTTGAACGTCACTTTACGACGCGATGTGACGCAAAGCAATTATGCTGTGACAAACGCTGTCACACAAGTGATCTTGTGTGACATGCCTGTTTTTCGCTTTCAGCAGATTTTGCCGCACCGCGACGGCCTATTGACGATGTCCGCTGGATCCAGAGCTGCGCGACGAGGAAGATGGCGCCGATCGCGCTCCGCTGCTAGAACGTCCGGCTGAGCTGCGCGCTTCGCCACCACCGCGGCTGGCCTGACCACCACCGCCATACGGCCCCTGGAAGCCGCCTCGCGAACCGGACATGTAACCGCGCGGCGCGGCGCTGTGATCCGCCTTGGGCGACGCATATTCATGCGCCATGTAACCACCGGTGTAAGACTGCTTCGCGCCGTTTGCAGAGCCGCGATATGCATAACCGCCGCTATTGCGGTAGTTCGGTTGACTGCGATAACTGTTGCCTGCGCGCTGCTGGCTCGAATAATTCTGGGCAGCACCGGAATATTGCGAACTCGAGCGCAAGCCGTTGGAATAATTCTGCTGCCTCGACGGCGATGACGAATTGATCGCCGCACCTTCGCGACGATTATTCAGCCCCGCGGCAGCACCGCCGCGCGATTGATCACGATACGACGCCGAAGGCATCACCGGCGAATTCGGCATCGGCCGATTACCGGCGCTCGCGCCTGCAGAGTAGCCAGCGCGCGCATTACCACGCTCGCCGTAACTGTTGCCGTTCGCAGCACGATCGCCCGGATTGCCTGACGCGCTATTGCGTAGCGCACCGTTCTGCCCGGCAAAACCGCTGCTGCGCTGCTGCGCATTGCCCTGCGTCACTCGCGAGTTGCCCACGCCAGCGCGTTGACCGCCCCATGTCGGCAAGCCGGCAACACCGCCGCGCGAATTGATCGAATTGCCGCGTGCCGAAAATCCGTGGCTACCACGATTGCCACCAAACGATGCGACCCGCGCGGCTTCATTGCGCGCGCTGCCGAAACGACGATTCGGATAGTAGTGGCCGTAGTTGGGATAGTTGTGGCGCCAGTAACCCCAGTTGTAATAGTTATCCCAATACGCTGAGCGCCACGGCGAGAAACCGAAGCCAAAACTCAAGCCCAGCCCCCAGCCGAATCCGCCGTAACCCGCGCCATAGAAACCGCTCGGATAAAAAGTCACACCGGGATAAAAGTACGGCGATGCATACGGATAATAATAATTGCCGTAGACCGGCCACAACGAGCTGTAATAAGCCGGATATTCGATGTAGTCGGGAACGTCCGCATAGCCGCCCGTGTCGTCGTCGTAGTCGCCGCCCTGCTGATCTTCGGCGTAGTTGCCATAACCGGACGCAGTGTCATCGTCGCGCGCGCGATCCGCATAATTGCCACTATCCGCAGCGGGATCCACATCGCCGCGCGCATCATCGGGGCGCGCATCGCGATTGGCGTAGTTATCGGCATACGCGCCTTCGGGCGCCGGCGCGTCGTAACGCACATAGTTCGGCGGCTGCACCACACAACCGCTGAGCGCCAGCGCGGCCAATAACAGAATGAAGCGTGACATGATCGATTCTCCTACCCCACGTTTATGTGCTGAAGCTAGGCTCAAGGCAGTGAATTACGCCTGAACTCACAATGTTTAACGTGTGGGCACCAGAATGGTTGTCAACGCGATCATTGCCGTTCAGCCAACCGACTATGAGCGAAGGTTCATTGAGCGTGGCGAGATCGTGGATTGCGTGGTCACCAACAATTTTTCGCATCATCCTTTCGGCATGACGATAACAGCCACCGCCGCCACGGCTGCAGATAAAACACAGCCTGCAATGCGTTACCGCGTTACATTCGCGCGACAACCCAGGAAAATCTCAGGCCAGCGCGCGCTGCAGGATGTCGCGCAAGTCCGGTGACAACGTTGGCAGCTCGATCAGTCTTTGCAACTCGCTCTGCATCAAGGCGCGGCGGTGCGGCTCGTAACGTCGCCACTCCTTGAAACTCGCGGCCAGGCGCGCGGCGACTTGCGGATTGATCGCATCAAGGCGCTGCACGCACGCGCCGAAATACGCATAACCGGCGCCGTCGGCACGATGAAACGCGTGCAGGTTGCGGGCCAGAGTCATGAACAACGCATACACCTTGTTCGGATTATTCCAGCGAAAATCCGCGCGTTCGGTCAAAGCCTGCACTGTATCCAGCGTATCTGCATGCGGCCGCGCGGCCTGCACGGCAAACCACTTGTCGAGGACGAGCGCATCATCAGCATGGCGCGCGTGAAAAGCCGCCAACGCATGCTCCGCCGGTTCACCCCCGGCGCGCACCAGACAGACCAGCGCAGCGAGGCTGTCGGTCATGCAGCGCGCGTTCTCGAACTGGTTTAGCGCGCGCACGATTCCAGCGGCATCGTTGCGCGAGCAGAGCAAATCGAGGCAACGATTTTTCAGGCGTCGACGTGCTGGCGCGCGCGCCTCGACCGCACCAGTTTCATCGGCGCTCAGCGCGTCGTAACGTGCAAGCACGCGCGCATGCAAAACCATTGCGATATTTTTTTCGAGCGCGCCGATCCGCGCATGCACAACATCGGGATCGATCTCGGCCAAACGCTCGGCGAGGATCGAATCAGCGGGCAAACTCAACAGTTGCGCGAGCAACGCCGGATCGAGCGTTGCATCGTCCATCGCCGCGGCCAGACCGTCGTTCATTGCGACCAGGGTTGTCGCATCATTCACGTCGGCATCGAACAAACGTGTCATCAGCGCCTGCGCTGCCATCCAGCGATTGCAACCATCACTGTCGGCCCGCAACAGCAGCGCGAGATCGTCCGCGCTCACATCGAACTGCGGCAATACCGGCGCCGAATATCCGCGCAATAACGACGGCACTGGCGGCGCAAAAACATCCTCGAACACCAACGTCATACTGTCGCGATCGAGCACGAACACACGCTCGATTCCGCTCGCTGCAACTTCGCCGGCAAGCCGCAACGGCACTGCATCGCCATTCGGCAGATACAAACTCAGCGCTACCGGAATCGGCAAAGGCGAATTGTCCGCCGCCAATAAAATCGACGCGACTTGCTGCGACAACTGCAAATGATAGGTGCGAGTCGCAGCATCGTAACGGCCATTGGCGCTGAGTCGCGGCGTGCCGGCTTGGCGATACCAGCTCAGGTAATTCGATAAGTCGGTTTTGTTGGCATCACCGAGCGCGGCCAAAAAATCTTCGACCGTGGCGGCTTGCCCATCGTGCCGCGCGAAGTACAAATCCATGCCGCGGCGGAATCCGTCACGACCCAATGCCACGGCCAGCATGCGCACGATTTCCGCGCCTTTTTCGTAGATCGTGGCGGTGTAGAAATTATTGATTTCGAGATAGTGCTCGGGCCGTACCGCATGCGCGAGCGGGCCGGCGTCTTCGGCAAATTGCGCGCGCCACAACGTTTGCACATCCTCGATGCGCTTGAGCGATCGCGAGCCCATATCGGCGCAGAATTCCTGCTCGCGATATACCGTCAAGCCTTCTTTCAAACTCAGCTGAAACCAGTCGCGGCACGTGACGCGATTGCCGGTCCAGTTGTGGAAATATTCATGCGCGACCACGGCCTCCACATGCGCAAAATCCGCATCGGTGCTGGTCTGCATATTGGCCAGCAGATATTTTGCGTTGAAGATATTGAGACCCTTGTTCTCCATCGCGCCCATCGTGAAATCGTGCGTGGCGACGATATTGAATACATCGAGATCGTAGGCGCGACCGAATTTTTCCTCGTCCCAGCGCATCGAATGTTTGAGGCTTCGCATGGCGTGATCGCACTGCGCGATCGCATTCGCCTCAGCATAAATGCGCAGGCAGACATCGCGACCTTCGCTGGTGCGATAGTGGTCTTCGATATGTTCGAGCTTTCCCGCGACCAGCGCGAACAAATAACTCGGTTTCGGATGCGGATCGAGCCAGCGCGCCCAATGCCGTCCGTCCGGCAATTCACCCGCGCCGTCAGGATTGCCGTTCGCCAGCAGCACCGGATACCGCGCGCGATCGGCGCGCAACATCACGCTGTAGCGTGCGAGCACATCCGGGCGATCAGTAAAAAACGTGATGCGCCGAAACCCTTCGGCTTCGCATTGCGTGAGCAGAAACCCGGCCTCGTGCGAGCCGCTTAGATAGAGGCCTTGCAACGCTGTATTGAGCTCCGGTGCGATGCGTACGCGCGTGCGCAAACGCACGTTGCCGCGTGCGTGGGGCACAGTCAAGCCATTTGCATCGAGTTGGTAATCCGCGGGCGATAATTCGCACCCATCCAGAGAAATTTCCAGCAACTCCAGCGCTTCGCCATGAAGAAATAACGCGGCATCCGCTTGCGCGGGATCCTGCTGCAATTCCAGCTCGGCCAGCACCTCGGTCTGCGCTGCGTCCAGATCGAATTCCAGCGCGACATTGCGCACCGACCACGCCGGCGCGCGATAGTCGTGCAGATATACCGGTGCGCGCTGCGCGGCGGTCAATTCCGATGCACTCATAAATCCATCAACTCGATCAGGTTATCGGCACACAGTTTGACTGCTCATCGCCACGCTGTCGAAGGCCACCTGCCGATCTGCACTGGTCAGCGCGCGGGCGCGGCGTGTATGGTTATCGTTCCGCCAAAATCCCTCTGCTTATGTCGCCTTTAATCGTTCCCACGCTCGCTGATATTCATACCGCCGCCACGCGCATTGCGCCGTACGCGCATCGCACACCGGTGTTGCGTTCGCGCGGAGTGGATGCCTTGGTCGGTGCCGAATTGTTTTTCAAATGTGAGAATTTTCAGCGCGTCGGCGCATTCAAGTTTCGCGGTGCATGCAACGCCGTGTGGGCGCTGGATGATGCGGTCGCGCAACGCGGCGTGGTCACGCATTCGTCCGGTAATCACGGCGCGGCGCTCGCACTGGCGGCGAGCACGCGCGGCATCAAGGCGCATGTGATCGTGCCCGAAGGCGCGGTGAAATCCAAACTCGCTGCGATCGAAAATTACGGCGCGATCCTGCATCGCTGCGCCGCCACGATTGCCGCACGCGAGGAAGCTGCCGAACGCGTGCGCCATGAAACCGGCGCCACGCTGGTGCATCCGTATACCGATCCGCACGTGATCGCCGGACAAGGCACGGCAACGCTGGAACTGCTGAACGAGATCACCGAACTCGATGCCTTGATCGCACCGCTCGGCGGCGGCGGACTGATCGGCGGCTCGGCGATTGCGGCGAAATCGCAATTCCCGACGATGCAAATTTTCGCCGCCGAGCCGGAAGGCGCAGCCGATGGTTTTGCATCGCTGCAGCGTGGCGAGCGCGTGACCGATATCGTGCCGAACACGATTTGCGATGGCCTGCGCGGCACCATCGGCGCGATCAATCTGCACCTGCTGCAACTTTACGGCGTGGATGTTTTATTGGTCAGCGATAGCGAAACGATTGCCGCGATGCGGCTGATCTGGGACCGGATGAAGATCGTCGTCGAAGCATCGTGCGCCACCGTGCTGGCCGCATTGATAAAAAACCGCGAACGCTTTCAAGGCCAGCGCATCGGCCTGATTATTTCCGGCGGCAATGTCGATTTGTCCGACCTGCCGTGGTGAGTGAAGGATAAACATGATCATTGATGCCGTACTCGCCTACCTGCATTTCCTCAGCATTTTTTTCCTCGCTTTCACGCTGCTGCGCGAATGGGCGTTGTTGCGCGGCGGGCCGCCAGCGCTCGATATCAAAGCGCTGGTACGCACCGATCGGCATTATTTGTATGCGGCAATCGCAGTGCTCGCGAGCGGCCTCGGTCGTGTGCTGCTCGGCATAAAACCTTGGGCATTTTATGCGCACAATCCGGTGCTCCACGTCAAGATCGGATTGTTCGTGCTGATCGGAATCCTGTCGATCCAGCCGACGCTCGCGTTCATCCGCTGGCGCCGCGCGCAAGCCGCCGATGCGGACTATCGCGTCGCGCCGAACGACTGGCGATTCGTACGCCGCATGCTACTTATCGAACTGCATCTGCTCGCGCTGATTCCGCTGCTCGCCACGCTGATGGCGCGCGGTGTTGGTTTGCATAGCTAAAATAACGCTGCACGGGTTACTTGTTGTCGCGATTCCCGCCGCCTCGCGCGGCGCGTTGATTCAAATATTAGGGTGTACATGAATAGCTACTCGTTGCCCATATCCACCGAGACTGGAGCCGCCCTCGCGGCGCTTCGCGCCGGCGTATCGCATATCGGAGTCATCGGTCGAGCCAATGGATTGGAGGGTGTCTTTGGTTGCGTTCTCGAAACCAAGTCCGGTCAGATAATCGAGATTCGCGCACAGGGAGATTATCTTGAGTACAAGTTTGAGGTTTTTTCGGTCGGCGCTTCTATCACTACAACGGCTCAGTTCGAAGAGATGCAGGTACTTTCATTAGTCGGGCCTGTTCAGGTGCTTCTACTGCAGACGGAAGATTGGCTCGACCCCGGCGTTTCTTGTGAGGGAGCGCTGGGTCAGAATCCGATCATGCAATGCCGAGGTCAGCCAGGCGGAGCGCCATCCACCGCAGTAGCTGCTTGTACATATTTTGGAGGCGTAGAGCTTCGCGATGCCAACGGACTTACTGTAACCATCGCCACCTTGGCCTTCCCGTGCGCAATCCATGTAAGTGCAGTTGAAAAAACTGGCAAGATTGATCGAAATGCATTCTGCGGCATTGCACTTGGTTCTGCGTAATCCTTCCTTCAAGCCGATCCTCGCCAGCCGCTTCGCCACTTGGCGTGATCTGCTTTAAGTCAAACTTGAGGCTGCAGTGAACGCTACTTTGAAGCACACTCTAAATCTTGCAGTCGTCGGCGCTGGGCTCGCATTGCTGTATTTGTCCTTCAAAGCGGCTATGTGCGTCTTCGCCGCAGCGACATTTTCTCACGGCATCATTGGCGCGTATCGGCGAAAAATTACAGTCCACGGCAGGCGCGGCCCCAGCAAGACTTATGTTGGTCGGGCAGCAGTTCATGAGGGACTATTCACCGCATTCTTAGGGCTTACGTTTGCTCTTATGGCGGCGTTCTTCTTTTGGCTTCTTCCCTTGTGGCAGCATTAGCCTAACTAGATCGGATCACACACTCAGTCAATTCGATCGCTGCGCAACACACGCATCGCGGCTGCATCGCTTGCCGCAGCACGCGCACTGATTCGGCTAAACAAGATGATGCCGACGATCACGACCACGATGCCAAAAGCGGCGATGCCGCTCGGCCAATCTTCGTTGAGCCAGAAAACGCCGATCAAGGTCGAGAAAATAATTTCCGCGGCTTGCATTGCTTCGACCGCGGCGAGCGAGGTCGGGTTTTCGCGCACCATCGCCGTAGCCTTGAAAAAAAGCACGGTCGCGATCACGCCTGAAAACAGCGCCACGCCGCCGGCTTGCAGCACTTGCGCCGGGCTCGGCCAACCGGCTTCGTGATACGCATAAATAGTGAGCAGCAACCACACCGGCTGGCTTGCCAAGGTCATGCCGAACACACGCTGCGTCGCATTCAACGGCGTGCCGCTGCTTTCGAGATGCAGCAGGATCATGCGATTGCCGAGCGGATAGAGAAACGCCGCGATCAGCACGCACAGCAGCGCGAACCACGCACTCGCATCGAGCTTGCCGTGGAAATGTCCGAGCTGCATCAGCAGCACACCGAACAGCACCAATAACGCCATCGCGAGTGCGGGCAGCGGAATGCGGCGGCGCGTATCGCGATAGATCAGCGGCGACAACAGCAGGCCGGCGATCACCGTGGTCTGGAACGATCCGGCGATCAACCACGCCGGCCCGCTCGATGCGGCGTAGGTGAGGCAAATACAGAACAGGCCGAAACCGATGCCGCCCCACAGCAACCAGATGCGCGGATGCCGGCGTAATTCTCGCGGCAATTGACCGAGCCCGCCTTGCAGCGGCAGCACGAGCGCGAGCAACGGCAAGGTGAGCAGATAACGCAACGCCGCGGTCCACGCCCAGTGCCCGCCGCCGAGCACCATGCTGCGATTCAATACGTAGGTCATCGTGAAAAACAGCGCGGATGCGAGGCCGATCAGCACCGCATTCGACGCGTTATGCGGCGCTGCGGATTTCATCGCGCGCTGCGCCGACTGCCACGCAATTTATCAACGGAAAAACTCGCGATCTCGCCATCGCCATCGCGTCGCGGTTGTCCCGGTGGCGGCCCCCACGCATGGGCATAGACCACTTCGTAAGTCGCTGGCAAGACACCATCGCGGCGATGTGTTTCGTACGCGGCGAACATTTTTTGCAGACGTTGTTTGCCGGTCAACGCGCGGCTGCGCGATACATCGGCGTTGCTCGCGCCAATGCCTTTGAGATCGCGCATCAGCGCCGGCACATCGGCGTAGGTGAGATTGAAGCGCTCGGCATCCAGCACCGGATCGCGAAAACCTGCGGCCATCAACGCATCGCCGATGCGCATCATGTCGGCGAAACGACTGACGTGCGCTGTGGCGTCGACACTCGCCCACGCATCGCGAAGTTCATGCAGCGTATCCGGCCCAAGCGTGGAAATCGCCATGAAACCGTCGGGCTTGAGCACACGACGAAATTCGTTGAAAACGCCCGGCAAATCTTCGCACCATTGCAGGCACAAACTCGAGAACAATACATCGATGCTGGCCTCGGCCAACGGCAGCGCATTGGTGTCGGCGCAGATCGCCGCAACGGGTTTCTGCAACAGATTTTGCCAGCCACCGGTATTGCGCCGCATCTGCTGCAACATCGGCAGCGCGAGATCCAGTGCGATGATGAGTGCCTTCGGAAATTGCCGGCGCAATTGCCCCGTGGCATGACCGGGACCGCAGCCGATATCGAGCACACGCAGTGGCGCTGGCTTGAGGAATTCCATGCGCTCAAGCAAACGCGATTCGACTTCGCGCTGCAACGCGGCGTGCTCATCGTAGTTGCTCGCGGCGCGCGAAAAGTGGCGGCGGATTTGCGCGTGATCGAAAAGACGATTCATGCCGGCAACGAATCTGCGAAAGCGCTAATGGCGTGCGCGACAACATCGGCATGACCAATGAACGGCGCGTGGCCGCCACCGGCGATTTTCTCGAAACGCGCGTTACGACTGTGTTGCGCCGCCCACTGCATCGCCTGCCACGGAATCAATCGATCGCGCGCGCCGGCCAGCCACAAACTCGGCACATCGAGCTGCGCGAGCTCGGCGCGCATGTCGCTGGGTTCGAGCAGATTCAAACCATCCTGCAGCACGCGCAACGCCGGCTCGCCGCGCTCGAACAAACGCTCGCGCAACTCGCGCAATTCATCGCGCGCGCAATCGCTGCCGTGTACTTCGAGCGCGAGGAATCGATCCAGCGTGCCGCGATAATCGCGGCCCAAGTCCGCACCGAATTGCTCGAAAACTTCCGGCGCCACCGCATGTGGCCAATCCGGGCCAATCACAAAACGCGGCGACGAAGCGATCATCACCAAACCACGCACCTGCGGCGAAACATCCAGCGCGGCGCGCAACGCGACCAGACCGCCCAGCGACCAGCCGATCCAGATCGCTGGCGGCGTGGCAATTGCGATGCGGCTTACGCAGTCATCGAGGGTCAACGCAACATCGCGTTCGGGGCTCGCGCCGTGCCCGGGCAGATCGACCAGATGCAAGCGAAACCTCTGCGCGAGAATTTCAGTGAGCGGCGCGAAAATTCCGCTGTGCATGGCCCAGCCGTGGATCAGCACGAGATCTCTGCCGGTGCCCGTGATTTCGATATTCATTGGTGAATGGCGCTCCTGCGCGCCGTGCGGATTGCGGACGGGATACAGGCATCGAGCGCATCGAGCAAGCGATCCACATCGGCCTCGGTGTGCGCCGCCGACAAGGTGATGCGCAGGCGCGATGTCGCGGCGCGCACGGTCGGCGGACGGATCGCTGTCACGAGCAAACCGCGTGCTTCGAGCGCTTGTGCCAGCGCGAGTGACTCCGCCGCCGCGCCGAGCAGAATGGGTTGGATCGCGCTCGTCGAATCCGGCAAAGGCAAGCCGAGTTGCAGCGCGCCGCGACGAAAGCGCTCGATCAGCTTATGCAATTTTTCACGTCGCCATTCATCGGCGCGAACCAGGCGCAGCGCGGTGCGCGTGGCAGCAGCGAGCGCTGGCGGCAGCGCGGTGGTGTAGATGTAACTGCGGGCCGATTGCGTAAGCGCATCGATCAACGCCGCGCTACCGGCGACGAATGCGCCGCACGTGCCAACCGCCTTGCCGAGCGTCGCCATCAGCACCGGCACATCGTGCTGGCTCAGGCCGGCGGCGGCCACGCTGCCCGCACCCTGCTTGCCGAATATACCGACGCCATGCGCATCGTCGATCATCAGGCTGGTTTGTTGCTTTTTACACAATGTCGCAAGGTGTACAAGTGGAGCGATGTCGCCGTCCATGCTGAATACTCCATCGCTGGCGAGCAACGCGAGCTTGTCCGGACGCGACTCGAGCTGACGCTGCACTGCAGCTACATCGCTGTGCGGATAACGTTTCAGCTCGGCGCCGCTGAGCCGTACGGCGTCGAGCAAACTGGCATGGTTGAGTTTGTCCTGCACGCACAGATCGCCGGCGTGCAGCAAAGTTTGCAGCACGCCGAGATTGGCCATGTAGCCGGTCGAAAACAGCAGCGCACGCTCGCGACCAGTCCAGTCGGCAAGTTCCTCTTCGAGCGCCGCGTGTTCGCGGTTATGGCCGCAGATCAGATGTGCGGCAGTGCTGCCGACACCATTCGCATCGGCGGCGTTTTTCAGTGCTGCAACGATCTGCGGATGATTGGCAAGGCCAAGGTAATCGTTGCTGCAAAACGCGAGCAGCTGCTTACCGGCGATTTGCAAATGCGACCCATCGTTTTGATCGACGCTACGCAAGCGTCGCGACAGCTGCGCGCGTTCGCGCTCGGCGTGTGCTAGCGCGAGGCGATCGAAGAGGTCAGGTCGAATCATCGAGTAGTTTCGTAACTGCCGCAGGCCCGTCAGCGATCACAGATTGCGATGGTCACAAAATATCATTGCGCCGCTACGCCGCCGTTGCCGCCGGCTCGCAGATTTCCGCATGCACGGTGCCGGGTTCGATGTCGACCTGCATCGGCGTGAGGCCGAGTCGCGCGAACAATTGCTGATCGTGTTCGGTGTCGGGATTGCCTGTGGTCAGCAGTTTTTCGCCGTAGAAAATCGAGTTGGCGCCGGCGAAAAAACACAGCGCCTGCTGCTCGTCACTCATCTCGCTGCGACCGGCGGAAAGACGCACGACCGAGGCTGGCATGAGTAATCGCGCGACCGCGATCGTGCGCACGAATTCGAGCGGATCGAGTTTTTTTGTGCCGGCCAGCGGCGTGCCGGCAACCTGCACGAGATTGTTGATCGGCACCGATTCGGGATGCTCGGGGAGATTAGCCAACGCTTGCAAAAGTCCGGCGCGCTGGGCACGCGATTCGCCCATGCCGACGATGCCGCCGCAGCAGGTTTTCATGCCGGCTTCGCGCACGTTTTCGAGCGTGTCGAGGCGATCCTGATATTCGCGCGTGTGGATGATCTCGCCGTAGAATTCCGGCGCGGTATCAAGATTGTGGTTGTAATAATGCAGGCCGGCCTGCTTCAGGTTTTTCGCCTGACTGGCACTGAGCATGCCGAGTGTGGCGCAAGTTTCCAGACCCAGCGCACGCACGCCGCGCACCATCTGCGCGACCTGCTCTACATCCTTGTCTTTCGGGTTGCGCCATGCCGCGCCCATGCAAAAACGGCTCGCGCCATTCGCCTTGGCGATGCGCGCTTTATCCAGCACCGCATCCACGCTCATGAGTTTTTCGGCCTTTAGCCCGGTCGCGTAACGCGCACTTTGCGGGCAATACGCGCAATCCTCGGGACACGCACCGGTCTTGATCGACAGCAGCGTGGAAACCTGCACGCTGTTAGGATCGTGGCGCTGGCGATGCACGTTGTGGGCGCGGAACATCAGATCGTTGAACGGCAGATCGAACAAGGCGACCACTTCATCGCGATTCCAGTCGTGGCGAATCGTATTGTTTGGAACGGAATCGGCGTGGATCGAACGCGGAATGGTCGCAGTAGACATGAGCTGTTGGGTGTCGGCGGAAGTACGAGGAGTGTGGATTTGCGGCACGGAGCTGTCAACTTGAAATGGCCGACATGGGTTGACGGCTGGCGTCAGCGTATTGAATTTGCGCTGCTGCCGGCGTTTTGCCTGCTCTGTCGCGCGCCATCAGATACCCGCCGTGATCTGTGCCGCGCGTGTTCCGCCGACCTGCAACCCAATCTGCCGTGTTGCCAACGCTGCGCGTTGCCGTTGCAACGCAACGAGCCGCTATGCGGAATATGCCTCAGGCACGAACCGCCATTCGCCGCGGCGTGGGCGCCGTATCGTTATGCCTACCCACTGGATCAACTCGTGACGCGGTTCAAGTTCGGTCGCGATCTCGCCGCGGGTCGCGTGTTGCAGGAGTTGTGGATTGCTGCGGCAAAAAACACGCCGCCGGTTTTGCCAGAATTGCTGGTCGCGATTCCGCTGCATACCTCAAGGCTGCGCGAGCGCGGTTACAACCAGGCGCTGGAACTCGCCAAGCCGCTCGCGGCAACGCTGGGTTTGCCACTCGCGCACGATCTGCTGATCCGCCATCGGGCCACGCATACGCAGACCGGGCTCGACATAAAAACGCGCTCGCGAAATGTCAAAGATGCGTTTGTCGTCAGGCCAGATTTCAGCCTCCCCGCGCATATCGTGCTGCTTGACGATGTCATGACCACTGGTGCGACGATGCGCGAATGTGCACGCACGCTGCGACGCGCTGGCGTGACGCGCGTGGATGTCTGGGCGCTCGCCCGTGCGCCGCAGCGGCGCGGTTGAATCGATTCTGATACATCCGACCCAGACCAAGTACTGGCCGCACCCCAAATTTTATTTCGGCGCAGGTTTATCGACGATACCGCTCGTAACACCAGCAAAACGCAAAAAGATCACAGCCGGATTCACTGCAAAGCCAGAGTCGAATGGACTAACGAATGCATGTCCACAAATCTTTGTAAGCTCACTCTTGCGCATGTAGCATAGCCGCCGCGTCGGCGCCTTATCGCCGCCATTGAATCACGGAATGAAAACATGGTGCGCTTATCGAAAACCTATGGCCGACTGCTGTTTGTCGCGAGCATGGTATGCACGGCTGCGCTCGCGCATGCAGGTGCCTACAAATGGAAAGATGCGCAGGGCAATTGGCAATTTTCCGATACGCCACCACCGACTGGCGGCGCCAGCGATGGGCGCGGCGATGTACAGCAGGTTGCGCTGAGCAATGATTTTGCCGATGTCAAAGTCGCCAACAAACCGCCGATCGCCAATACCAGACGCAACGGCGGCCCGAGCATCGCTCTGGACAATTTTACCTTGCGGCTGGATGTGGCGAACGGCAACAACACCAATATCGGGCGGGCTTTCAGCGGCAAGAACTGCGCGCAAAGCACAGGCGTGCAATGGGAAGATGGCATCGTCGATCTCAAGGGCAAGGTCGCGGAGCAAACCGTTGCGGAAAGATTTCGCAATTTCGGTTATTCATTCGCCGGTGTCGAGTCTGAAAATATCGCCGCTCTCGCAACCCTGCATCTGGATGCCGAATTGCTGGCGATGAAGATGGACACATGCGACTCGATCAGCATGGGCAATGCACTCGGCCCGGGTTCGCGCGCATACATAAAAATTCGCTGGACCTTGCGCCGCAATGTGGCAGACGAGCCATTGTTCCGCGGCATCAGCGTCGGTGCCTTTGATGCGTGGCATCCCGGCGGCATGACCAAGGGCGTAATCCTCAAAGCACTCGGCAACGCGACCGACAACCTGCTTGGTGATCACGCATTTGTCGACATCTTGACCGGGACATCGCCCGAACGTGCAAGCGCTTTCAACCCCGTTGATGTCAAGCTCGTGGTGGTGCGCGGCGATGGTGGCGGTACGTTTCGCGGCAACTCTGAATCGCTGTTGCGCAGCGCCGTGACCGTGCGCACCGCGCGCGGTCACGGCAGTGGCGTATTGATTGATGCAAGTGGCTATGCGCTTACCAACGCACACGTGGTGGGATCCAACACGCAGGTTCAGGTAATGCTCGACGACGAAATGGTGGATGCGCGCGTCGTGCGCAGCGACTCGCGCGTGGATGTAGCACTGCTGCAATTTGAGCCAAAGGGGCGGCCTGCAGCCATCATCTCGCGCAGCGAACCGCGGCCCGGCGATCCACTCTACGTCGTGGGTACGCCGCTCGATCTGAAACTCAGTCATAGCGTGACGCAAGGCATCTTGTCTGCGGTACGAGAGGTCAACGGTGCGCGCCTTTACCAGACCGATGCGGCAGTGAATCCGGGCAATTCCGGTGGCCCGGTTTTTAATGACACCGGTGAGCTGGTGGCCTTGAGCGTTTCCGGCCTCGTTAATGCCGATGGCGCTTCCTTGAACGTCAATTACCTCATTCCGATATCGCGCGCGTTGGCTGCGGTCGGCGCAAATGGCGATTGATCGCACACGTGAGCGGTGGTTAGGCGCTCAGCTCAATTGCGTCATGTAATTGATTCGAGAATTGCCGCACCAATGGTCATCGTACGATGCACAACGAACTCGCAGCGTCATAATAACGGGCTGAAGAGCAACGAAAATTCATACAGCGCATGGCGCTCGTCACGTTACCGCATACACCGGAGAGAATAATGTCACTGGATATCCACCACGACCGCACTGCGAAAAATTTCAGCGTGGATGTCGACGGCCAGCACTGCGTGCTCGATTACACATTTGCCGATGGCGTGATGACTATCACTCACACCGGCGTGCCCGAAGCCGTGGGCGGTCGCGGTATTGCCGCGGAACTCATGCGCACCGCGTTTGAAACCGCACGCAGCGAAGGCTGGAAGATTGTGCCGGCATGTTCGTATGCAGCTGTATTTGTCGCTCGGCATAAAGAGTACGCCGATCTGCTGGTTTGAGTATCGGTTGCCGAGATCGATATGCCAACTTCACGTTTTCGCCTGCTCGATCTGCTGATCGACATCCCGCAGCAGCGAGTAGAGCGCGATGGTATGGCGCTGGAGATCGGCGGACTCAGTTTCCAATTGCTCGCTTATCTGCTCGCGCAGGGCGATCGCGTCGTCAGTTTCGATGACCTGATTACGGCCGTGTGGGCGCCTGCGGTGGTCAACGAAGAAACCGTCACGCAACGCATCAAGCTGTTGCGGCAGGCGCTGGGCGACGATGGGCGCAATCCGCGTTATGTACGCTCGGTGCGCGGGCGTGGTTATCAACTTTGCGCGTTACCACAGGCCGTGGATGCGCCGCCGGAAACGCTGCCGATCCAGCCGCGTTCATGGCGCAAGCCGGTTGCGATTATGGTCGCATTGCTGTTTGTCGTGGTTGTAGCGCTGCTGTTTTTTCTGC
This sequence comes from Pseudolysobacter antarcticus, assembly GCF_004168365.1. GTDB lineage: Bacteria > Pseudomonadota > Gammaproteobacteria > Xanthomonadales > Rhodanobacteraceae > Pseudolysobacter > Pseudolysobacter antarcticus. Next base: position 4,540,011 of record NZ_CP035704.1, read on the forward strand.
GCACGCCGCCGCCAGAAATTGTCGCGGCAGCAGCGCCGGATATCGTCAGTCGCGCCGCGTATTACGCGAGCATCGGCCAGCGCGAAAACAACGAGCGCGCCATTCTGTTGTACCAACAAGCGCTGGCCGCCACGCCGGAAAACATCGCAGCCAAGCTCGGTCTCAGCCGCGCTTACAGCGCTCGGGTTTGCCTGTACAACGCGAACGCCGAGTGGGCCATGCGTGCGCAGGAGCTGGCCGAACAGGTGCTGAAAAATTCACCGAACCACGCCAAGGCCTGGGCCGATCTGGCCTATGCACACGATTGTATGGGTCGTATCGACGACGCTGTTCACGCCTACGAGCGCGCGTTTGCGCTCGATTCCAGCGACGATGCCAGCCGTTCGTCGGCGGCGTATCTGTACCAGGAAAAAGGCCGTCTAGCCGATGCGCTGCAGACCAATCTGGATATGCATGGCGATTCTTCCCGAGTGCGTTTTCGCGAAGTGCAGCTGGCGCGCGAATTTGAATTGCTCGGATTTGCGGCCGTTGCTCAAGCGCATTATCAGCGCATCTATCAACTCAATCCCGACAATATATTTTCGAACATCGCGTGGCCGCGTTTTTTGTTTTTGCAAGGACGGTTTGCCGAGGCGCAGGCGGTGCTCGATCAATCTCTCGCACGCAACACCGAGCGCGTCGATTTATATCTGCTCAACGGTGAACTCGCGCTGGTGCGCGGCGATCAAGCCAGCGCTGCGCGCGCATTCGAGCAAGCCGCGCGCTTGCGTCCGCAAACGAGTTATCCGGCAACCTTGGCCGCGTTGTATACCGATCCAGCGCCACCCGCCGCATGGCTGGCGCAGCGTGTTGTCGAGGTGCGCGCATCAACAAATTCCGCACAAGCGTGGCCGAGCGATCAATTGGAATTGGTGCTCCTCGAACTTGCCGCGGGCGATCAGAGTGCGGCGCTCGCGACGCTCGAAAAAGCCGTGGTGGCGGGCTACAGCGACAAGGCCTATCTACAGACCTCGCCGCTGTTTCATGCGCTGACCGGCAGCCCAGGATTCGCTTCGGTGATCGATACCATCAGCCGCCATATCGATGCAGAACGTCAGCGCGTATTGGCCGCCAGTTGGTGTCCACCGGAGATCAGGGCAACGCCTTGAGGATGTAGTCGCGGAAAATTTCCTGCGATTGCGGATGCGCGTAACGCTGGTTATAGGCTTTGCTCGTGACCACCGCCACCAGTTGCTTTTGCGGCAACACAAAAACGTAGTTGCCGCCGTTGCCGCTCATCGCCCACACCGCGGTGTCGACGCCCTTGATCGGAAAATGGAAACGCCACCAGAAATAACCATATTCGGCATCCTCGCGCGCCCGCGCATGTGGCGTGAGCATGGCTTGGATCCATTTCTGCGAGATCACCTGCTTGTCGTGCCAGCGTCCGCCATCCACGGCGAGCTGGCCGATCTTGGCCAGATCACGCGAGCGATAACGCGTGCCGCCGCCGCCCATGCCGATGCCTTCCGGCGAGGTATTCCACTGCACCTTGTTGATGCCGAGCGGTTGTTCAAGCGCCTCGCCAGCAAAGGTCGCGAGCGGCTTGTGCACCGCATGCTCCACGATCGCGCCGGCAACATACGAACCGGCCGTGCAATACGAAAACGCGCGCCCGAACGGACTGTCTTTCGGCTTGCTCATCCACGGCGCAAAGCCCTTGATCGGCAGATCCAGCGCGAACTGCAGCCAATTCTCGGTCACGTACATACGCTCTTCGTTGCCGCTGGAAAATTCGTTCTCGTCGTTGCACTCCCATAGCGAACTCATCGTCAACAGATCTTCCAGCGTGAAGTTCTGCTTGCGCGGATCGGGATGTAAAAACGGCTGGCGATCCGCGAAAAACGCATACACCTTGGCATCGACGCCACTGATCAGGCCACGATCGATCGCTGCGCCCGCCAGCAGCGCGGTAACGCTTTTGGTCGCCGAGCGGACATCGTTGAGCAGGTCGCGATTGCCGTCGTTGAAGTAGGCCTCATACACCAGCTTGCCATGATCAGCGATGACGATACTGCTGATGTTCTTGTAGCTGGCATCGGCGATCTTCGCTTCGACGCTGGTTAGCGTTGCGACATTCCAACCCTGTGCGGTCGCATCGGCCACCGCCCAGCCGTCGTCGAGTTTTTCAGGCGGGTGATAGTTGCCGGCATGAGCCAGAGCGAAGCTCATGGCCAAGGCAATGACGATCAACGAACGAAATACGGAAACCATGCAACTTCTCCACGCAGTGAATGAGGATCACCAGTGGGCCATGCGCGCGAATGAAGCGCATGAAATGCAAATGAAGAATTATGAAGCGTGTGTAGCAGCGCCGATCGCCACGGTTTGTGGCGCGACGATGGTGCTCATGTCGAAGAGCCCGTCCTCAGGCGACTGCTGCCAATTGAGCTTGCTCGGCCTGCTCGATGCGGCTGCGCTCCGCCGCCTGACGACACATCGGCTCGCAGGTGCGCGAGAACAACTCCGTCACCCACTCAAGGAACGCCTGCACGCGCGCCGAAAGATGCCGCTTCTGCGGATACACCACCCACAGCGGCGAGCCGGTCGAAATGGTATCGGTCATGACGATCTGCAGCAGCCCCTGCGCGAGATGGATCGCGGCGAGACAATGCGGCGCCTGCACGATACCGAGGCCGGCCACCGCGGCTTGAATCACCGACTCACCATCGTTGATCAGCATGTGCGCATCTATATCGACACCCACGCGACCGCTCGGCGTATCGAACTGCCATTGATAGGGCCGGCGCGTGGCTGGATCGACGAAGTTGATGCACCGATGTTTCTTCAGATCCTCGATGCTGACCGGCGTGCCGTACTGCTGCAGATAATCCGGCGAGGCGCATAGCACATTGTTGAAATAGCCGATCTTGCGCGCAATCAGATCGGAGTCCTCGAGTGCGCCCATGCGGATCGCGCAATCGAAACCTTCTTCGTTGAGGTCGAACGGGAAATCGCGCATCGACATGTCAATGCGGATATCCGGAAACTGCGCCTCGAACTTGGCGAAGTTCGGAATCAACGCACCGCGACCGATCGCCGTCGGCACCGCGATGCGCAGACCGCCGCTCGGCTTGGTGCGCGAATAACCGAGCGCTTCCTTGGCCTCGCTGAGATCGGCCAGGATGTCGCGGCAACGTGCATAAAACGCGGCGCCATCATCGGTCAGGCGCAAGGTGCGGGTCGAGCGAAAAAACAGTTTGGCGTCGATTTGTTCTTCGAGCCGGGCGATCGCCCGACTCACGCCGGACGGTGTCATTTCCAATTGTTGCGCTGCGGCAGAAAAGCTCTTGGCTTCCACCACACGGACAAAAACGCTGATCGCAGAAAAGTCTTCCATAGCGGCAAACTCCGGCTGATTGGTGACTCAGAATCACAAGTGAGGTGATTCTAATCCTATTTATCGCTCCATGCGCAAGGTCTACAGTGGTAATCCTGCGCCGGGAGCCTCCGGTGGAGTTATCCAAGGATTTGCCATGAAGAACAAATTACTCATCAGCTCAAGTGCCGCGGTTATCGCAATTGCAGCAATTTGGCTCGCTGTAAGGCCCGCGCCGATCCACGCCACGGAGAAACCCGCGGCTACGGAAGTGAGCGTGGCCGAGGTGCTGGTGCGCCCGGTCGATGACGCCGACGAGTTCACCGGACGGCTGCAAGCGGTCGATACGATTCAGCTGCATCCGCGTGTCAGTGGTTATGTCGATTCGCTGAATTTCAAGGAAGGCACGACAGTCAAGAAGGATCAGTTGCTGTTCCGCATCGATCCGCGTCCGTACCAGGCTGAAGTCGATCGCCTTACCGCCAATCTGGCGCAGGCCAACGCCGAATACACGCTGGCGCAAGCCAATGCCGCGCGCAGCAAACGTCTGCTCGACCAGCAGGCGGTATCGCGCGAACAGGCGGATCGTCTCGATACCGCCTCATTGAGCGCACGTTCGCAGGTGGCATCCACTGCCGCTTCACTCGACGCCGCACGATTGAATCGCAGCTTCACCGAAATCCGTGCACCGATCGACGGTCGCATCGGCAGCGCGCTCGTGACGCCGGGCAATCTCGTAACCAGCGCCGATGTGTTGACCAGCGTCGTTAGCGTCGATCCGATCTATGCGTACTTCGATGTCGATGAACAGAGTTTTTTGAAGCTCGACCGCACGCGTCGTGACGGCGCAAACAGCCCGAGCGTCAGCATGGGCTTGGCCGATGAAACCGGTTTCCCGCACGCTGGCCGCATCGACTTTGTCGACAACCAGCTGCGCACCGGCTCGGGCACGATTCGTTTGCGTGCGGTGTTCGCCAATGCGGACGCAAGTTACACGCCGGGCCTGTTCGTACGCATCCAATTGCGCAGTGCGAGCAAGATCGCGCGCGTGCTGATCGACGATCGCGCAGTCGCCACCGACCTCGGCAACAAATACGTCTACGTGATCGGCAAGGACAAGAAAGTCGAATATCGCCGCGTCGTGACCGGCCCGCTGCTAGACGGTTTGCGTGTGGTCAACGAAGGCCTGGCCGCGAACGAAACCATCGTCGTGAACGGTTTGCAGCGTGTGCGTCCGGGCGCCGAAGTGACGCCGGTCAAGGTCGCGATGGATACGCGCACGCTTGATGCCAACAAGCAGATCGCGTCAGCCAGCATGCCGAAAGTCAACGCGCAGAACTAAGCACTGCAACCGCCTCGACGAGGCGTCGTCTCACCACGATCAACCGGGGTAGCCACGCTGCCCCACAGAAAACTGTTGCCACGATTCTGCGCGCAAGCGCGATGTGAACAAGAAGAAACCCTCATGAAAATCGCTCAATATTTTGTCGACCGGCCGATCCTCGCCGGTGTGCTTTCCGTGCTGATCCTGCTCGCGGGCAGCATCTCGGTATTCCGCCTGCCGATCAGTGAATATCCCGAAGTCGTGCCGCCGACCGTGGTGGTACGCGCGAGTTATCCGGGCGCCAATCCGAAGGTGATCGCCGAAACCGTGGCCACGCCGCTGGAGGAACAGATCAACGGCGTCGAAGGCATGCTCTACACCGCATCGCAGGCGACCAGCGATGGCGCGATGACCTTGACCGTGACTTTCGCGCTCGGCACCGATCTCAACAACGCCCAAGTGCAGGTGCAAAACCGCGTCGCCCAGGCGCTGCCGAAACTGCCTCAGGAAGTGCAGCGTCTCGGCGTGACCACGCAGAAAAGTTCGCCCGACCTGACCATGGTCGTACATCTGATTTCGCCCGACCAGCGCTACGACATGCTGTACCTGTCGAACTACGCGCGCTTGCATGTGAAGGATCAACTCGCGCGCCTCGATGGCGTCGGTGATGTGCAGATTTTCGGCGCCGGCGAATACAGCATGCGGGTGTGGATGAATCCGGAAAAACTCGCATTGCGCGAACTCACCACCGGTGACGTCTTGCGTTCGATCCGTGAGCAGAATATCGAAGTCGCCGCCGGTGCGTTGAACGCGCAGCCGGAGCCGAACGGCGCGGCGTTCCAGCTCAACATCAATACACGCGGACGCCTGATCACCGAAGATGATTTTCTCAACATCATCGTGCGCACCGACAAGAACGGCGCGGTCACGCATCTGCGCGATGTCGCGCGCGTCGAACTCGGCTCGAACAACTACGCGCTGCGCAGCCTGCTGAATAATCAACCCGCCGTGGCCGTGCCGATCTTCCAACGCCCAGGTTCGAATGCGATCCAGATTTCCGACGAAGTGCGCCAGGCCATGGCCGAGCTGAAGAAGGAATTTCCGCAAGGCGTGGATTACAGCATCGTCTACGATCCGACCGTGTTCGTGCGCGGCTCGATTGAAGCGGTCGTGCATACCTTGCTTGAAGCGATTCTGCTCGTGGTGCTCGTGGTGATTCTGTTCCTGCAAACCTGGCGCGCGTCGATCATCCCACTAGTCGCGGTGCCGGTGTCCTTGATCGGCACGTTCGCGGTGATGTACGTCGTCGGATTTTCGCTGAACGCGCTGTCGCTGTTCGGCCTTGTACTCGCGATCGGCATCGTCGTCGATGACGCGATCGTCGTCGTCGAAAACGTCGAGCGTCACATCGAAAAAGGCATGTCGCCAAAAGACGCCACGCGTCAGGCGATGCGCGAGGTCACCGGCCCGATCGTCGCCACCGCGCTGGTGTTGTGCGCGGTGTTCGTGCCGGCTGCGTTCATCAGCGGTTTGACCGGCCAGTTCTATCGCCAGTTCGCGTTGACAATCGCAATCTCCACGGTGATCTCGGCGTTCAATTCGTTGACCCTCAGCCCCGCGCTTGCCGCGTTGCTGCTGAAAGGTCATGACGCACCGAAAGACCGCTTGAGTCGCGGCATCGATTTTGCGTTCGGCTGGATTTTCCGTCCGTTCAATCGCCTGTTCGAGCGCAGTTCCAACAGTTATGTCGGCGGCGTAAAACGCGTGTTGCGTTCGGGCTCGGTGGCGTTGCTGATTTATGCCGGATTGATCGGCATGGCGTGGCTCGGTTTCGCGCACGTGCCCACCGGATTCGTGCCGCCGCAGGACAAGCAATACCTGGTCTCGTTCGCACAGTTGCCGGACGCCTCTTCGCTCGATCGCACTGAAGCAGTGATCCGCCGCATGAGCGATATCGCGCTCAAGCAACCCGGCGTGGAAAGTGCGGTGGCGTTCCCGGGATTGTCGATCAACGGCTTCACCAACAGCACCAACTCGGGCATCGTTTTCGCCACATTGAAACCGTTCGACGAGCGCCGCGACAGTGCGCTTTCGGCGGGCGCGATTGCCGGTGCGCTGAACCAGAAATACGCCGCGATCCAGGATGCCTACATCGCGGTATTCCCGCCGCCGCCGGTGAACGGCCTCGGCACAATCGGCGGGTTCCGCCTGCAGATCGAGGACCGCGCCGACGTCGGTTTCGAGGAGTTGTTCAAACAGACGAGACAGGTCATCGAAGGCAGCGCAAAAACTCCCGAACTGGCCGGATTGTTTTCGAGTTTCCAGGTCAGCGTGCCGCAGATCGACGCCGACGTGAATCGCGAAAAGGCCAAGGCCGAAGGGGTCGATCTCGGCGATGTATTCGAAACCATGCAGGCCTATCTCGGCTCGCTGTACGTCAACGACTTCAATCGTTTCGGCCGCACGTATCAGGTCAACGTTTCGGCCGAACCGAGTTTCCGTCACGAGCCCGAAGATATCCTGCGTTTGAAAACCCGCAACGCGAATGGCGATATCGTGCCGCTGGGTTCGTTCGTCACCGTGCGGCAGAGCGTCGGGCCGGATCGCGTGATGCATTACAACGGCCATCCGACCGCCGAAATCAACGGCGGCCCGGCGCCGGGTTACAGCTCCGGCCAGGCGCAATCGGCGATCGAAAAACTCGTCGCCGCCACCCTGCCGAACGGCATGACCTACGAATGGACCGAGCTCACTTATCAGCAGATCATTTCCGGCAATACCTCGATGCTGGTATTCCCGTTGTGCGTGCTGCTGGTGTTCCTCGTGCTGGCATCGCTGTACGAAAGTCTGACCTTGCCGCTGGCGGTAATCCTGATCGTGCCGATGGTGTTGCTGTCAGCGATCACCGGCGTGTGGTTGTCCGGTGGCGACAACAATATCTTCACCCAGATCGGCTTGATCGTGCTGGTCGGACTCGCCTGTAAAAACGCTATCCTGATCGTCGAATTTGCGCGCGAAGCCGAGATCGACGGCATGGATCGCGTGCAAGCCGTGCTTGAAGCCGCACGCTTGCGACTGCGTCCGATTCTGATGACCTCGTTCGCTTTCATCATGGGCGTGGTACCGCTGGTAATTTCGCAAGGCGCGGGCGCCGAAATGCGCCACGCGATGGGCGTGGCGGTATTCGCCGGCATGCTCGGCGTGACCTTTTTCGGCCTCGCTTTCACGCCGCTGTTCTACGTGCTGATTCGCGGCTGGAGCGCACGCAACGCCGCTCGTCGCGCCGAACGCAAAGCGCACACGGCTACACCGACTCTGGAGCTGCACTCATGAAAATGTCGATCCGTTTCAGCGCACTTTTTGTGGCTCTGGTGTTGGCCGGTTGCGCCAGCGTCGGGCCGAATTATCAGGCACCATCGTCCGCGCCCGTCACTTTGCTCGGTGTCGATAAAGCGCAGGAAAACACGGCCGATTTTCAGGCCGCATGGTGGAAGCAATTCAACGATCCGATACTCGATGCCTTGATCCTGCGCGCTGCGAAAAACAGCCCCGACCTGCATATCGCGATGGCGCATCTGGCTGAATCGCGTGCGCTGCTCGGTGGCGCGAAATCGGCGCAGCTTCCCGATATCGAAACCCAGCTCGGTTACACCCGCAGTCGCGAACAGCAGCCCGGCTTCACCACACAACGCACCACGATCACGAGTTATCAGGCGGGTTTCGATGCGTCGTGGGAACTCGATGTCTTCGGCGGCGTGCGCCGTTCGGTCGAGGCGGCGGATGCCGATCTCGGCGCGAGTGATGCATCGCTGCAGGATGTGCAGGTGAGTTTGTTCGCCGAAGTCGCGCGCAATTATTTCGATCTGCGCGGCACGCAATTACGCCTGGATGTAGCGCGTCGCGATATCGAAAATCAACAAAACACCTTGCGCCTGACACGCGCGCAGGCCGAAGTCGGCACCGGGTCGGAGCAGGATGTCGCAAGTGCATCGGCGCGTCTCAGTGCGGTCGAGGCGCAACTGCCGAGTTTGCAGATACAGGCTCATGCGCAGGAGTTTCGTCTGGCGGTGTTGCTCGGCGAACGGCCCGGTGAACTTGATATCGATTTGTCACCGCAAAGTTCCCATGCGATCGATACAACGATTGCGCTCGGCGGCGCCGATGCCGTTCTCGCGCGTCGGCCTGACGTGCGTTTCGCCGAGCGCCGACTGGCGGCGGCGACCGCGCGCATCGGCGTGGCCCGCGCGGATTATTTTCCGCATATTTCGCTCGGCGGATTCATCGGCTTCCTCGCCGGTCGGGCCGGTGATTTCGGCGATGCCTCGTCGCGTGCGTGGTCGATCGCGCCGAGCATCAGTTGGTCGGGTTTGAACGTGCAGAAAGTGCGCTCGAACGTGCAGGCGAATGAGGCTCGCGCCGATGCGGCGCAAGCCAATTATCAGCGCACCGTGTTGCAGGCCATCGAAGATGTCGACAACGGATTGGTCGCGTTCAACATGCAGCGCGAGCGCGTCGGCAAACTCATTGCGCAGGAAAAACAAAGTCGCCGTGCCGCTGATCTCGCACGCATCCGCTATCAGGAGGGTGCGACCGATTTTCTACCGTTGCTCGATGCCGAACGCACCCAGCTCGCCGCCGAGGATGAGCTGGTGATTGCCGAGGCCGCGATCAACACTCGCGCGGTAGCGTTGTACAAGGCGCTTGGCGGTGGTTGGCAAGCGTGCGCGACTGAAGCGTGCAGCAATCTGGCCGATGCAAAATGATTCCGCGTGCCTCGAATGAAGCTTCTGCCGCCGCGTTACTCGACGAATACGTCGCGAGCCTGATGCCGCTGCGCCAGCGCGTGGCGCTGATCAGCGGCGCGAATCGCGGCATCGGTTTCGAAACCGCGAAACAGCTCGGCTCGCAAGGCATGACCGTGTTGCTCGGTGCGCGCGATCTTGCGGCCGGCGAAAAAGCGGCGCGCGAATTGCGCCGCAGCGGCGCCGAAGTTCTGGCGGTGCAACTCGATGTCACGTCGCAAGCGCAGGTCGATGCGCTGAAGTCAAAAATCGATAGCGAATACCGCCGCCTCGATGTACTCGTCAACAACGCCGGCGGTTTTTACGATCCGGCCAGTCGTGCATCGACGATGGACATCGACATCGCGCGCGACGTGCTCGACACCAACCTGATGGGCGCGTGGCGGCTCAGTGAAATGGCCGTGCCGCTAATGCGCCGGCATGGTTACGGCCGCATCGTCAACGTCTCCAGCGGCTGCGGATCGATGGCGTGCGAGGGGCCGGAAAGTCCTGCGTATCGCGTCTCAAAAGCGGCGTTGAATGCACTCACACGCGCCTTCGCCGCCGAGTTGATCGGTAGCGGAATTCTGGTCAACGCGGTCTGCCCCGGCTGGGTGGCGACACGTCTCGGCGGACGTGGCGGACGCGCTGTGAGCGAAGGTGCGGCGGGTATTGTCTGGGCCGCGTCGATCGACGAACCCGCGCCAACCGGACAATTTTTTCGCGATGGCCAATCGATCGCGTGGTAATTCGCGATCGAGTGACTCTGCTGTTATCGAAAACTCGCGGCGTACTTTATTACTGAAAACCGTTGCGGAAAATCCGATCCGGCAGCGGCCCGAAATCGTTGCTGAAGCTCTGAATCAGAATATGGCCGCGATTCGGATCATCAGAAACGTGGAAGGTACCGGTGAACATGGGTCGACCGCGCGCATCGAGGCTCAGATGCGCCGCGGCATTGGGGCCGTCGTCGCCAAGACCGGTGGTGCCGATGAAGCAAAACCCACTGCTGTTGGTCAGGCAACTGCCGTAGCTACTGTCGAATCCAAGCGTCGATGTGAAGGCTTGCAGCAGAAAATAGTTCGGCCCCGGACCACTGTCACCGGCAGCGATCACGCGGCTGCCCAAACCATCGGCAAAACGCACGCTAGCAAAACTGCCGTTTGCATTTAATCCCGGCTCCAGCGCTTCTGCGGTCTGCGCGCCTAGGGTTGTAAAACGCGCAACAGCGGCTTTTCTGACCGAGCCATCATCCGAGTAGGTAGTGCCTGCAATCACGATATCGCCGTTGGCCGCAACATCGATACCGCGCAGCTCATCGGAGTGTGCGCTCAAGGTACCAAAATAATAGACGCGTTTGCCGTTGAAGAACGTGTTGTAACCGGCGTTGAGATTGCAGGTTGTATTGCAGAACGAGGAATCCGGAGAACCGTCTGCATTGAGCTGTGCCAGCACCGGTCGAGTGCGCGAGATGGCACTGTCGTAAGCGATACCGCCGATCACAATCTTGCCGTCATTACCGATCGCGACCGCATTGGCTTGATCGATGCGCAACGCCGGACCGAGGTCGAAAAACACCGTTGTCATGCCGTCAGTGCTGAAGCTCGTATCCAGACTTCCATCGATACCGCGCAATCGAGCAATGGCGAAATCGTAGTCACCGACGTTGAAGCGCTGGGCTGAGCCGACGACCACGATATTATCGTCGGCATCGATCGCCAACGCTTGCGGCACATCATTGTTGCTTTGACCCAAACCGAAGTTGACGGTGGTGTGGCCTGTGCCGGCAAAGCTCGGGTCGTCACTGCCATCGCCGAGAAATCTCGCGATGGCGAAGTCGCTGCCATTGCTACCCGGGCCCACGATACTGCCGATGACCACCATACGGCCGCGGCTATCAAGCGCCGCCGCGACGACGGAACTCCATCCGAACGATTTTATCGTGAACGGGTTGGGCAACCCCGTACAGTTCGCATCCTGGCGGTAAATCTCGATGCAGGCCTGACTGCCACAGACGCCGGATTGGGTGGCTGCCTGAAAGATCGTGTTGACATTGCCATTGGGCATGCTCAACAAGGCAACCGCACGCAAGTCAACCGGGCTGCTGATTGGAACCTTGCAGCTAAGGTGTTCCGCCGCTTGAGCAATAAAACACGGCGAAAAAATGCAAGCCAGCAGTAGATAGAAAAAGCGCATGCGTAACTCCGGTATGAGGTGTTAACCGGTAATACGCAAGATCGTTCTGAACTGTGACATGCGCGATTTTGATCGCAGCAGACCGACGCCGAAATTATTCGGCGCGTAAATTTTGCCTACTGAAACCCGGGCTTGCCCACCTGTTCCGCAAACTGTGGCACGCGTTTGAAGCGATCGGATTCGTAACCGTAACCACGAAATTTTTCGAGCAGCTCGGCATACTTTTTATCGTCCATCGCGGCGTCGCGCGAAAACACCCAGCCCAGCTTGCGGCTCGGTTGGCCGATCAAGGCCCACGAATAATCCTGCGCGGTTTCGAGAATCAGATAGTCGGCGCGAAACAGCCAGAAAAAGCGAATCACCCAATAGCGGTTCTCACTGTTCGGCTGCACGATACCGAGCGAACCGGCAGTCTTTTCCGGCTCACCAAATGCCTTGCGGTATACGTAAGTAGTCTCGACTTCGCCTTGCTCGTTGAGGGTGTAGACATCACGCGTGGCGACCTTGCCGTTCTCGGCGAAATACGGCACGTTCGCGATCACGTACCACGCGCCCATGTAGCGTTGCAGATCGATTTTTGCGGTGGAAGTGAGTTGCGGCACGTCGCGATTTCCTTGAGTGATGCAGGATACGAGTAGCAACACCGCAAGCAGTGCGAGGACGGCAAGATAATGGCGCAGCTTCATGGAATGATTCCTGTTCGAAGCACGCAAGCATCGATCAACAGACGTCGACAGCGCGTCAATTTGCTTTGGGATTCGGCATGGTTTGAGGCCAGGTCATTCCACGAATTTGATCCGATCACTTCGTCTGTGTATTCGATTTCGCTAACGCAACGGCGCGTGAACAAGAATTTTTATCCGGCCATACGTGAACAAATTTTCACGGCATGTTCGCGACAACGCAAGGTATAACACTTGCGTATTTCATCCATCACAACAGGAGCATTGCATGCCAGTAAGAGGTGAATTTCGCGCGCTTGGTGACGACGGCAACAATTACGATATTATCGTGCGTGTCGGCGAAATCGAATTTTCGGGCGAGACGGAACGCGAGAGCATTCCGCGACCACCGGAGTTGTTTACGTCCACTGGATTGCTCGTGGTCGATACCGAAGATGGCAAATACAAGGTGCTCGAAACCGGCGTGATATTAACCGCACTCGAGTAGCAAAATCGTCGCCTTCATAACCCGCGCCGCGAAAAGTTTCGGCCCAACCAACCAAGGAGTATCGCTAATGAATATTCATCTGAGCCTCGCCCCGATCATCTCGCTAATCGCCGGCATCCTGATCCTGATCGTGCCGCGCTTGCTCAACTTCATCGTCGCGATTTATCTGATCATCATCGGTGTGGTCGGCTTGCTTGGCGAAAACGGCAATATTCATTTCTGACGATTTTTTTGCACGCACATTTGCGCTGATCGAGTTGTCCGGTGCGTCGAATGCGATCTGCATCGATGCGCAAAATCGACTTTGTTCACGCATAAAATGATGCATGGCGCGGTGGTATATTGTCGCGGCCATGCATCATTTTTTTGCCCGCTTTCTCAGCCTCGCCATGCTTGTTTTCGCGATCGATGGATTCGCGCAAGCGCTGGATCTGCATGATCGCCTCGCCGCGTGCGCCGCCTGTCACGGCGAGCACGGCGAAGGCAAACGCGGTGCCGAATATTATCCGCACCTCGCCGGCAAACCCGCGGGTTATCTGTTCGATCAATTGCAGGGTTTTCGCGACGGTCGGCGTGTTTATCCGCAGATGGTGTCGCTGGTGCAGTACCTCGACGATGCCTACATGCGCGATATCGCCGACTACTACGCGGCGCAGGCTCCGCGCCTGCGTGCTGCCGACAACGCCGCACCATCGTTGAGTGCGGTCATGCAGGAGCGCGCCGAACAACTGGTTCGACATGGCGATGCAGCGGCGGGCGTGCCTGCTTGCAGCGCATGCCACGGTACCGATCTCACCGGCCTGGAGCCGGGCATTCCGGCGTTGGTCGGCTTGCCGGCGGATTACATCGTCGCGCAACTCGGCGGTTGGCAGAATGGCGTGCGGCATTCGACCGCGCCGGATTGCATGGCGAATATCGCCGGCAAACTTACCTCGGAAAATATCATCGCCGTCGCGGCGTGGCTGTCGCAGCAATCCTTCGCTGATGCGCGCCACCCCGCTGCCGCAGGAACCTTCGTGCCGCCGCTCGCATGCGGCAAGTTGCCGTTTGCACAGGCTGCGCCATGAAGTTGCGTCGCGGTATTTTTCTGGCGGCAATCGCACCACTGATTTTGGTTTTTGTCGGGATCGGCGCTGTGCTGTTTTTGCTGCAGGGCGGTTTCGCACCGATGCAGATTCCACGCGCTGCCGCGGCGCCGATTTCGGCCACTGTCGATGTTGTGGAACATGGAAAATATCTGTCGCGTATCGGCAATTGCGGCATCTGCCACACCACGCGCGGTGGCGCAGAATTTGCCGGTGGTCGCGCGTTCGATACGCCTTATGGCACGGTCTACAGCACCAACCTGACGCCGGACCAACGCACCGGCCTCGGCGACTGGTCGCTCGAAGAATTCCGTCATGTGCTGCGCAACGGCGTCAGTCGGCATGGCTTTCTGTATCCGGTTTTTCCGTACGAAAATTTCTCGAAACTGGTCGATGCGGATATCGATGCGTTGTTCGCCTACCTGCGCAGTGTGCCGAGTATGCATGCACCGGCGCAGGCCAATGCGCTCGAATTTCCAGAGAGCCGCCGCGGCGCGATCCTGCTCTGGCGCATGTTCAATTATCGGCCACAGAATTTTGTCGCGAATCCCGCGCAATCGGCGGTATGGAATCGAGGTCGTTACCTCGTCGATGCGCTCGGACATTGCGCGTTCTGCCACAGCACGCGTGGCGCGCTCGCATCGTTACCGGCCAGCGGTTATCTCGCTGGCGGCGTGATTCCGGTGCAGGGCTGGTACGCGCCCGCACTGGACGATACGAGTCTCACGCGTTTTTCGATTGACGAACTCGCCGAGTTTTTACGCGCCGGAACGTCCACGCATGGCGCGGCCTACGGACCGATGGCCGAAGTCGTTTTGAATGGCCTGCAATATCTGACTGCAGAGGATGCAGTCGCGACCGCGACCTATCTCAAGTTGATTCGTGTTGCGAAAAATCCGCCGGCAGAAATCCACAAGATCGAACACGATCTCGGCGCAAGCGCGGGCGACGGTCTGGCGCTGTACGAAAAACATTGCGCCGATTGTCACGGCAAGGACGGCCGCGGCAAGGAGAATATCTACCCGCCGTTGCGCGATGCGGTGTCGGTGCTCGCGAGCGATCCGATGAACGCCGTGCGTTTGGTGTTGTATGGCGGTGTCGTGCCGACCACCGCACTCAATCCACGGCCGTATTCGATGCCGCCGTTCGCGCAGCAACTGAGCTCGACCGAGGTCGTCGCGATCTTGAATTACATACGCCAGCAATGGGGCAAGCAAGCCGCAACGTTGACACCCGCCGATATCGTGCGCATGCAGGGCATCGTGCTGGATTAAGTCGCTGCAGCGGTTTGGATTTGCCCGATCGAATGCTTCGGGATGTCGCGTTTTTCACTCCTTTGGCCGTGAGTGTGACTTGTGGCCGCGGTGCAAATTTTTCTCGTGTGCCAGCATGTTTTGAACCACTCCCGGTTCATTGCAGGATCATTCCATGCCTCGGCACCATCGTATTCTCCCCACGTTTCTCGGCGCAGCACTATTGCTCGCCAGCGCTTGTGCCACGGCGACCGAAACTGTCGAGGCGTTGATCAAACGCCAGTCGCAGGAATTTTCCGATGCCTCAGCGTCGGGCGATGCGAAAGTGATCGAGAAGTATCTCGACGATCGTGTTGCGTTCATGGACGAGGGCGGCAATCTGTCGGCAAAAAAGGACATCGTCGCGAGCGCGGTGCCATCGCCCAGCGGCGTTTCGAATCATCTTGTGCAGACCGATTTCGGCTTGGAGATGCATGGCAGATCGGTCGCCGTGACGACCTTCACCGACGTCTCGACCTTCGCCTTCCACGGCCAGACCATGCACGCGAAATATCGCTCGACCGAAGTCTGGCTCAAGCAAGGTGCGGACTGGAAAATGATATCGAGCCAGACGCTTGCCATGCAGGATGATCCGCCAGCGATCAAATTGCCCGCCAAGTCGCTAGACGAATACGTCGGCACGTATCAAGCCTCAACCGATTTTGTCTACAAGATCGTGCGCAACGGCGACGAACTCAGCGGCACGATCAACGACGGCAAACCGTTCGTGATCCAGGCGGAACTGCGCGATGTTTTTTTCACTCCCGGTCAGCCACGCACGCGACGCATTTTTCAACGCGATGCCAACGGGAAATTGACCGGCTTCGTCAGCCGTCGTGAAGGCCACGACATTGTGTTGAAGCGCGTCGGATAAGACAAAGCAACGAGAGATGCGCGCGCGGCAACCGCATGTCGCGCCGATATTCGACGTCTGCTCGCTTATTGATAAAGTCGACTTTAATTGAGACAAAGGGCAGCGAATTTCCCAGGCGCGTTTCGCTGCCCGCAATCCGCCACAACTTAGCCGCAACGCGCCGCATCTGTGGCCGCGCGCAGGCAGTTGCGGGTGTTCTTCTGCACACACGCGGGAAACCGTCGTGTGCATCGAAAAACGGCATGAAACCGAGTCATCCCGCTCCCGATAGAACGGCGACTTCCAGCGAATTTACCGGCGCGACGCAATCGCGTATTGCGCCGGCTTGCTGATTACCAATCGCCTCTGGGGGCTATCATGTTAGGCCGCACCACGTTGTTGCTGAATCGTATTTCGCGTGTCGTTTTCCGCAAAAGTTTTATCGCCATTGCCGTGCTGGTTGTGGGTGGTTACGAGCTGGTCAAGCATCCGCCGATCGAGAGTGTCGAGCGCGGCCAGGTCGGCATTCGCATGAACCGATTCAGCGGTTCGGCGACGCCGCTCGGTGAAGGCGCGGTGCTGATGATTCCGGGCTTGCACGAACTGCGTCGTTATTCGCTGCAGGATCAGACCTACCATCCCGAGCAGAGCAGCAAGGCCAATGGCGCGGCGCCGTTTCAATCGTCCGAAGGTTTGTCGCTCGGCGTCGATCTGACGATTCGTTATGCACTCGACCCGACCAAGCTCGTGGCGATTTCGAAAAACCTGCCGACCGATATCAACAGCGAGCTGGTCGAACCGCTGGTGCAAGGCGTGATCTACAAGGTGTTCACACGCTACACCGTGCGCGAAATTTTTTCGACGAAACGCCAAGAGCTGCAAGATGTGATCGAAACCGAATTGAAGCCGTTGCTGGCCGCGGATGGACTGGTGTTGCGCCGCGTGATGATGGGCAATGTCGATCTGCCGCCGGACTATCGCGCGGGTATGGACAAGCTGCTCGCGGTGGAACTCGAAACCGAAAAAATGCAATACACGCTGCAGTTGAAAGAGAAGGAAGTGAAAGAAGCCGAGCTGCAAGGCGATGCCGAAAAAGTGAAGCGCGACAAGGCCGCCGAAGCCTCCGCCAACGAACAGATCATCGCCGCCAAGGCGCAGGAAGAAGCGATGAAACATGTGCTGCCGTTCAAGCAGCAGCAGATCGAACAACGCAAGCTCGAAGCCGAGGCCGACAAGGGCTCGCGCATAAAGATTGCCGAGGGCACGGCCGAAGCGCGACGCATCGAAGCCGCCGGTGAAGCCGACTCGCGCCACAAGCTCGCCGACGCCGAAGCGTATCGACTCGAACTGGTCGGCAAGGTCGCGAGCAACCAGCTCGAACGCGATGGTGAACTCATCACGCGCCATCCGCTGCTGATCCAGAAAACCCTGGCAGACAAATTGTCGGACAAGATCTCGGTGATCATCGCGCCACCGCCGACCGATGGCGGATTTATCGGCTCGGCACTACTCGGCGGCATGCAACGCGGGCGCGATGGCAAGAGCAATGCCGTAGCAGAGTCGGATGCAAAAACCAGCGCCGCCGGGGAGTCCGAATAATGCAACTGGTACGCATCGTCGTCGCAATTTTCAGCTTGGTCATGATGCAATCCGCGATCGCCGATCCGGCGCCCGCGGACAAGCCAACTGTTACCGCGATCGTCACCCAGGATCAAACCGCGCTGCGTGCCGCCGCGCGCGATTCGGCGCAACAACAAGCGGTGTTGTGGCAAGGCGATACGCTGGAGGTGCGCGGTCAACGTCAGGATTTTTTGCAGGTCTATGATCATCGCCGCGAGCGCGCGGGTTACGTGCGCGCGGCGCAGGTTCGCCTGCTGCCACTGGAAGCGGACAACGCCGCGGAGCTTCTCGCCGTGGTGCGTTTCCTGCGCGAAACGCCGGGCGCCGAGGCGATGGGTATCGCTTACGCTGCGGCTTATCTCAAGGCTGCACCGGCGAGCGCGATTGGCGCGGAGCCGTTTGATGCGCTCGGCACGATGGCCGAGCGGCTGGCGCGGCGCGCATCGTCGCACCACGCGAAGGCCGACGATGCGGTGATTGCCGCGCATCTCGAAGTCGTGGCGAACTACGGTATTGTCATCAGCAGTTTCGAGCGCGAGGGCCGCATGCAACTCTGCTACGACGGCGAAGCGTTTCGTCGCGTGCTGGCGTTGAACGCAACCGACGAACAGAAAGCGCGCGCGGCGTTGGCGTTGACGCGTGCGGAATGTATCGATCCCGATCTCACACCGACCAATCGCGCCAGTCTCGATAGCTGGCGCGGTGAAGTGCTGGCGCGCGCACCGCGTGCCAATTTGCCGGAGCATATAAAAAATCGTCTGCGCCTGCGTAGCGCGTCGGTCTGGGCCAGCATCGCTTTCGAGCGCACGCGCCGCGGCGAACCGGCGCAAGAAGCGGGCAACCTCGCAATGCAGGAACTGGCTGCCGTGAGCAAAACCGAGTTGGCCGAAGACGATGCAAGCGCCTACAACGATGCCGCCGCGCACGTCGGCGCATCACGCTGGGCAAGCGCGACGGTGCATACACCATCAACCGCATTGCGCGTGGTGACGAGCGCGGGCAAGACCGGCGAAACCTGCATCGCATTGCTCGATGCAAAACATGATCAGGCCGCACCACTGGCGCAACGTTGCACGTTCGCGATTGTCTGGCCGGATTCAGCCGCGGCGAATGCGCAAGGCACGGCGCTCGCGCTCGCCGTGCAGCCGCTGGATAGCTGGCGCGAGCTGTGGTTGTTTCATCATACGAGCGACGGCTGGCGCATCGATGTCGTGCCGCCCGCAGCGGGCGATCCCGAACTCGGTTATGTCGAATTCGCCGGTTGGATTCCAGGCGCCGACAAGGTACTGACCGCGCGCGAGGCGCGTATCAACGGCCGCTTCGAGCGCAGCTTCGATATCCTCGAAATGCAGACGCTCGCGGTCGAGAAACACGCCGATAGCCCAAGCTCGCTGACGCTGTTTTATCGCTGGCAGGATCCGGCGTGGAAACACCAGACAGTGAGTTTGCGTTGATGGTTTGATTTATCGCACAGCGTGCGCCGATTGGTGCATGGGAGAACGATGACTATCGCACCTTGGATATCTATCGGGCTTGAACAGGCGTATTACGGAGTGCCGCACAAGCGTTAGACTCGCGACTTGTTTCTCTCGCTTGGAGCCGCGCCGATGCAGACCGAACACAGCGATGTGTTGATCCTTGGCGGCGGCTTGGCCGGCCTCACGCTGGCGATCCAGTTGCGCCGCGAATTGCCGACACTCACGGTGCGTGTGCTCGAACGCAATCGCCATCCGGTGCCGGAAGCCGCGTTCAAGGTCGGCGAATCGTCGGTCGAAATCGGCGCACATTATTTCGAGAGCGTGCTCGGGCTCAAGGCGCATTTGAATGATCGCCAGCTGCGCAAATTCGGTTTTCGTTTTTTCTTCAGCGAGGGCCGCGATGATGTTGATCGCACCACCGAACTCGGCGTGAGTGAAGTTTTGCCGACGCCGAGTTATCAGCTCGACCGTGGCATCTTCGAAAATTATCTGGCCGAACACGCCGCCGAACTCGGCGCAGAATTCATTGACGGCGCAACCGTGCGCACGATCGAGCTTGCCACCAACGGCAGTGCGTCGCATAGCGTGAGTTTTACGCGCGACGGCACCGAGCATGCCGCGCAGGCGCGTTGGCTGATCGATGCCAGCGGACGCGCCGGCCTGCTCAAGCGCAAGCTCGATCTTGCCGAGAGCAATGCGCACGATGTCAACGCGATCTGGTTTCGCATCGACCAACGCATCACCATCGATGACTGGTCGGACGATCCCGCGTGGTGCTCGCGCTGCACGCCGGCTGAGCGCTGGCGCTCCACCAATCATCTGTGCGGCCCGGGTTATTGGGCGTGGCTGATTCCGTTGTCGTCGGGCTCGCATTCGGTCGGCATTGTCGCCGACGCCGGCTTGCATCCGCTGGAAACCATCAACACTTTCGACAAGGCGATGGCGTGGTTCGCCGAGCATCAGCCGCGCCTGTATCGCGAGCTCGACGGCCACCGCGAACACTTGCAGGATTTCGCTTTTCTGCGGCATTTTTCACATGGCTGCAAGCAGGTTTTCTCGCGCGATCGCTGGGCGTTGACCGGCGATGCCGGATTGTTTCTCGACCCGTTCTATTCGCCGGGCAGCGACTTCATCGCGATCGGCAATACCTACATCACCGCGCTGATCGGGCGTGACAGTCGCGGTGAAAACTTCGCGCGCGAGGCACGCATTTACGAGCAGCTTTATTTTTCGTTCTATCGCAACACGCTGGCATTGTACGAAGGCCAATATCCAATGTTCGGCCACGCCGAGTTCATGCCGCTGAAAGTGACTTGGGACTACGCCTATTACTGGGGCGTGCTGTGCCAGTTTTTCTTCCAGCGACGGCTCACCGACGTTGCACTATTCATGCGTTTGCAACAGCCGCTCGCGGCGAGCGAAGCGCTGAATCGCGATGTGCAATTACTGTTGCGCCGCGCCGCTGGCAGCGCGATAGGCAAAAATCCGACGCAGATGATGGATCAATGTCAGCGACCGTGGTTCGTCGAACTCAACCGCGGCCTGCGCGATAGCCTCGATGTTGTCGCGCTGGAGCAACGCATTCGCGACAACATCACGATGCTCGATAATCTGGCCGCTGAAATCCTCGGTTACGTGCAAGCGAATGGCTCGGCAGAACTCGATGACCTTCCGGCGCTCGCGGCACTCAGCCCGCGTGCTCCACATCTGCTGGGCACGTCGATTTGAGGGCGTATCGTCCACAAGAGCAACTCGATCAAGGTAACCGTGCAGGCAGGCTGTCGGTGAAGGCAACGCCCTCTAGAGACACACCTGCGTTTGAATTGGTGACAGTGAAGGTCAGCGAACTGTTGCTGTTCAGTTATAGGGCGGGAAGGCGGGTGCCAGGATCACCTTCACCGCGTAGTTGAAATCATCGGCGACAAACACGTTGCCGCTGGCATCCACCGCGACACCGCGGGGGTTGGCGAACTCGCTGCTGACTGTGAATATTTTCGTGTAGCCGCCAGCCGGCATAATCACCTTCACCGCGTTGTTGAAGGTATCGGCGACGAATACATTGCCGCTGGTATCCAAGGCGACGCCAAAGGGCTTGTAGAATCCGCTGCCGAGCGTGTTGACCGTCGTATAGCCAGGCGCCAGGATCTTCTTCACGGCGTTGTTGAGGAAGTCGGCGACGAATACATTGCCGCTGGCATCGACCGCGACGCCGGTGGGCGAGCTGAACCCGCTGCCGAGCGTGTTGACCGTCGTATAGCCTGGCGCCAGGATCTTTTTCACCGCGTTGTTGTTGAAATCAGCGACGAAAACGTTGCCGCTGGCATCGACGGCGACGCCGGCAGGATGGTTGAATCCGCTGCCGAGCGTGATGACCGTTGTATAGGCGGGCGCGAGGATCTCCTTCACTGCGTTGTTGTAGGTATCGGCGACGAACACGTTGCCGCTGGCATCGACGGCGAGACCGTAAGCGAGGCTGAACCCGCTGCCGAGTGTGTTGACCGTGCTATAGCCGCCAGCGGCCAGGATCTCTTTCACAGTGCTGGTGGCGTAATCGGCGAAGAACACATTGCCGCTGGAATCGACGGCGACGCCCCACGGACGTGCGCTCGAGATGTCGCCCTCATAAAGCGTTTTGACCGTTGCAGCCTCGAACCCTTCGCAGTAGACCGTGTCGTTGCGTGTGCACAACGAGACCGTCAACGTCGCATTCGACGTGTTGCCGATGCCGCTAGTCGTGGAGGTCACCTGTACGCTGTTGTTCTTCACGCCGAGCGTCGTGCCCTTCACGCCCACCGCCACCGTGCATGAGGTGCCACCGGCCAGTGTTGCGCCCGATAGGCTCGCCGAGGATGCCCCCGCCACGGCCGTCGCGGTGCCGCCGCAGGTGTTGGTCAATCCATTCGGCGTGGCAACTTCCAGTCCCGCAGGAAAGCTGTCGGTGAAGGCAACGCCCGTCTGCGACGCACCCGCGTTCGGATTGGTGACGGTGAAAGTCAGCGACGTAGTGCTGTTTAGCGAAAGCCTTGCTGTACCAAATACTTTCGCGATGCTCGTTGGCAACGTCCCGACGGTTAACGTCGCATTCGACGTATTGCCGACACCGCCATTCGTGGAGGTCACCTGTACGCTGTTGTTCTTCACGCCGAGCGTCGTGCCCTTCACGCTCAACCCCACCGTGCAGGAGGCGCCGCCGGCCAAGGTTGTACCCGATAAGCTCGCCGAAGAAGCCCCCGCGATAGCTGTCGCGGTACCGCCGCAGGTGGTCGTCAATCCATTCGGCGTCGCCACCACCAGCCCGGCCGGCAGGCTGTCGGTGAACGCCACGCCTGTCAGGGATCTTCCCGCGTTCGGATTGGTGAGTGTAAATGTCAGCGATGTGGTGCTGTTCAGCGTAATCGCTGCCGCGCCAAAGACTTTCGTGATCATCGGTGGCGCCGTCGATTCCGCCAGCGTCGCTTCCACCGCGCCGATATCGCATTGCGGGCCTTGCGGACGAGCAATGCCGCGTTGATCTGTGGCTGGCGCATTCGTGCAGGTGAGTGCATCGATCGCTGGGCTGCCGGGCAGCGGCAGCATGGTCCAGGTCGGGCCGCCGTTATTGGCCAAGACGCCGAGTTGGGGATTGCCGCCGATGATATTGCCTGAAGAACCGGCCCCCGGGCTCGTATTGCTGCCACTGATATCGGGACCCACGTTACCGGCGATGATCGAATTGATCGCCACAGGTGCAGTAGCACTATTGTTTTGGATGCCGCCGCCCGAACGGTTACCCGGGACTTGGTTCGCGCTGATCGTGCTGTTTTTCAGCGTCATGCCACCGCCTAACATGTAGATACCGCCGCCGCTATCGTTTACCGTCGAATTTCCGCTGATTGTACTGTTGGTCAGCGTGAGGTTGCCCGCGATATAGATACCGCCGCCGCCGTAGAAAGAACTATTTCCGCTGACGGTGCTGTTGACCAGCGTGAGGGTACTCCGCGAAGCGATGCCACCGCCCTGAGTTGCACTATTTCCGCTGACCGAGGTGTCAATCAGGGTCAGAAAACCATCTGACTCGATGCCACCGCCCAAGCCCCCCTGGTTGCCGCTGATCGTGCAGTTCATCAGCGTGAGATGCCCGTTTGCGAACGCATTTAGTATGGCGCCGCCCGAGTTGCCGGAGCCATTGGTCAGGGTGAGAGAATTCAACGTGAGCGAGCCGCCACCCGGCTGGCTTTGGTCGATGATGCCGAAGCTGTTGCTAGCGCCGGACGGGCGCTGGATCGTCACCTGACCATTCGCATTAGCGTCGAGGGTGAGTTGGGCATCGCTGATCGACAGCACATTCGTACTGACATCAGCAAGCGTGATCGTGTTAGCGCCGCCCACAGGAAACGTGGTGGCGTCGAAATTGATGATGTCGTTGCTATGGAATCCTATCGCTGAGCTGTTCACGCAGGCGGTGCCCGCCAGAGAGCCGGTATTCATCGAAACGATCGCCTGGCGCAATGTGCAAGTGGCTGCGCTGCCCGCATCGCCGGAGGATTTCACAATGATCGTGGCGGCAATGCCGGCGAGTGGCGTGAGGCCCAGACCCAGCGCTAGCGCCAACGCGAGCGGACGCCGCATGACGGTCGTGACACGGCGAGCGAAAACCGATTCGGAAGTACGCATTGCGCTGGCCCCTGTGCCGAAGATTTGGGAATGTAGCAGACATCGGCGGCGCCCTGGTCGGCATATCCGTGACGCTTCTTTAATCTCTGCCTATCGGGTGGTTACGATTTTGTCAGGCGGCTGCGTGTTCAGCCTGGAAGCAGAATGACGTCGCGTCGATAAGCTCCCAGCTAGCAATGGCGGGATCTGCGTCGCGGCATTGAGAATTCGTCACTTGACGCGGCACGGCTCGCGAATGGTGCCGTAGAGCTAGATGATCTTCCAGCACTCGCGGCACTTGGGCCACGCATTTCATATCTGCTAGGCACGTCGGTTTGAGGGCGTATCGTTTGTGGTAACCCTTGATCCAAGGTTTTCGTGGACAGATTTCACTAGCACGTTAGATCATCAATGTGAAAGCAACAGGACGGCAATCGGGTCTCTGCGGTGCCCGTCCTCCTGGAGATACTCACCATGTTTCGACTATTTGCTATCGCATGCCTCATTCTCGGCGCTTCTATCACGCAGGCAGCCGGCATTGCCGACAGCGCTGAAACCGTCACGCCCGTCTTGATCGGGACACATGTTCCCGACATCAAGGTCCGTGCGCTTGATGGCAACTTGCAGTCCCTCGTGGGAATCGCCGCGGGAAAACCAACAGTGCTGGTGTTTTACCGGGGTGGATGGTGTCCGTTCTGCAATCTGCAACTGAGCCAACTGAACGGTATTGAAAACAAACTCTCAGCCATGGGTTATCAGATCGTCGCGCTGACACCGGATCCACCGGAACAGATCAAGAAAACGCTGGACAAGCACGGCCTGAAATACGCGATCTATTCCGATACTGATCTCGCTGCAATCAAGGCGTTCGGCGTGGGTTTCCGCCTGCCGGAATCGACCGTGGAAAAATATCGCGGCTACGGCATCACGCTCTCGCACGCTCCCGGCGAAACCGAAAACGTGTTGCCGGTACCTTCGGTTTTCGTCATCGATGCCGAGGGCGTTGTTCAGTTCGTTTATGTCAATCCCGACTACCGAATTCGTTTGTCTTCCGAGTTGTTGCTGACCGCGGCGAAGACGAGTCTGAAAGTCAAAGCGCTGGAACCCAAGAAGTAGCGAATCATCGCCGTTACGCGGACGCTTTCCTGCGTACGAACGACCCCGGCGTCACCATCATGATTTTTTCGGCAATCTTTTAAGCGCATGCGCCGATTGCGTGACGCACAGCGTAACTTGGTCGCGCATTCGGTCGATTCGCCGGGCTGCGTGATCAGTTCGCCGATCCGCGCAACACCACAAGTCAACCCACACGTTTTCAAAAAAATGTCGTGTACTGATCCAGCGCGAAGCGTGTGATATCCGGCACCTGGCAACCCACTGCCGGATATCCTGCGACCAGCACGAGGAACGGCATCTCGTTCTTGCCACGACCAAGGATCTCGTTGAGAAATCCCATAGGACTGGGAGTGTGCGTCAACGTCGCGATGCCGGCGTGGTGGAGTGCTGCGATCAGGAAACCACAGGCGATACCGACCGACTCATGTGGGTAGTAGCGCTTGGACTTCAGCCCCTCGGCATCGAGCCCGAAGCGTTCGTAGAACACGGCGATCAGCCACGGTGCAATGTCGAGAAACGGCTTTTCGGCATGAGTCCCCAGCGGTGCCAGAGCCGCCAGCCAATCCGGCGGCGCACGATGTGTGTAGAACTCACGCTCCTCCTCTTCTGCCGCAACTCGGATACGATGCTTGATCTGGGCATCGGCGACGGCCATGAACCGCCACGGCTGCTGATGAGCACCACTCGGAGCAGTGCCGGCGGCGCGCAGACAATTTTCGATCACTTCACGCGGGATCGGTCGATCTGAAAATTCGCGCACGGTACGTCGACGCGAGAGTTCAATCGCAAAGTCACGCGAACGCTCAAGCATTTCGGGTTCGGAAAAACTGCGATAGCCAGCAAGCGGTACAAATCTGGCTTCCGTCATGGCCAAACATTCTCCAGATCATGGGCGCGTGGATACCATTCGCGAATAATCATAAACCGCGCCACGTTTGCCGGATAGTCGCTCCTTGGCAGTGCTCGGCATGGTTCGCAACCAACAATCAACACTCAATCACCGCAGTGTTTGACGCGGTTCGCGCCAGTATTTCAGAGAACCGCATTGATCAACTGAGGTGTAGTGGGGTAACTAGACTGTTGCCAAACTCATCACGTTGAAAACTTGCTTGACGCGAGACGACGAAAGAATCAAAACCGCCCTTCCGTCCGCTCCAGCACCTTGTCGCGCAACGCCAGCAGTTTCGGTCCAAAATCCTGCAGCAGTTTTTCTCGTGTCATGACCGACACGCGTCCGCTGCAATTGAACGCGAGTACGCGGCTGCCGTCAGCGGAAACCAGCGGTACGCCGATCGCAAAAACTTCGGCGTTCCAGTCGCCCATCGAGAAACAGAATCCGTAGTTCTGATAGTCCTGCCGCGCACGCACGATGCCGGCGCGAATGCGTGGCCAGTAGCCCGGCTCGCATTCTTTTTCCAGATTGATTAGGTACTGCGCGAAGGCCTCGTCGGAACGCGACGCCAGATCGGCGCGGCCCAACGCGGTCGAGCCGTGCGGCACGCGTGCGCCAGCCGTGAGGTTCATCTGGAAGGTCGCATCGCCCTGGCAGACTTCGAGCAAGACCATGCGGTGATGGTCGCGATCGCCTTCGGCCAGCATCACCGCCGACTGGGTGTAGTCGGCCAGTTCGCGCATCAGCGGGCGCGCGATCGCGAGCACGTCGTTGCCCTTGATCAAGGCGTGGCCGAGCGACAGCACCGCCGTGCCGAGCGCGTATTTTTCCAGCGCGGCGCTGTAGCTCAAATACCCCAGCGCGGCGAGGGTGAAGGTCAGGCGCGATACCGTGGTTTTCGGCAAACCGGTTTGCCGCGCGATATCCTGATTTCCCAGATACTGCGCGCCTTGTTCGAAGCAGCGCAGGATCGAAAACGCACGCGCCACCGCGCTGACGAATTGCGGATGGCTGTCGTCGATGTTCTGCGCAAAGGTGTGGCTAGCGCGCTTCGGACTACCCATGCGCTACTCCTCGCCAATCCGCGCTAAAGGCAATCATGCGGTGGTGCGAATCGTGTGCCGCGCAAGTTCGAGCTTGGCGATGGTGGCGCGATGCACTTCGTCCGGGCCATCGGCGAGGCGCAAGGTGCGGATGCCGGCATACAGGCTCGCGAGTGGAAAATCCTGGCTCACGCCGGCGCCGCCGTGCGCCTGGATGGCCCAGTCCAGAATCTGGCAGGCCATGCTCGGCGCGACCACTTTGATCATCGCGATTTCGGCACGCGCCACCTTGTTGCCAACTGTATCCATCATCGATGCGGCCTTCAGCGTGAGCAGCCGCGCCTGCTCGATCATGCAACGCGAGTCGGCAATGCGCTCGTGCCAGATCGAGTGATCGGCGATGCGTTTACCGAACGCCACGCGTGTTTGTACGCGCTGGCACAGCAGTTCGAGCGCACGCTCCGCCGCGCCGATGATGCGCATGCAATGGTGGATGCGGCCCGGCCCCAATCGTCCCTGCGCGATCTCGAAACCGCGACCTTCGCCGAGCAACAAATTACTGACCGGCACACGCACGTCGCGCAGTTCGATTTCCATATGGCCGTGCGGCGCATCGTCGTAACCGAACACCGACAACGGACGCAGCACTTCGATGCCTTTGCTTTCGGCCGGCACCAGCACCATCGATTGCTGCTGATGACTGGCGGCGTCTGGATCGGTCTTGCCCATCACGATGTACAGCGCGCAACGCGGATCGCCCGCGCCGGAGGCAAACCACTTGCGGCCGTTGATCACATATTCATCGCCATCGCGGCGAATCGAGCACTGGATATTGGTCGCATCCGACGACGCCACGGCAGGTTCGGTCATGAGGAAAGCCGAGCGGATTTCGCCGGCCAGCAACGGTTCGAGCCAACGATCTTTTTGTGCCTCAGTGCCGTAACGTTCGATGGTTTCCATGTTGCCGGTATCAGGCGCGGAACAGTTGAAAACCTCCGACGCCCACGTCACGCGACCCATGATTTCGCACAGCGGCGCGTATTCGAGATTCGACAATCCTTCCGGCGCGCGTGGTGAGCGCGGCAGGAACAAATTCCACAAACCGAGCTCGCGAGCACGGGGTTTCAGTTGCTCGATCACAGCGGTCGGAATCCACGCATTGCCGGTATCGCGGTTGCGCTGAATTTCCTGCAGGTACGCCGCTTCGTTCGGATAAATATACT
This sequence comes from Pseudolysobacter antarcticus, assembly GCF_004168365.1. Taxonomy (GTDB): domain Bacteria; phylum Pseudomonadota; class Gammaproteobacteria; order Xanthomonadales; family Rhodanobacteraceae; genus Pseudolysobacter; species Pseudolysobacter antarcticus. The sequence goes on from NZ_CP035704.1 coordinate 4,568,074, forward strand.
GATCGAAGAAGCGCGTGAGTTCGGCGCGCAAAGCTTCGACTTTCGGAGTGTAGGAAAAATCCATGCGAGATCCCGTCTGTGGATAGAGATTTAATTCCGTGATACGGAACTATGTTCTGTAATCGAATGGCATCCTAAAAGGCTCTATCCACATTCGCAAGCGTATGCTCTGACTCTTGTCGAAGTGGCGAGGTGTCGGTACGATATCGGGCGTCCAGAACAAAGTTCCATTCTACGGAACTTGAGTGTGCCTGGTGCACGGAAACGGCAACACCGCTCTTGCGCGCAAACTCACGGCTTGGCAGGGACAAAAGCGGCCCGAATATCCCACCGATACGTCATAACGATCCATCACCACCACGCAGGAAAAAAGATGTCAGTCAGCTACGAAATCCATGACGGCATTGCCGTACTCACCCTGGCCAATCCGCCGGTCAACGGCCTCGGCATCGCCACGCGTCGTGGCTTGGTGGAATCGTTGACCCAGGCCCTGGACGATGCGCAAGTGCGCGCGATCGTGGTCAGCGGTGGCGAGCGCGCTTTTTCCGGTGGCGCCGACATCCGCGAATTCAACACGCCACAGGCCGAGCAGGAACCGACCTTGCCGACCGTGATCGCCGCGTTCGAACGCAGCAGCAAACCCGTGGTGGCTGCGATCAACGGACTCGCGCTCGGCGGTGGCCTTGAACTGGCCCTCGGCACCAACTATCGCGTCGCCAGCAGTCGCGCACAAATCGGCTTGCCGGAAGTGAAACTCGGCTTGCTGCCGGGCGCTGGCGGCACGCAGCGTCTGCCGCGCGCGGTGGGTTTGGAAGCCGCCACCAACATGATCGTTTCCGGTACGCCGGTGGCAGCGTCGTTACTGGCCAAGACCCGACTTTTCGATCGCGTAGTCGACGGCGATGCGCTGGAAGCCGCGATAGCCTTGGCGCGCGAAGTCGCGAGCAGCGGCGCAAAACTGCCGAAGGTGCGCGACTGGAAAATCAAGCACGAAAACGCCGAAGGTTTTCTCGGCTTTGCGCGCACCGCGGTTACCGCCGCATCGGTTAATTATCCGGCGCCGTTGAAATGTCTGGATGCGATCGAAGCGGCGGCGTTGAAGCCGTTCGATCAAGGCATGCAGGTCGAACGCGAGGCCTTCGCCCTGCTTATCCAGACACCGGAATCCAAGGCCTTGCGCCACGGCTTTTTCGGCGAGCGCGCCGCGGGCAAGATCGCCGACATCGGCGCGGACGTGCCGCTGCGCGAAATTCGCCGGGTCGGCGTGATCGGCGCCGGCACGATGGGCGGTGGCATCAGTATGAATTTCCTCAACGCGGGACTTCCGGTGACGTTGCTGGAAACCAAACAGGACGCACTCGATCGCGGCCTCGCCACGATCCGCAAGAACTACGAGAACAGCGCGAAGAAAGGCAAGCTGACCGCCGAACAGGTCGAGCAGCGTTTGGCGTTGATCACGCCGACCTTGTCGTACGAAGATTTGAAAGATGCCGATCTGATCGTCGAGGCAGTGTTCGAGGAATACAGCGTCAAGCAGGCGGTGTTCACCCAGCTCGATGCGGTGGCCAAACCCGGTGCAATCCTCGCAAGCAATACCTCGACGCTAGACGTCGATCGCATCGCCGCATTTACCGCACGCCCGCAGGATGTGCTCGGCATGCATTTTTTCAGCCCGGCGAACGTCATGAAATTGCTCGAAGTCGTGCGCGGCAAACAGACGGCCAAAGACGTGCTGGCGACGGTGATGGCGCTGGCGAAAAAGATCGGCAAGACCGCCGTGGTATCGGGCGTGTGCGACGGTTTTATCGGCAATCGCATGATCGAGCAATACAGTCGCCAGGCCGGATTTCTGCTTGACGAAGGCGCGCTGCCGCAGCAGGTGGATCGCGCGATGGAAAAGTTCGGTTTCGCGATGGGGCCGTTCCGCATGGGCGACCTCGCCGGCAACGATATCGGCTGGGCCATCCGCAAACGTCGTGCGCTAGAAAAACCCGATCTGACCTACTCGAAAACCGCCGACCTGATTTGCGAACTCGGTCGCTACGGCCAGAAAACCGGCGCAGGCTGGTACGACTACAAACCCGGCGATCGCAATGCGCATCCATCCGCCGAGGTGAATGCGCTGATCGAAAAACATTCCGCGGATATCGGCCTGAGCCGACGTGCGATCAGCGACGAGGAAATCGTCGAGCGACTGGTCTACGCGCTGGTCAACGAGGGCGCGCACATTCTCGCCGAAGGCATCGCGGCCAAGGCATCGGATATCGACATCGTTTATCTGGCCGGTTACGGCTTCCCGATCTGGCGCGGCGGCCCGATGTTTTATGCCGACAGCGTTGGCCTGTACAACGTGCTCGCGGCGATGCGCCGTTATGCCAAAGGCCATGAGGGCAAAGCCTGGGAACCCGCACCGCTGCTGGTGCAACTGGCTGAGGCCGGCCAGTCGTTCAACCGCTGATCCACCACGCTACGATCGGGAAAACACATGAAAGAAGCAGTTATCGCATCCACCGCACGCACCGGTCTGGCCAAGAGCTGGAAGGGCGCCTTCAACATGACGCACGGCGCGACGCTCGGCGGTCACGTCGTGCAGCACGCGGTCGCACGCGCCGGCATCGATCCGGCCGAAGTTGAAGATGTGCTCATGGGTTGCGCCAATCCGGAAGGCGCGACCGGCGTCAATATCGCGCGACAAATTGCGTTGCGCGCGGGCTTGCCGGTGACTGTACCGGGCGCGACCGTGAATCGTTTCTGTTCGTCCGGTTTGCAGACGATCGCGATGGCCGCGCAGCGTGTGATCGCGGGCGAAGGCGATATCCATGTCGCCGGTGGCGTGGAAAGTATTTCGTGCGTGCAGCCATACACAAATATGCACATGCTCAGCGAAGGCTGGCTGCTCGAACACAAGCCGGAGTTGTACTGGCCGATGTTGCAGACCGCCGAAACCGTGGCCAAACGTTACGGTATTTCGCGCGAACGCCAGGATCATTACGGCGCCGAAAGTCAGCAGCGCGCGGCAGCAGCCGCAGCCGCCGGAAAATTCAACGACGAGATCGTGCCGATCACCGTGCTCGCGGGGGTTGCCGATCCGAAAACGCTGCAACTGTTGACGCGCGAAGTGACCGTGACTGCTGATGAAGGCATCCGCGCCGACACGACGTACGAAGGCGTTGCGAAGATCCGCAGCGCACTCCCCGGCGGTGTGATTTCAGCCGGCAATGCGAGTCAGTTTTCCGACGGCGCATCGGCGGTCGTGGTGATGGATGGCAAGCTCGCCGAGCAGCGCGGGATCAAGCCACTTGGCATCTTTCGCGGATTCGCGATTGCCGGTTGCGAGCCGGACGAAATGGGAATTGGCCCAGTGTTTGCCGTGCCGAAACTGCTCAAGCGCGCCGGCCTGAAAGTCGACGATATCGGCCTGTGGGAACTCAACGAAGCGTTTGCCGTGCAGGTGTTGTACTGCATGGATACGCTCGGCATTCCGCACGACCGCATCAATGTCAACGGCGGCGCGATCGCGGTCGGCCATCCGTACGGCGTGAGCGGCGCGCGGCTGGTCGGCCATGCGCTGATCGAGGGCAAACGCCGCGGCGTGAAATACGCAGTGGTGACGATGTGTGTCGGCGGTGGTCAAGGTGCCGCGGGCTTGTTCGAAATCGTCTGAGCGCGCCATGCAAATCATCGAAAATCTTGAGGCCTTGTCGGGCTGGATCGGTCGCGAAGTCGCGTGCAGCGATTGGCTCGCCATCGATCAACAGCGCATTCAGCGTTTCGCCGAAGCCACCGGCGATACGCAATGGATTCATGTCGATCCCGAACGCGCGCGCCGCGAATCGCCGTACCAATCCACGATCGCGCACGGTTACCTGACGCTATCGTTGATCCCGATACTGATGCAATCCTGCGTGCGTATCGATGGCATCGGCATGGCGATTAATTACGGCCTCGATCATGTGCGCCTGCCCGCGCCGGTGCGTGTGAACGAGCGCATCCGTGCGCGCATTGTGCTTGATCGCATCGAGCCCGTGAGCGGCGGAATCCAGGTGTTCTGGTCCGCCATCGTCGAAATTGAAAACGGTGATAAACCCGCCTGCGTCGCGCAGATGCTGGTGCGTTATTACGCCGTCGCCACAGCCACCTGATTTAGCCAGCGGAGTTTTTATGGATCTCGATTTCAACGCGGAAGAGCTAGCGTTCCGCGACCAGGTGCGCGAGTTTCTCGCCACGGCGTTGCCCGCGGAGATTCGCGATCGCATGCATCGCAGCGACGACAGCCATATCCGCGACGATATCCAGAACTGGCAGAAAATTCTGCACGCTAAAGGTTGGGGCGCGCCGGCGTGGCCGGTCGAATTCGGCGGCACCGGCTGGAGCAAGACCGAGCAATATATTTTCGAGACCGAATGCGCCTTGGCTGACGCGCCTGCGCAGCTCGCGTTCGGTGTAAAGATGGTTGCGCCGGTGTTGATGCGTTATGGCAGTCCGCAGCAGCAACAATATTTTTTGCCGCGCATTCTTGCGGCTGATGACTGGTGGTGCCAGGGATATTCCGAGCCCGGCTCCGGTTCCGATCTGGCCTCGCTGAAAATGAAAGCCGAGCGCGATGGCGACGAATATGTGCTCAATGGTCAGAAGGTCTGGAACACGCTCGGCCAGTTCGCCGACTGGATCTTCTGCCTAGTGCGCACCGACAGCAGCGGCAAACCGCAACGCGGCATTTCGTTTCTGCTGATCGACATGAAAACGCCGGGCATCACCGTGCGTCCGACGCGCTTGCTCGACGGCACATTCGAGGTCAACGAAATCTGGTTCGACAACGTCCGTGTGCCGGTGAGCAATCGCATTGGCGAAGAGAACGCGGGCTGGACTTACGCCAAGTTTCTGCTCGGCCACGAACGCACCAACATCGCCGGGATCGGCGCCAGCAAACGCGAACTCGCGCGCCTGAAACAGATGGCCGCGGCGCAGCCGAAAGCCGGCGCGACGATGCTGCAGGATCCGCTGTTCGCCACGCGTATCGCGCAAGTGGAAATCGAGTTGCGAGCGCTCGAAATCACCAACATGCGCGTGATTTTTGCCGAGGCAAAAAAACAGGCGCCAGGGCCGGAAGCCTCGATGCTGAAGATCCGCGGCACCGAAATCATGCAGCGATTGTCCGAACTGCAGATGGAAGTGCTCGGTGCCGATGCGCTGATCTATCGCGATACCAGCGGCGAGATCGCGCGTGAAACCTCGACCTATCTCAACCTGCGCAAGCTCAGCATCTTCGGCGGATCGAACGAGATCCAACGCAACATCATCGCCCAGATGATTCTGGGCCTGTAGGAGCAAAGCGATGGATTTTTCATTCAGCGACGAACAGCAAATGCTGCTCGACACAACGCGGCGCTTCATCAGCGAGCGCTACGATTTCGATTACCGCAACAAGGTACGCGATTCCGAAACCGGTTGGTCGCGCGAGATATGGACCGCACTCGGCGAACTCGGTTTGCTCGCGCTCAATATTCCCGAGCAGGACGGCGGCATCGGCGCCGGCGCTGTCGGCACGATGCTGGTCGGCAATGCGATCGGCGAGGGTTTGTTGCTCGAACCGTTTCTGTCGAGTGCGGTGATCGCGACGCAGGCGATTGTCGAGCTGGCTTCAGCGCAACAACGCGAACAGTGGTTGCCGGCGCTGGCGTCAGGTGAGCTCATCGCGGTGCTGGCGCATGACGAAACTGCTACGCGCGAAAATTCGTTGCAAGTCGAAACGCGTGCCGTGCGCGATGTCGACGGCTGGCGCATCGATGGCAACAAGTCGGTGGTTTATCACGCGCCGGCAGCCAACCTGCTGCTGGTATCGGCGCGTATTGCAGAAAACGACATTGGCCTGTTTGCGATTCCGCACGATGCCGCTGGTCTGCAATTGCTGCCGTGTGTGACCGTCGACGAACAACGCGCTGCCGCGGTGCTGTTGCAAGATGTGCATGTGGGTGCCGATGCGCGCCTCGGCGGCGATGCAAAAGTCGCGCTGCAATCCGTGCTCGATATCGGCCTCGCCGCACTCTGTGCCGAAGCCTTCGGCGCGATGCAAAAAATCCTCACAGCCACGATCGAATACAGCCGTTCGCGCGTGCAGTTCGGCGCGCCGATCGGCAGCTTCCAAGCGCTGCAGCACCGCATGGCGGAAATGCTGATGCATCTGGAACAAGCACGCTCGATGTCGTATCTCGCGACCTCGCAATGCACCGATCCCGATCCGCTTGCGCGCCGTGCTGCGCTGTCAGCGGCGAAGGCGCTGATGGGTCAGGCGGCGCGTTACATCGGCCAACAGGCGGTGCAATTGCACGGCGGCATGGGCATGACCGACGAGCTCAATGTCAGCCACTATTTCAAGCGGCTGCTCGCATTCGAACTGCGCTACGGAAACACCGATCGGCACCTGGAAACTTATCGGCAACAATTGCACGCGGCGTAGCGATTTGCATCTGTGGTTACGCCGCCAATGCCTGAGTAATGTTTGCGCGACACACTATCGAAGCATTACCTCAGTGCGCCGCCTTCAGCGCATGCACTTCCGCGATATAGCCGCCCGGAAATTCGATGATCGCGGAGCTGCGGTCATCACCATCAAATCGCGGCGATAGAATCTTCGCGCCCGCGGCTTGCGCCTTGCGCAACGTGTCGGCGAGATTCTTCACGTGGTAGCCGGTGGTGTCGTGGCCGAACGGGTACGGCAAGTGGCCGTCGCTGACCATGACCTGCATCTTGCCGAACGCGGACTCGATACGGATGCGCCGATACTTTTCTCCGCGTCGGCCGATTTCACCGGCGTCGGCCTGCTTGTCGTCCGCGACGATCTTGCCGTGCGAAAACCGCACGAAGTCGTGCGCGAACACATCGGCGCTGTCGGGCGACACATACACACGATTGTCGGGAATGCTTTCGAGCGCGTCGTACATCGGCGCCTTGTCGTGCCAGTACAGCAGCATCTTCACGCCACCGGGCCACTGGATCACTGCGTCCAGACCGATCGGATCGCGGAATTTGTCGACGATGATATCGGCACCCGCTTCACGCGCCGCGCGCAACGCCTTGTCCATATCGCTGACGAGATAACCGTTGCGCTCCTGGCCGAATGGATACGGCACCGGCGTCGTGAAACCAAACGTCGACAACGTGCCGATGGGTGTCCACACGTATTGCGCCAGCGTACTGCTCGGCACCGGCAACACATTGGCAGTGATGCGCGGCGACGGTTTGCCGCCAAACGTGGCGACAAAACTGGCAACAAATTTGTCGAGATCGGCAGCGGCGACATAGACATGTGTGGTGTCGTATTGCGCACCGACAGCGACGCCCGCACTGGCGCGCGGCGTATCCTTGGCGAATGCCGATACGAGCACGAAAAATTGCAGCGCCGCGAAGGCGAGCGTGAAAGTCATGCCGCGCAAAATTTTCTGCTCATGTCGAATGCGCATGATGTGCTCCTCAGATCGTGACGGAAATTTTTCTTTGCATCCGATGCAAAAATACTCGGAGATACGGTGGGTCGTGACGACCCACCGCGAGCGCGTGTAGACAAATTTCTAGCTGCGGATGAAGGCCAGCAAATCAGCGTTGAGCTGATCCTGATGCGTACTCGCCAATCCGTGTGGCGCGCCCGGATAGATTTTCAGCACAGCATTCTTGACGATCTTCGCCGACAGTAACGCGGAGGCTGCGATCGGTACGATCTGGTCATCGTCGCCATGCACGATCAAGGTCGGCACGTCGATTTTCTTCAGATCTTCGGTGTAGTCGACTTCGGAAAATTGCTTGATGCATTCGAACTCGGCCTTGATGCCGCCCTGCATGCCTTGCAGCCAGAAGCCGTCGCGCAGACCTTGCGATACCTTCGCATCCGGGCGGTTGGCGCCGTAGAACGGGGCGCTGAGATCCTTGAAAAATTGCGACCGATCCGCCGCAACGCCAGCACGGATGCCGTCGAAAACTTCCAGCGGCAGACCACCCGGATTACTCACGGTCTTGAGCATCAACGGCGGCACCGCGCCGATCAACACGACCTTGGCCACACGCGCGGTGCCGTGCCGACCGATGTAATGCGCGACTTCGCCGCCACCGGTGGAATGGCCGATCATGATGATGTCCTTCAGATCGAGTTTTTCGATCAGTGCGGCAAGATCATCGGCATAGGTATCCATGTCGTTGCCATCCGACGGCTGGCCCGAGCGGCCATGCCCACGGCGATCATGCGCAATGGTGCGATAACCCTGATTGGCCAGGAACAACATCTGACCATCCCATGCATCGGCATTCAGCGGCCAGCCGTGCGAGAACACCACGGCCTGGCCCTTGCCCCAATCCTTGTAGAAAATTTCCGTGCCGTCTTTGCTTGTGATTGTGCTCATTGGGGTTTCCTCGTTGTGGGTTTTTGGAGAGTGAATACTAGCGGCATTTCATGACCGAAATCGCCGTGGAAAGTCAGGACGATTACGTGGGTTTTACGGCGTCATGTCGAACAACAGGATTTCCGCATCCTCGTTGGCGCGCATATTGATCAGGCCGGCATTGTTCCATGCGATCGCATCGCCGGCACGCAGGGTTTCACCGTCGATTTCGATCACGCCGCGCGCGATCTGCAACCACACACGACGGTTCGCCGCCGGTTCGAATTCCAAGGTTTGCGTTGCGCTCAAGCGTGTCGCATACAGGTTCACATCCTGATGGATTTTCAACGCGCCATCGTGCGGCGTACCTGACGCGATGAGATGCCATTGGTTGTGTAAATCCTCGGGCGCAAAAGTACGTTGCTCATAACCCGGCTCCAGACCCTGGCGATCCGGCATCAGCCAGATCTGCAGAAAATGTACGGTGTCGGTGGCTGATGCATTGAACTCCGAATGCGTCACGCCGCTGCCCGCGGTCATGCGCTGCAACTCGCCGGGACGAATCAGCGCGCCGGTGCCGAGGCTGTCCTTGTGTTCGAGCGTGCCATCGAGCACCCATGACAGAATTTCCATGTCGCGGTGCGAATGTTTGCCGAATCCGGCGCCAGCCGCGACGCGATCTTCGTTGATCACGCGCAGCGGACCGAAGCCCATATGCTGGTTGTCGAAATAATCGCCGAACGAAAACGTATGGCGGCTTTTCAGCCAGCCGAAGTCGGCATTGCCGCGATCTTCCGAACGTCTGATGGTGTGCATGATGTCTCTCCGTGGAATCCAGATTTGCACTCTAGGCTTCGCGGGCGAAAGCCACTAGCCAGACAAATGCGAACGCGGCGTTCGCCATGGACGAACGCAGGCAATTGCGCTCACGAAAAGAAATGCCGATGATCGTTCGATCAGCAACGGCAGCGAGCGGCATGGATTACGATTTCGGCGATATTCGGGCTTTTATCCAGGTTGTGGAGAACGGCGGCATCAGCGCGGCGGCGACACGACTGACGATCGCCAAATCCGTGCTGAGCGCACGTATCGCGCGACTCGAAAAAGACGTGCAGGCAAAACTGTTGCACCGCTCGCCGCGCGGGGTTTCGTTGACCGATACCGGCCAGCGTTTTTACGATCGCATGCGCGACGTGGTCGCGCGTATGCAGCAGGCCGTGGACGAAGTTGCGGGCGATGACAGCGATCGTATCAGCGCGAGTTTGCGCATCGCCGCACCGATGACATTCGGCACGGCTTATCTCGGGCCGTTGCTGTTTTCCTTCATGCACCAACATCCCGATCTGGAGCTGACACTCGAGCTGGACGATCGTCGCATCGATATTCTCAGCAGCGGTCATGACCTTGCGGTGCGTATCGGTCGGCTTGAAGATTCGTCGTTGATGGCGCGGCGAATTGCCAGCAGTCGGCGCGTGTTGTGTTGCAGTCCGGATTACGTGCAGCAGCATGGATTGCCGCGCGATATCGAGCAGATTTCGCAGCACGCCTGCATCTGCTACGGCAACGCGAGCATCGCGCCTTACTGGCAATTCGAGGCGGGTGCCAGCGGTGGTGAACCACGCCAGGTGGTAGTGCGTGGCCGCACCCATTTGAACAACGGCGAAAGCATGCGCGACGCCGCGATTGCCGGCCTTGGGCTAGCCGCGTTGCCGTTGTTCATTGCCGCACCGGCATTGCGCGCGGGCACGTTGATCGAGGTGCTGCACGAGACGCCGCCAGTCGCTGATGCGATTCATGTCGTCTATCCGCGCACGCGTTATGTGAGCCGCGCCGTGCGTGGCGTCATCGATATGCTGGTCGCGGCTTACGCCGACGGCGCACCTTGGGATGCGGATGTTTGAACGCGGCGCGACGAGCACAAAGGCGGTGTCGACGATGTCCGTTGTCTGGCGCGGTCTGGCATAATCGACGACACGCCTCGGGCGCCTTGCGCTATCGCAGGAGAAGCCGCTATCCGCAGCAAACAGAAAGCAACCTCGCTCGTGATCGCCCACTTGGCGGGCGTGTCGCAACCAACGGTCTCGCGCGCGCTGCGCGGCAGCCCGATGGTGAACGAAACCACGCGTTTGCGCATCCTCAAAATCGCGCGCGAACTCAATTATCAGGTCGACAAGAACGCCTCCAGTCTGCGCAGCAAATCCAGCGGAACGCTGGCGCTGTTGTTCTTCGAGGACCCAGCCCCGGATGACTCGCTGATCAATCCGTTTTTCGTCTCGATGCTGGCATCGATCACGCGCGCCTGTGCTCAGCGCGGCTACGATCTGCTGATCTCGTTCCAGCAGCCGGCGAATGAAGATTGGCAAGCCGGCTTCGAAGACAGCAACAAGGCCGACGGCATTATTCTGCTCGGTTATGGCGATTATCTGGACTATCGCGCACGCCTCGAATTTCTGATTGCACGCGGCATGCATTTTGTCTGCTGGGGTGCGGTTCGGCCCGATCAGCCCGAGGTATCGGTGAGTTGCGACAATTACCGTGGCGGTTACGCCATCACTCGACATTTGCTCGAACGCGGCGCGCGACGTATCGCTTTTCTCGGTGATGCATCCAATCATTGTCCGGAATTTCTCGAACGCCACCGCGGTTACAGCGAAGCGATCAAGGCGAGTCGTCTGCGCGTCAATGCGCGGTTGCAGATCGACGCCATTTCTTCCGAGCAATCCGGTTTTGATGCGACCACGGTTTTGCTCGAACGCAAACTGCAGTTCGATGCCATCTGCGCCGCCAGCGACCTTATCGCGATCGGCGCGATGAAGGCATTGCAGGCGCACGGATTGCGTGTGCCGGCGGATGTTCTGGTGAGCGGCTTCGACGATATTCCGCTAGCGGGATTCGTCAATCCCAGCCTGACCACAGTGCAGCAGGATACCAAGGCTGCCGGCGCTATTCTGGTGGAAACCTTGCTCAAGCTGATCCGCAACGAACCCGTCGAAAGTCAGATAATCCCGGTGTCGCTGATGCTACGCGGCTCGACCCAGCGCGCCTGATTTGTACCGACAATACACTCGTCAGTTGCGGCGCATCGCGCTTAAAACAGAAGTGTTGCACGACGACATGATAAACAAGCTGGCCACGCAACAATGAGACAAAGTATACATTTACCCTTGTTGTGGCTAGTGCTGTTGTGCACGCCGTATGCGATCGCTGCAGATCTGCCGCAGGCAACGCCAAAGCGGCTCGGCAGCGCATCGCCGAACGTGCAGGTATTGCCAATACCGTTCACGATTGCCGGCCTCGATCGCCAACGCAGTATTCGCATCTACCTGCCGCCGGGGTACGCAAAAACAAACCAGCATTATCCGGTCTTGTACATGCACGACGCGCAAAATTTGTTCGACGATGCGACGGCTTTTTCTGGCGAATGGAACGTCGACGAGGCGCTCGATACGCTAGCGAAATCGCACGGGCTTGAACTGATTGTAGTCGGCATCGACAATGGCGGCGAACATCGCCTGCATGAACTCAGCGCGTGGGACAACCCCAAATATGGCAAGGGCGAAGGCAAGCAATACACCGCCTTCATCGTCGATGTACTCAAGCCGTATATCGATGCGCACTACCGCAGCAAACCCGACCGCAGCAATACCGCCATCATGGGTAGTTCGCTCGGCGGGCTGATCTCGCATTACGCGATTTTTCAGTATCCCGAGGTGTTCGGCAAAGCCGGAATTTTTTCACCGTCCTACTGGTTCGCGCCGGAAGTTTTTGCTTTCAGCGCAGCACGACCACTGCCACTGGATGCCAAAGTATACTTTTACGCTGGCGGCAAGGAAGGTGATAAAATGCTGCCGCAGTTCAACCGCATGATCGCCCTGTTGCAGCAACCCGCACAACGTCATGCAACATTTTTCGTCAGCATCAATCCTGTGGCGCAACACAATGAAGCGGCTTGGCGCGCGGAGTTTCCAAAGGCCGTGAGCTGGTTGTTCGCGCCCGACCCGGGCGATACGCATCGCCGCAATTAACGACATTCGCTGAAGTCACATTCTCTTCGCATCGCTGCGATTGCTGCATCGCTGCGATTGCTGCAATGTTCGGGCATAAAAAAAGCCCGGGCGGATCGCGTCCGCCCGGGCCTTTCGATGCTTGCCTGGCAACTCAGAACTTGTAGTTGGCTCCTAGCAGCACAGAGCGACCGTACTTGATGTATTCAAGCGGGCGATCCTTGGTGCCGGCATAGGTCTGGAAGGCGGTGTTGGTGAGGTTATTCGCCTGCAGCAACAAGCTCAGACCTTCGAAACGACCTTCTTGGAAGTTGTAGCTGATTTGTGCGTCGGTGATGTCTTCACCCACCACGTAACGCACGGTGCGGTCACCATTGAAGTTGCCGATTTCGCCGATGAAATCGGAGCGTTTGCGATTGCTGAGGCGCGCCTCGAAACCGTGGCTTTCGTAATACACAGTCAGGTTGGTGACATGCTTCGATAAACCCGGCAGCGTGATGTTGGCCGACCCCACGGCGCTGACGCTGCCGCCATCGGGCTTGATCGAAATATTGCTGCTGGTCACGCTGGTACTTGCCGTGACACCAAACCCGTCCAGCACCGGCGTTACCAGATTGAACGGCAACGAGACGGTAAATTCGAGACCCGACAGTCGCCCGCCATTGCCGTTGTACGCGGTGCTGTACTGACCGAAATTGGTGGTGGCGACAGTACCCGGGGTGAAGGCGGAGAAGTCACGAGTTCTGCTGTCTTCGTAGATGTAGGTTTTCAGATCCTTGTAGAAACCGGCCACCGACACATACGCCTTGGTGCCGAAGTATTTCTCGTACGAAAGATCAAGAGCGTTGGCGCGCCACGGATCAAGCTTCGGGTTGCCGCCGCTGGCGCCGGGCACGCCGGTGGCGGTATTCACGCCGAAGTCGAGCGAGGCGCGCAGCTGATCCACGCGCGGGCGAGCAACCTGCTGCGCGGCGGCAAAACGAACAGTCTGGTCACTGCCCAGATCAAACGCGAGATTCAAGCTCGGCAAGGCGTCGGTGTATTTCTTGCCGTCCTCAACCGGCTTGACATTCTGCCCTGCAGGCGCGGAATCATCCCAGTAGTTGGCGGTGGATGACTGATCGACGTGCTGAATCTGCACGCCGACATTGCCGCGAACGCCGATCTCGCCCCATTGCGCGTTGATGTTGGCCTTGGCGAAAGCGGTCTCGATCGTTTCGTACACATTCCACGCCTTCGCAATGAGGTACGGCGCAGAGGTTTCGCTCGGGTTGAAGGTCATGTATCTGGCCACTGCGGCAGGCACATTCCAAGCGGGAATCGAGCCCAGATTGGAACCGGCGAAACTCAGATCGACCGGCGAGTACTGCAGATCGGAGCCAATGATCGTGTCACCCTGCGCACCCAGATTGATATTGCCTTCGGGCTGGTGTTTCTTCTTCGAGCGGTCGGCGTAATTGATGCCTGCATCGACGTCGGAAAACAGGCTGCCTACTGCATCCGGCACAGGAAATTTAGCGGTCAGCTTGAAACTCTTGAGTTCGTCTTCCACCCTGGGTTCTTTGCCATAACCGGAGCCGTAAATGGTATTGCGCAGAAACAGCTTGGTCGGATCCGAATAGTTCAGCCCGGGGTTCAAGGTCTGGAAAGCACCGGTCGGGAATCGCAACGTGAGGCTATCGAGCTGCTTGGCGGGTTCGAGCTGGGTATTGTTCTCAAGTGCCACCTCCTCTCGTGTTGCCTTCGAATAGCTGACGTCAGCCACGAGCGCAACCGCACCCACCTTGAAAGCGTTATTCCAGCCAATCGCATTGATCTTGTCATTGCGCTTGTTGTACTCGCCGCGCACGAGCGGATAAACGTTACTCAACACGCCGCCGGTCAAGGTGTTGTTGCCATTGACCGTCGGCGAAGTCCAGTTGCAGGCAGGCTGGCAAGGATAGTCGCCGTTGTAATACAGGCCCGCTTCGAACTGATTGGCGGTATCGACCTGGCTGGATTTGGACGCGAACAAATCGAGTGTGCTGACCCAGTCATCCGACGCTTTCCACTCGATCGTCGCCATCAGGCCATCACGTTTGGTGACGCCGGTTCGGCGCAATGCCTTGATGCCGTCAGTCAGGTACACATCGGTCGGAACGCCAGGCCGATGGTTATCGACCGCCGGATTGGCAAACCAGGGTTCATAGGTGCCGGTCTGCTCCTCTGCCACCGGTGTTTCCTGATGCGCATAACCGAGGGCGATACCCAAGGTGTGATCGGCAAATTGATCGATGAAGCTCGCGCTGATTCGATTGCCGTTGGCGGAGGCATTGGCCGCCGAGCCCAATGAATTTTCCGATGCGCGCGCATTCAGCACCACGACCGGCTTGCTGAAGCTCAGCGGACGCACGGTCTGCAAGTCCAGTGTGCCCGACAAACCTTGTCCAACGAGGCCGGCATCCGGTGTCTTGTAGACAAGCACGCCGCTGAACAATTCCGATGGATATTGGTCGTACTCGACACTGCGATTATCACCCGTGCTGACCTGCTCGCGACCGTTGAGCAGCGTGGTCGAGAAGTCCGGTGACAAGCCGCGCACACTGATCACCTGGGCACGGCCGGCGACGCGCTGCGCGGCCAAGCCAGGCAGGCGCGCGATCGATTCGGCGATACTGCTATCGGGTAGTTTGCCAATATCTTCGGCCGAGACCGCTTCGACAATCGAGTCGGAGTTTTTCTTGACCGAGATCGCATCCTCGATGCCACGCCGAATGCCGCTGACGTTGACCGTTTCGAGTTCGGTGGCCTCGCGCTCGGCCTCCGCCTTTTCCTTCTCGGCCCTGGCTTTGGCCTTGGCCTTGGCGTCATCCTTGACCGGATCCTGATTATCGACGGCGGCATCGGGTTGCACCGGCGCGGAGTTCTGCGTGTATCCCGCAACCGCGCTATCAGCAGTGATATCGGCAGCGCATGCGGCACCCGCACAACTGGCCAGAATGGACGCGACAGTAAGCGCCAGCAAATTAGGCTTGAGCATTTTTACCCTCCCCGGGTGTGAATTACAGACAACGTTTGCGCGCTTTATATTTTTTTTGCGCGCGTGTTTTTGTGTGGATCGAATAACGGGTATTGAACGGCCATTCGATTGATTGGCAGCCTAGACGCATGCCGATATGTAAACAATCCGTTGCATACGTATTCATTTGTAATTTCGCCATGGAAAGTCGGACTCTTGTCCACGCTGCTCCTTGGGATGAATACGTATGCAATCGAATAATCAAACGCGTATTGAGCGTGATACGTATCGCAAGCGTGCGCGGCCAGGTGCTTTTATCGCCCTCCTGCTACTGAGTTGGATGCCAGCCACATTTGCGGCGTGGCAAACGCTGGGCGCGGTTACCCAGATGACTGCGACTGCCGACAGCGTCGAACTTTCGACCCAGAGCGGCGCGCATGTTCGGATCAACTTTGTCAGTCGCGATGTGCTGCGTATCCGCATGAGCCCGCACGGCGTTTTTGCCACGGATTTTTCCTACGCACTCACACAGTCCACGCCGGCATCGATCGCGCTGAAGGTCGACGCGGATGCATCGGGCGAGCTGTTCACTATCCGCCCGGCCGGAGCCGACGGCTTGCGCGTGATCGTGCACAAACAACCGAATTTTCTGATTGATATAACGGATGCGCAAGGCAATGTGATCGTGGCCGACGATCCGGCCCGACCGATGGCTTTTGATGCGCAGAACGGCGCGGTTGAGACATCGAAGTTGCGCGCGGCGAGCGAGCTGTATTACGGCTTCGGCGAAAAAGCGTTGCCGCTGTCGCGGCATCAGCAGTACATGACGATGTGGAACAGCGACACGCCACGCTACGCGCTCGGACTCGATCCTCTGTATCAGGACATCCCATTCTTTATGGCCTTGCATGACGGCAAAAGCTACGGCGTTTTTTTCGACAATACCTGGCGCAGTTATTTCGATATGGGCAAGACCGATCCCGCGCGCTACAGCTTCGGCGCTGGCGGCGGTGAATTGAATTATTACGTTTTCTCCGGTGCTGCCGAACGCAGCCCAGCCAATGTATTGCGCGACTACAGCCAGCTGACCGGGCGCGGCGAATTGCCACCGGTGTGGGCGCTGGGATATCAGCAGTCGCGTTATTCGTACACGCCGCAAGCGCGCGTCGAGGAAGTCGCGCGCACTTTTCGTGCAAAGAAAATTCCGGCTGATGTGATTTATCTCGACATCGATTACATGCAGGGTTTCCGTGTCTTTACGTGGTCGCAGCGTGACTTCCCGGCACCGGAAAAAATGCTGCGCGAACTGCATGGCGAAGGTTTCCATGTCGTCACGATTATCGATCCCGGTATCAAGCGGGACGATCAATATCCGGTCTATCGCAGCGGTCGAGAGCAGAATGTTTTCACGCGCGATGCGGCGGGCGAAGAACTGCATGCCACGGTCTGGCCCGGGCAGTGCGCATTCCCGGACTTCACCGATCCGCAGGCGCGGCAATGGTGGGGTGGCTGGTATGCAAAATCGCTGCAGCAAGGCGTTGATGGTTTCTGGAACGACATGAATGAGCCAGCCACATTTCCGCCGCCGGATTCGAACCAGCCGATCCTCGCACACGATGCCGGCAAAACTTTTCCGCTGGATGCGCGGCATGCGGGCGATGGTCAGCCCGGAGATCATGCGCGTTACCACAACGTCTATGGCATGCAGATGGCGCGCGCCACCTTCGAGGGTTTGCGCGCGTTGCAGCCGCAACATCGTCCGCTGGTATTGACCCGCGCAGGTTACGCCGGCGTGCAACGTTATGCCGCGGTGTGGACCGGCGACAATGTGGCGTCGTGGGAGCACCTAGCCTTGACCATTCCGATGCTGACCAATCTGTCCATTTCCGGCGTGCCGTTTATCGGCGCCGACGTCGGTGGTTTTGTCGGATCACCGTCGGCAGAATTGTATGCGCGCTGGTTGCAGGCTGCCGCGTTGACACCGTTCCTGCGCACGCACGCCGAGATCGGCTCGAACGATCGCGAGCCGTGGTCCTACGGTGAAGAATTCGAACGCATCAATCGCGCCACCATCGCGCTGCGTTATCGCTTGCTGCCGTATCTCTACACCCTGTTTGCGCAGAACGCAGCGAGTGGCGCGGCGCTATTGCGACCGCTGTGGTTCGCTTATCCACACGATGTGAAAACGTATCTGCTCGACGATCAATATCTGCTCGGTCGCGATTTGCTGGTCGCGCCGGTGTTGCACGCCGGCGACATCCAGCGAGAGGTCTATTTTCCGCAGGGCGACGCCTGGCGCAATTGGTGGACCGGCCAATATTACGCAGGCGGCGGCACGGTAAAAATCGATGGGCCAATCGATCGCCTGCCGTTATTCGTGCGTGTCGGCGCGATCATTCCGAGCCAGCCCGTGGTACAGCACACCGGCGAGATGGCGCACACCGTGCTGACCTTGAACGTGGCGCTCGGCGCCGATGGTTTGAGTGAAATCTATCAGGATGCCGGTGACGGATATGCGTACCGCAACGGCGTATCGCGCACGACAAAAATGAGTTTACGCGGTGATATTTTGCGCGTGCAGATTTCTGCCGCGCCGAGTTTTCAGCGCATCGGCTTTGTCGAATTTATCGGCCTGGATGCCGCGCCGGCCCGCGTCACTGCGGACGGAAAAATACTGCGCGAACTCAGCTTCGATGCGCCAACGCGACGGCTGCGTGTAACGTTGCCAGCGCGCTCGGTTGCCGAGCTTGTATTGCAACGCTGATCCGCCCTCAACCTGCCTTGTGGCTCATCAAGTCGCGCAAGCGCGCACGCAGATCCGTACGCGTTAATGCATGGTCGTACAAATAAATCCGAACGCCGTGCGCAGCCACGGCGGTGTGCAGATTTTCGCCGACGCGGAGAGTTTCGCTAGTGAGCGCATCGCGCCATTTTCCGGCCTGCAGATAATCGCGTACATCGATACTCGATTCAGTATCGCCTTTGTTCAACAACACCAGCGCGGTCTGGGTCGTGCCGGCATTTTCATAAACACGATAGAACACGGCCAGATCGCCGGCCAGATGAACGTCAAGTTGCAGCCCGCGTTGCAGCGCAATCGAATTTCGGCGCACATTGGCGATGCGTTTCAGTTGCTGATAGATCCGACTCGCCGGCGCCGCATTGACACGTTGCTGACCAAAATAATTGCGATTGCCGGCGTGCTCGGCGCGACCGCGCATAAAGCCGGTTTCCGAGCCGTAATAGATCACCGGAATGCCGCGCGCGGTGAACAGCCAATTGTGCGCGTCGATGAAACCGGCGTCGCTCGCATTCAATCGCGCCATGTCGTGATTGTCGTAGAACGTGATCAGTTCATACGGATTGCGATACGGTCCGTTTTCGAGAAATAGTGCCGGTTCAAGCGCGGCATAGTCGCTGCCCGAATGCTCGAATACCTGCGCAATTTTCTGCTTCAGCGGGAAATCCAGCACCGTGATCGCGCCGCCTTCGTCGCGCGTATACGGCGCGATCTTGCTCGCGTCGTAGTCGAAGTTTTCTCCAAACATGAAAAAGCCCGGATGCCGCGCGCGAATACGTGCGCTGAATTTTTTCCAGTAGGCGGTAGGCGTGAGACCGATCGCATCGATGCGAAAAGCCGCCGCGCCCTGATCAATCCATTGCTCATACGCGCCGACAAAATAATCCAGCGCGGCCGGATTGTTTTCGTCGATGTTCGAGAGCTGCGCGAGGATCGGCGTGGTCTTGTAGAACGCTTGCAACGGCTGGTGTTTCGGGTCGAGTTTTTCGGGCGGCAGGTTAGCTTGATCGGCGATCAGATGATTCTGCGCGTCGTAGATCTTGCCGAACTTCGGCTGCATGATCGGCATCGTCCATGCCGGTGAACCGTGGTTGGCAACGATGTCGAGCACGGTCTGCAAACCCTTCTCGCGCAGCTTGTGCGTGAACGCGGCGAAGTCGAGATCCGGGCTTGGCAGGTGTTCGTCGAGCTTGAAAAAATTGTCGCTCCAGTAGCCGTGATAACCGGTCTTGCCGCGATCGGTCAGGCCACTGCCCCAGCTCACCGGATCGCCGCCGCTGAAGGCTTCATCGGGATTGTCGGTGATCGGCGTGATCCAGACCGCACCGAAGCCGAGGTCGTGGATGTAATCGGCATTGTCGAGCACGCCTTTGAAATCGCCGCCGAGGTAACCGATGTTGTCGCTTTCGCCATTCGGCCCGGGAATGCGCACATCGAACGTCGGATGCGTACCACCCTGATCGCGTTGATCGTTGCCCGGATCGCCGTTGACAAAACGGTCGGTGACGACGAAATAAATCGACTCACTGGCGAACGGTTCCAGCGTGCCGTAAAACACATCGGTGGATGCGACGGCGATGTCACTTGTCGGTTTTGGCGCGCTCGCACAAGCGCTCAGCGTGCAGGCAATGATGATCACAATGCCCGTGCGAAACGCCTTGCCGCAGTTATGCAGAATCATTTCAAATCTCCTTGATACGCAGCGTGCACAGCCCGGCCACAATCAGGCTGACGCCACCGATCAGCAATGCATTGATCGGTGCATTGGCAAAAAAAGTCTTCAGCAAAAATCCCAGCACACTGGCCGCGAGCAGTTGCGGAATCACGATGAAGAAATTGAAGATGCCCATGTACACGCCCATTTTTTTGGCCGGCACGCTGTCCGACAACAACGCGTACGGCAACGATAGGATCGATGCCCAGGCGATGCCGACACCGACCATCGAGGCCAACAGCCAATGCGGATCGCGAATCCATAGGAACGACAGCAGGCCGATGCCGCCGAGACACAGGTTGATCAGATGCGACGAACGCAAACCGAGGCGTCGTGTCATCCACGGAATGACGATCGCGGCGAGCGCAGCAAAACCGTTGTACGCGGCAAACAACACGCCGACCCAATTCGCGCCTTCGTTGTAGGCAAGCGACGAAGTATCTTTTGTTGCAAAGTGTACTTCTGTCACCGCGCTGGTGGTGTAGATCCACATCGCGAACAAGGCGAACCACGAAAAAAATTGCACGACCGCGAGCCGACGCATGGTGATCGGCATCGCCTGCAGATCGGCGACGATCGTTGCGAACATGTTTTGCGAGCGGCTGAAACTCACCGCTATCTGCAGCACGCCGTAAGCAAGGATGCCGCCAGCGAGCAGGTAGAGCTGTTTGTCGATGCGGCTCAAATACACCGCAAGCAGCGCCGCGCAACCCGCCGTCAACCACAACATGCCGGCAACACGAACCCGCGCATGTTGCAGCGGCGCACTTGGCGTACGCGGAACGGTATCGAATGAAGCCAGTGCCTCGGGTGGATATTCGCGGGTCGAAAGTACAGTCCACGCGACCGCGCCGAACAGCGCGATCGCGCCAGCATAAAACGCGTACTTGACGGTGTCGGGAATCGCCCCCGGCGCGGCGCTGTTGGCAATACCGAGCTGCGCGAGAAACCATGGCAGCAGACTTGCCACCACTGAACCGATGCCGATAAAAAAACTCTGCATCGCGTAACCGCTCGCGCGTTGTGCTGGCGGCAATTGATCGCCGACAAACGCGCGAAACGGTTCCATGGAAATATTGATCGATGCATCCAGCAGCCACAACACGACGGCGGCAAACCACAGCGTCGGCGAATTCGGCATGGCGAACAAGGCCAGCGTGGCGAGAATCGCCCCGACCAGAAAATACGGGCGTCGCCGACCCAGCCGGCCCCAAGTGCGATCGGAAAAATAACCGACGATCGGTTGCACCAGCAACCCGGTCAGTGGTGCGGCGATCCACAAGATCGGGATGTCATCGAGACTCGCGCCGAGGGTCTGAAAAATGCGGCTGACATTCGAGTTCTGCAATGCAAAACCGAATTGCACGCCCATGAAGCCGAAGCACATGTTCCAGATTTGCCAGAAGGTCAGTTGCGGTCGCGTGGTCATGGAAACGTTTGCCTGAAAGTGTGATGGCGGTGGCGCTGTGACTCAGTCCAGCGGCGTGATCTGCAGGTCGCCAGTGTCTGCGGCATGGATCGCACCTGACGCGCCACCTTCGCCGCCGGTGTAGCGTATGTAGTGCGCCAGCATGCTCATGTTGAAGCCGTTTTCGAGCGCGAATTCGCAGCGCTCTCCGGCCCGCGCGTTGAACGTCATCGCGGTCGACGCCTGCCAGCCCACACTGTGCGGCATCAGCAGCGGTGCAGATTGCGTATCGACGCGACCGCATTGCACCTGCAGAATTTTTTCGGCCGCCGTGATGCCGGTATTGATCGGGCCGTGGTTATTGCGATAGTCCAGCCGCACCACATAATGCCCGCTGCGTGGTGCCGACCAAAGCCGCGGCCACACGCCTGTCACCGGCACCGTATCGCCGACGCAGACGCTATCGCTCGGCAGCGACTCGATACCTTTGTCATCGCTGCGAGTCAGGCTGATGCATTGCTGTTCACGACGATGCGCCAAGGTTGTCGTGCCGCTGAAATTTCGCACCGCGCGATCGTTGATATACAAGTGCAGCGGCCCTGTGGTGGTGCTGCGAATTTGCCAGTGTGCACCGTCACGAATGACGACTGGCAGCGCCGGCGTGGATGGCGCATACGCGCTGTGCTGCAACGGCAATGGCGAAGACGCGACGTGCCGCGCACGCAGTTGCACGCGAATGTCGCGGCGATCCGCCACACTCGAATCCGCGACCAGCAGGTTCGCATCATCCGCCATCTGCGCCGGCTTGATCAGCGTGATGTGGCGCTCGGCCAAATCGAGCCGGATTTCATTGCGATCACCAAACAGCATCGGCACAAGTTCGCGCGGAATTTTCGGGTCGATCGTATCGTGATCGGTGAGGCCGAATACGCCTTCGACGACCATGTCGAGATAGGCGGCGACTGACCACAACTGGCGTTTTGAATTGACCACCGGCCCGCTGTTGGCGCCATCGATAAACGTTGTCGCCTGAGTCGTGAACTCGTAGTTTTCCATATTCGATCCCGCTAGTGCCGCGCCGCGCATGATCGAGCGCAACTCGTGCGCAATGCGCGCGGGCTCGTCGAGTGTGCGAGCGGCGCGTAACGCATACGCGCTAACAAACGGCCAGATCGCGCGGTTGTGATAGATCGGCACATCGTCGTGTTCGGGCCAGATCACCGCGCTGCCGGCATCCCACGTCGGATAATTCGCCAGCGCGCGACGCGCATGCGCTGGCGGCGCGATGCCGGACAAAATCACCAGCGCGGTGCCGAGCAAGTCATACGCTTCGATGCGGCGCGGCGCATTCAAACCGCCGCTGTAACTCATGTACAAGCCGCGATCCTCACGCCAGAAATTTTTCTCGATCGCCGCGCCGAGCTGTTCGGCCTGCTGCCGGTATACCGCGCTGTCGGCATCACCTCGCGTTTGCGCCATTTGCTTCGCCAACTGCAGCGCCTGGTAAAACAAAACGTTGGTCGATAGCGCAAACGACTCGGCGATAAAATTGACGTTGCGCGCGGTCCAGCCCGGATAACTTTGTTCGCGCCAATCGAGGAACGACGTCTCGCCGCGATACAAGCCGCGTTGCTTGTCGAAAACATGGCGGCGATCCTGCGCCAAAGTATCTTTTAGTGCTTTGTATACTTTTTCCGAAAATACCGGGTCGCTGAGCAAATGGCGCGCGCCGAGAAACCACACGATGCGATCGCTACTCACCGGCCAGCTGCCGCCGCTGCCGGTATCCTGCACGACGTAGCTGGCGGGAATAACCGCTGTTTCAATCGTCGCGCGCAGTCCGGACAACTTGAATTCGAGCCCGTTGCGCGCGCGCTGCGGATCGAAACGAAAAAGCGCCAAATCAGTGGCGTAGGCCAGATCGCGGGTCCAGACATATTTCCATTTTTCGCCGGTTTCCAAGCACTCGCATGGCAGCGCTGCGCCGTGATCGAACGCGGCATCGGTAATCTGGCTTACACGCGCCTGCTCAAGCTCCTGCTGCGCGAGCGCGAACAGCGCATCGAATAACGGGCTGGCGGTGGTGCTGACCGCCGACTGTCGCGGCAACAAACGTATCACGCCATTGGCGGTGAGTTGGTAACCATCCGGCGTGACCGCCGCCGTGGTGATGCGGCCGCGATATTGCAGTTCGGTCGACCACGGCTCAGCCGCGCTTGTCGCGGCAATTGGCAGCGCAATCAACGCAGCAATCAGCAGCGATTTCCACCCATGGCATTGCTCAGTCATGCGGGTTGGAGACGACGCGCGCATAGATCGCCGCATATCCCGCCAACTGCAATTGGTTAGCTTGTATCTCACCAGCCAGCGGGCCGGGACATTCGATTTGCTGCAGTAACAATGACGGCGGCAACGGCGCGGTTAGCGCAGTTTCGCCGAGGTTGAACGCGACGAACAAAACATCATCGCCAAGCGTGCGGATGAAAAGCAGCAAGGGTTCCGCCGCCTCGATAAAACGAATCGTGCCCCAGCGCAATGCCGGCTGGTTTTTGCGCCAATGCATGAAGTTGCGCACGCCGTTTAATACCGATGTGCTATCGGCTTGCTGACGCGAAACAGCAAGCGCACGGTGCTGATCGGGGATCGGCAGCCACGGTGCGGCGGTGCTGAAACCCGCGCTTTTGCTATCGTCCCACGGCATCGGCGTGCGACAACCATCGCGCCCTTTGAAGTTCGGCCAGAACGCGATGCCATACGGATCCTGCAATTGCGCGAACGGCACATCGGCCTCGGTCAAGCCAAGTTCCTCGCCCTGATAAATGCACATCGAACCACGCAATGATGCGACCAACGCCACCAGTAGTTTTGGCAGCGAGGGCAGTGCTGTTTCGCCGCCCCAGCGACTCACCACACGTTTCACATCATGATTGGAAATGGCCCAGCACGGCCAGCCATCGGTAAGTTTCTGCTCCAGTGCCTCGACGGTCTGGCGGATATAACGCGCCGAGAAATCATCGCCGAGCAATTCAAAACTGTAGGCCATGTGCAGGCGATTGCCGTGCGTGTATTCGGCCATCGTCGCCAACGAATCTTCCGACGAAATCTCGCCGAGCATCGCCACCTGCGGATAGCTGTCGGCAAGGCGTCGCAGGTCTTCGAGGAAGAGCAGATTTTCCGGCTGGGTATTGTTGTAGTAGTGATACTGAAACGCGTACGGGTTGTCGGCACTGAAACCGCGGCCAACACGTTGCGCTTTTGGTTTGGCCGGATTGTCGCGCAACTGCGCATCGTGGAAACAGAAGTTGATGGCATCGAGACGAAACGCATCCACACCTTTTTCCATCCAGAACCGCAGATTCTCCAGGGTTGCTGCACGCACTGCCGGATTGTGGAAATTCAGATCGGCCTGCGCCGACAGAAAGTTGTGCAGATAATACTGGCCGCGCCGCGGCTCCCAGCGCCAGGCCACACCACCGAAGATCGATAGCCAGTTGTTGGGCGGCGTGCCGTCAGCTTTTGCATCGGCCCAAACGTACCAGTCGGCCTTGGCATTGCTGGCATTTTCGCGGCTCTCGCGAAACCAGTCGTGGGCGATCGAGGTATGACTCAACACCTGATCGATCATGACCTTCAGCCCGAGCCGATGCGCCTTGTCGAGCAGCTCATCGAAATCCGCCATGTCACCGAACAGCGGATCCACCTGGCGATAGTCGGCGATGTCATAACCGAAATCGGCCATCGGCGATTTGAAGAACGGCGAGATCCAGATCGCATCGACGCCAAGACTCGCGATGTAGTCCAGCCGCGCGATGATGCCCGGCAGATCGCCCACGCCATCACCGTTGGTATCGAGAAAGCTGCGCGGGTAAATCTGATAGATGACGGCGCTGCGCCACCAGGTCGAATCGGGCATCGATACTGCTCCCCATGCATTCCGGCCCGTTTACAGACGTGCCCTTGATTGTCCGCGACAGCTTAGCGTTTCGCCTTGCCCGGAACACAAAAGTGCATACGTATTCATTGAAGTGGCCGCGATGCTCGAACGTGGACTTACCGAAAGCAATGGCAGATAGTTGCGTCTCGATTCGGAAACGGCCTTTCGTAACAGCTCAGCTTTATTTGTCGGATGCGTGCGCAGGTATAACTGGCGATCGCTGCACTGGGGGTTTTTACCGATAGACCATCTGCAAAATATTAGGACGTCTAAATCGGAGAGCCTGATCTGTCTTTCCCGAAAAACAAGCGCGGATATAATTGTTCAATATGCATCACGCTGCCGTCGTTGACTTTAGACCGCGCGACCGGAAGACTCACCCCATTTCTAATTCTAGTTAGAAGGCCAAGCGAAATGTCTGTCGAGCATTGGATTGTTGGTCCCGAACATGACGACTCGCTTTTCGTGCGCTTGGGTCACGCACTCAGATCTCTAGGTTACAAACTCGGCCCAGAGTGGTCAGGTGTCGGGGGCTCGCAAGAAATCTCCAACTGGGAGGTATCGAGTGAGAACGGTACACTTGTCGTCGAGTCCGAGACGTTTATTGGGCTGTCTGTCTTAGGCGCTGCCAAGTTGGTTCAACAACTGCGGTTACAGTTCGAGGCGGCTTAGCCTTCTAACAATTCATTCAAGCGGACGTGCCTTTGGCACGCCGCTTAATTCAGGCGTTGAGGCTGTAGAAAAACCCCTTTTCGAGCACGCGCGATGATCTTCGCGGCGATATGAGAACGCTGCATGTCAGGGTGTTTGTCTGCCGACGCGCTCGTGGTGCGCGTCGGCATCCGGGCCATAGCTGCCTGATGCGTAAAACCCTCGAAGCGCGCGGGCTTTTCCGTTGCCTTCATGCTGCTTTTCGGTAGTTCGCCCACTTCTCGATGTTGTGCACCAGAGCGAACAGCTTCCATTGACCATCCACCTTTGTCTGGCCACGCAGGGTGAAGCGGTTGAGCCGTTTGTTGTGGCGCAGGTTACCGAACACCGGCTCGACCGTGGCGAAGCGTCTTCCATACTGTTCGCGGCCTTCGTCACTGTCGATGCGTTCGCGCATGCGTTGCGTGTGCGTGGCGATGGCTTTGCGCGTGAGCACGGCGACTTGCCGTGCCGGTGTCGTCTCGGGTTTGCGCAGGCATTGCGCTCGTCGTGTGCAGTGCTCGCACGTCGCTGCCGGCGCGCGGAACTTGATGGCGGCGTAACTACCGATGGTGCAGTCCTTGCCATTGCGATACAGCCGTTGACCGGCCGGGCAGATGGCGTGCGAATGATCTGCTGCGATGATGAAATCCTCGCTGCCAAACAGGCGCGGTTTCTTTGCTCGACGTGATTTGTCGTAAAGCGGATCGGGCTTGCTCGTGTGTTTGCCCTGCTCGGCAAACCGTTCGTCGCGACGGCGCATCTGGTTGTCGGCAATCAATGCATCGATACCGCGTTCGGCCAGTGCGGCGAGGTTGGCTTCGCAGTGATAACCGGCATCGGCGGTGATCAGCGTGGTGGCGTTGCGTTGATAGGCGCAGGCATCCAGCACCGGCAGCAGCAGCTCTTGTTCCGATCCGGTGCCATGCGCCGAGGCCTCGACAATGACCTGATGTGCAGCATCGACGACAGCGACGCCGCAGTAGCCTTGGATCACCCCTTTGTCGGTAGCCAGCTTGGCCGAGGCGTTGTCGGTGCGGTTGGATTTACGGATCGATCCGCGCGTACCGGCGCGGTCGGTGGGGTTCTCGATTAGCCACGTGCGCAGCTTCGCTGCTTCCTTCGTCAGGCGCTCGATGCGTGCGGTCGCCTTCGCATCCATGACGGTCTCGGCGCTGCCGGCATCGTTGGCCTGATGACGGTCGAGCATGGTCTTGGCGGCACGCTCCATCTTCTGTGCTTGCGCGAGAAACTCCGCGCGTGTGCCGGAGCGGTGCTTCGAGGCATTCGACGGCAGTTTGACGCCGTCGATGGCGAACATGGTTCGCCCGATCAGACCTTCCTTGCCGAGCAGCGTCAGTACCTGACCGAACACCGACGCGATCGCATCCCGCGAGCGGCTGACGAAGTCCGCGATCGTGGTGAAGTGCGGCTTGGCATCGCCCGTGATCGCGATGAACACAACATTGTCGCGGCACGCGCGCTCGATCGCACGTGAGCTGATCATGCCTTGCGAGTAGGCCAACAGCACTGCCTTGAGCAACATCGCCGGCGCATGCGCCGACGCACCGACCTCATCGTTGCGGTAGTGCGCATCGAACAGCGATAAGTCCAGCGCGTCGACGACGTGATGCACGGCGTGGGCGAACGAGCCCGGTAGCAACTGCGCTTCCAGATCCACCGGCAACAGCCGCGGACTCATGTCCACCACTTTGTAGCGCGCCATCACCGACTCCCTTGATCATCTCGCTTCTTGCGAGCAAGATCGGGGCCAGTTTTTCTACAGCTTCGTTAGGGGTCGCATGAAAGTATTCGCTCTACTTGTGGCTTGTGCGGTGGCACTGAGCGGGTGCGCTCGGTCGGTCAACTTCACTCTTCCAAATGGCCCGCTTAGCCTGTCGTTTACGGTAAACGGTGCTCCCACCAAACAGTGCGCTATCAGCCAAAACTCAGAGCAATACAAGGCTCTTTCCGCTTGGCTCCGCACGCATCAAGATGGCTGGCAGAGCAGCGTCGTCACTTACATACCCAGCGTCGTAGTCACCGGCGATGGCTTCAATCTCAACTTCCTGCACTCGGCTGCCATACTCAACCATGCAAAAAGCCAATTCACTCATCAGGTGTCGCCAAACGATTACGTGTTTCTTGTCTGCGCTGGCAACCCCTAACCAGTCATCCAAGCGGACGGCTCCGCCGCCGCTTAATTCCAGCGTTGAGGCTGTAGAAAAACCCCTTTTCGAGCACGCGCGATGATCTTCGCGGCGATATGAGAACGCTGCATGTCAGGGTGTTTGTCTGCCGACGCGCTCGTGGTGCGCGTCGGCATCCGGGCCATAGCTGCCTGATGCGTAAAACCCTCGAAGCGCGCGGGCTTTTCCGTTGCCTTCATGCTGCTTTTCGGTAGTTCGCCCACTTCTCGATGTTGTGCACCAGAGCGAACAGCTTCCATTGACCATCCACCTTTGTCTGGCCACGCAGGGTGAAGCGGTTGAGCCGTTTGTTGTGGCGCAGGTTACCGAACACCGGCTCGACCGTGGCGAAGCGTCTTCCATACTGTTCGCGGCCTTCGTCACTGTCGATGCGTTCGCGCATGCGTTGCGTGTGCGTGGCGATGGCTTTGCGCGTGAGCACGGCGACTTGCCGTGCCGGTGTCGTCTCGGGTTTGCGCAGGCATTGCGCTCGTCGTGTGCAGTGCTCGCACGTCGCTGCCGGCGCGCGGAACTTGATGGCGGCGTAACTACCGATGGTGCAGTCCTTGCCATTGCGATACAGCCGTTGACCGGCCGGGCAGATGGCGTGCGAATGATCTGCTGCGATGATGAAATCCTCGCTGCCAAACAGGCGCGGTTTCTTTGCTCGACGTGATTTGTCGTAAAGCGGATCGGGCTTGCTCGTGTGTTTGCCCTGCTCGGCAAACCGTTCGTCGCGACGGCGCATCTGGTTGTCGGCAATCAATGCATCGATACCGCGTTCGGCCAGTGCGGCGAGGTTGGCTTCGCAGTGATAACCGGCATCGGCGGTGATCAGCGTGGTGGCGTTGCGTTGATAGGCGCAGGCATCCAGCACCGGCAGCAGCAGCTCTTGTTCCGATCCGGTGCCATGCGCCGAGGCCTCGACAATGACCTGATGTGCAGCATCGACGACAGCGACGCCGCAGTAGCCTTGGATCACCCCTTTGTCGGTAGCCAGCTTGGCCGAGGCGTTGTCGGTGCGGTTGGATTTACGGATCGATCCGCGCGTACCGGCGCGGTCGGTGGGGTTCTCGATTAGCCACGTGCGCAGCTTCGCTGCTTCCTTCGTCAGGCGCTCGATGCGTGCGGTCGCCTTCGCATCCATGACGGTCTCGGCGCTGCCGGCATCGTTGGCCTGATGACGGTCGAGCATGGTCTTGGCGGCACGCTCCATCTTCTGTGCTTGCGCGAGAAACTCCGCGCGTGTGCCGGAGCGGTGCTTCGAGGCATTCGACGGCAGTTTGACGCCGTCGATGGCGAACATGGTTCGCCCGATCAGACCTTCCTTGCCGAGCAGCGTCAGTACCTGACCGAACACCGACGCGATCGCATCCCGCGAGCGGCTGACGAAGTCCGCGATCGTGGTGAAGTGCGGCTTGGCATCGCCCGTGATCGCGATGAACACAACATTGTCGCGGCACGCGCGCTCGATCGCACGTGAGCTGATCATGCCTTGCGAGTAGGCCAACAGCACTGCCTTGAGCAACATCGCCGGCGCATGCGCCGACGCACCGACCTCATCGTTGCGGTAGTGCGCATCGAACAGCGATAAGTCCAGCGCGTCGACGACGTGATGCACGGCGTGGGCGAACGAGCCCGGTAGCAACTGCGCTTCCAGATCCACCGGCAACAGCCGCGGACTCATGTCCACCACTTTGTAGCGCGCCATCACCGACTCCCTTGATCATCTCGCTTCTTGCGAGCAAGATCGGGGCCAGTTTTTCTACAGCTTCGTTACATATCGTGACAAATTCATTGTCGGATATGTGACCGATGTCGCACCCGTGCGTAGTTATTTTCGGTCATCTTAGTCACGCAGTGTCTACATATGTAAGCACGTAGACCGGTGTGTTGCCGTCACCGACGTCAGCGCAAACGTTACAGGGGGTCGGAATGTTTTTTTTAGATCGCTGCTTCGTAGGCGAATGGATTCGTGCGGCCTGTAATCTGCATAAAACCATTCGTACTGACAAAAATTCGACGCGCATTTTGCATATTTCAGCGCTGCCGTTCTTGCTGGGCAAGAGGGTAGACCGATGATGCCGCGCGAGCTTACTCTCACCACGATCGGCCTGTCGCTGCACGACGATTTGTTGATCAAGTCACTGCTGCAGATCGTCAACGCGCGCACTCGCGATCGCTGGCATTTCCGCGACGACATGGAATCCGATGTCGCCCTGTGCGATCCGGAATCCGCACTCGTGCCGCTGGTACAAAAGCATGCGCAACGTAATGGCAGTCCGCGCTGCATATCGTTGGTGCACGAAGGTCTGGAGCCGATCCGCGGCACCTCGGTGCTGGCGGCGCCCGTTCGCGCTGCAGATTTCATCGCCATGCTCGATTCGGTTTCGAGTGGGCTCACCACTTCGGCGCATGCCAGTAGCGCGTCGCCGCGTGGCGATGCGATCGGCACGAACTCAATCAGTTCTCAGCCGCCGAGCTTCGGTTTGCTCATGCACGATTTGTTCGCGCAGGCCAGCAACGATGTCTATCGCATCGACAGCGCAAACGTGACCTTGCACGTGATCCCCGCAACGCGGGTCTGGTTGCTCGTGCAACCGCTGGAGGAAGATGACATCACGCAGCTGCTGCGCTCGCCACCGGACTTGACGCTCACGCGTTTATCGCGCGACCACGCGCAGCGCCTGCTGGCGGATGATCGTATCAATCCGTATCCGGTCGAGTCGTTATTGTGGCGCGCGGGGTTGCAAGGCGCGCAGGATCGACTGCTGCCCGGCTTGCCACACGATGCCAGATTTGCGCTGCGGCGCTGGCCGGACTTTGGCCGACTCAAACACGAACAAGCGCATTTCCGCATGGCCGCGCTGCTCACGCGCGCGCCGCACGATCTGGACGAGCTCGCAAATACCAGCGCGCAAACACACGAGCTTGCGCGCGGTTTCATCAACGCCTGCGCACTGTGCGATCTGATCACCGTGCGGCCGCCGGCATCGCGTGCGACAACCGTGTCCGCCACTGCGGCATCGTTCGATCGTCCATCCAGCCGTTACGCGGGAATCTTCCGTTCGATCCGCGGCGCGCTCGGCTTTTTGCAGTCGTCCGGCTAATGTCACCACGCGAATACAAACTCATCTTTACCGGCAGCATGGGCGCCGGCAAGACCACAGCCATCGCTGCGATTAGCGAGATCGAGCCGGTGCGCACCGATGTCGAAAATACCGGCCGCGACAATTGTGGCAAAGCGACCACGACCACGGCGCTGGACTACGGCGAAGTCACGCTGCCGGGTGGCGACAAACTGCGTCTGTATGGCACACCGGGTCAGGCACGATTCGATTTCATGTGGCAGATTCTCGGCCAAGGCGCGCTCGGCGTCGTGATTCTCATCGACAACAGCCGACCCGATCCGATCGCCGATTTGCGCGAGTATCTGTCTGCGTTCAAGGCCACCGTGACTGGCGCGCGCGCCGTGATCGGCATTGGACGCAGCGATACACATCCGCACCCGACCCTGGAAATGTTTCATGCAGCAACGCTCGCGCTAGGACTCGAAGCACCGGTCATGTCGGTCGATGTGCGTCGACGCGAAGATGTATTGCTATTGCTCGACGTCTTGTTTCACCAGATCGAAGTCGCCGAGCTGCTCGAAGGCACTCCCCAAACGGCAATGTCGGCATGACTGTACCTGCCGATCTGCTAGGACGTACCGAAACCGCGATCTGCCAGAAGTTGATCGATGCGCTGCTGCAGACACATACCGACATCAGCGGTGCACTGGTATCGAGCATCGACGGTTTTGAAGTCGCAGCTAACCTGCCCGGCAAGATTTCCGCCGCCAGATTGGCGGCGATGACCAGCTCGCTGCTCGCGTTGGGCGAGGCGGTCGGCAACGAAAGCGCTGTCGGGGCATGCCGTGACATCGTCATCGATGCGAGTGGCGGTCGGGTACTGCTGATGGACATCCCGCACCCGACGCGAAAGTTGCTGCTCACCGTGCTTTGCAACACCCGCGTCACCCTCGGGCAAGTGCTCTGGGCCGCGCGCAACTGTCGCCAGGAGATCGGACAGCGTCTCGGCAACTAATGAATTCTTCCGACCCGGAATGCATCGGCCGGGCCGGTCTTTAGTTCGATGCAACTACCAATGGAGAATTCCGATGGCAACACTGAATGAGTCCCTCGCAGAAATACTCACGATCGACGGCGCGTCCGCCGTATCGCTGGTCGATGGCAATAGCGGCATGATCCTCGGTGCGGCCGGCAGCGGCATCGATATGGAAGTTGCGGCCGCGGGCAACACCGAGGTCGTGCGCGCCAAGATGAAGACCATGAAAGCGCTCGGGCTGAAGGATGAAATCGAAGACATCCTGATCACGCTCGGCAAGCATTACCACATCATCCGGCCGGTCGCGAACAAGACCGGACTATTTTTCTACGTCGTGCTCGATCGGGCGCGGGCCAATTTGGCGATGGCGCGACGCAAGGTTCTGGACGTGGAAAGCACGCTGAAAATCTGAACTGCCGAGGCTGCGGACGGGCGAGCAGAGGCTCGTCGTGTCCGCAGTGCGTGGCGTTGAGGCTACAGAAAAACCTCTTTTCGCAGACGTGCGATGACTGCCACGACGGTAGGCGAACTCATTACGTAAGGACGGTTGTCTGCTGACGCGCTCGTGATGCGCGTTATCTTCTACCGCACTTTCGCTTGATGCCTAAAAGCCTCGAAGCGCGCAGACTTTTTCCGTTTTCTTCATGCCGCTTCGCGGTAGTTCGCCCACTTCTCGATGTTGTGCACCAGAGCGAACAGCTTCCATTGTCCGTCGACTTTGCTCTGGCCGTGCAGCGTGAAGCGCTTGAGCCGTTTGTTATGACGCAGATTGCCGTAGTGTGCATCGAACAGGAAATAAGTCCAGCGCATCGACCACGTGATGCGCGGCGTGGGTCAAAGAATCCGCAGATCCGTCGCGAGAAATACGTTTCATCGCGCTAACGAAAATCGAAAAAGCCCTTTCTCATCAAGCCCTGCGAATAGCCAATAGCCATGCGTCCACGAGCTATTCGCCCCGGCGTGTGGGATCGCTCGTAGTTCTCATCATTGATTGCGCAGCAGCACAGCTCCGCGCTCCCAAAGCAAGTTTGGGGTATTCTTCATCGCGGTTAGCGTTGTTCATTTGTTAGCTATGGATGGGCGAGGAAGAATATGATCGGAACGTCGAAATCGAAAACAATTCATTACAAGAATGTCCAAATAACTGGAGGGATCGTCTTACAAGACGTTCTGAAGGTCGCCATCGGGCAAGCATCAAACGCCAGCAAGCCGAAGCTTCGCCAGCAGAGTATCAATCCCGATTCTGACGCAGTGATCTTCGTGAACCGCTTCGAGGACTACAGTGGGATTACGTTTGGTCAGTTGGTGACACTAGAAGCAGGCCGCGTACAAAGATTCATTACCGTTGACGATGATGCCGACTATTACAGCATTGACTCGATGACGTCTGACAAAATTCCGTATCCTGACGGCGAGACTGCGGGTAACACGGAACACTCCAAGGCAGCGAAGCGACGTGAATTTTTGGAATCCGTTCTGTACTTCGGCGTACTTGGCAACCATATGGTGTTACTGCAGTCAGCCGGTCTTCGAAGCAATAATTTGGAAGCGCACCTGACTTGGCTACTTGGAACTCATACCTCTGCGATTCCTGAAGGGGCAATGCTTTCGCTTAGAGCCTGTTCAAAGTCTCAATCTATGAGACCGGCGTGCTGATACTGGCGGAATGAGATCAACCTATCCGAGTGACATCAGTCGCGCCCAGTTTGAGCAAATTCATCCTTTGCTGGAAAGCGCACGCAAGAAGACCAGCCCGCGTCGGGTGGATCTGTACGAGGTATTTTGCGCGGTCCGCTACCTCCTCAAAAGCGGCTGCCAGTGGCGCATGTCGACTTACTAGTTGATCATGCCGGCCATGGCCAGCCACTGGATGAAAAGACGCCGTTGATGACGGACATTCCGCGCCTGCGCGCAGGTGGCATGGGCGCACAGTTCTGGTCGGTCTGGATTCCGCCGACGGTGACTGGCCCGGCGGCCGTGCAGATGACCCTGGAAGAAATCGATATCGTCCGGACGATGGTGGCCCGCTATCCCGATGTGTTCGCAATGGCTTACACCGCCGATGACATCGATCGGATCCATCGCGAAGGTCGGATCGCTTCACTGATCGGCATCGAAGGTGGTCATCAGATCAACAATTCGATGGCCGTACTGCGTCAGATGTACGTGCTCGGCGCGCGCTATATGACGCTGACACATACCAGGAACATTGATTGGGCCGATTCGGCAACCGACGCTCCGGTGCACCATGGCCTGACGCCGTTCGGCAAGGCGATCGTGCACGAGATGAATCGGCTCGGCATGTTGGTCGATCTCAGCCACGTCTCGCCCGATACGATGCGGCAAGCGATCGCCGTCAGCGCCGCACCCGTGATGTTTTCGCATTCCAGTGCACGCGCATTGGTCGATCATCCACGCAACGTGCCCGATGATATGTTGCAGTTGGTCGCCAAAAATCATGGCGTCGTCATGGTGAATTTCTATCCCGGCTTTGATTCAGTGGCGACTGCGCACTGGGACGCGGATCGTGCGGCGGAACAGGCTCGCTACAACGCACCACCGGGCGGTCTGTATATCGGTCAGCCCGAGCGCGCTAAGAACCTGTTCAAAGTCTTTTGAGCAGTAGCGTGAGGAAGGCAAGGTGAATGAACTGGAGGCTGGTATTGAGCTTGCGCTCGCAGTTCTTCCAGAGTCGTCGGCATTTCTCCAACCAGGCGAAGGAGCGCTCGACCACCCACCGCTTCGGGATAACGGCGAAGGTATGCAATTCATTGCGTTGGGCGATCTGCACGGTGGCACCGATGGCGCCTTGGACCGCTTCGGCAAAGGGCTGGCCGACGTAGCCGCCATCCGCTAGGACACTTTGTACCCGATGTAGGTTTGCCTGACATCGATCCATCGCCTGCAAGGCGCCCTTGCGATCGGTGACTTCCGCTGTAGTCACCGCAATAGCGTGAGGCAGTCCCTGCGTATCCACGGCAATATGCCGCTTGATCCCCGAGACCTTCTTGCCGGCATCGTAGCCCTTATGCGTCGCCGTGTCGGTGTTCTTTACGCTTTGTGCATCAACGATCAAGAAGCTCGTCATGGCGTTGCGCCCCTGCTTGATACGCGCCGCGCCCACCTGATTTTTTTAACGCCCGCTCCAGCAGGCTGATGCCGTTCTCGTCAGGCTCGCTCCAGATCGAAAAGTACGAATGCACCGTTCGCCATTTCGGAAACTCCGTGGGCAGCATGCGCCACTGGCAGCCGCTTTTGAGGAGGTAGCGGACCGCGCAAAATACCTCGTACAGATCCACCCGACGCGGGCTGGTCTTCTTGCGTGCGCTTTCCAGCAAAGGATGAATTTGCTCAAACTGGGCGCGACTGATGTCACTCGGATAGGTTGATCTCATTCCGCCAGTATCAGCACGCCGGTCTCATAGATTGAGACTTTGAACAGGCTCTTATAGACAAGGCAGCTGAGGAAACCTTCCAAAAACTAAAAAAAGCTCCAGTGAAAAAAGTTTTGATCGGAGCGCCGCTAACTAGTCAACAAGTCATTGACCCTTCGGATATTGCACCACAAGTGTTGCCTTCCACTGCAGTACAGCCCACGGAAACAACCGAAGCCGCACGGGTAAGATTTGTGCCTAGTGGGGACGGTGCGAACCTATTGATGACCATACTTAAAGAAGGTTTTTTTGATCGTCTAAATCTTGATGAAGCACTGGACGATTCCAACATTCAAATAGCGCTTGAGGTTTCTTACCGACGCAAAACCTCGGACATGGGCCACAAGATTCTTGATTCCATTGCGACTAGTCTTCGGCATTTACCCGGAACGGACTTGAGAATTGAGTTGGAAGGCGGAGGCGTTATTACAGGTGACCAGCTGAAGCTTTCGGGATCGATCACAGTAGAGTTTCTAAACAACGGGTTGGTCAATGAAAGCCTTCTTTTCCACGCGATGCATCATTGGTTACTCTCGAAGATAGCCAGCAATGAGCTAGACCCGTCGGTAGGTGAGTAAGCAAAACAGCATGAACACGCCAACTAAACGCTGGATGGAAAGCCAAGTGTTTCTTGCCGGGCTGTCGTGTCTGTTTTTTGCGGGAGTGTGCATGCTCGCGTCTAACGTGCTTGGTGTACCAGATCGTGCGACTCCATTGTGGACGTTTTGCGTGATCCAAATCGCACCGATCACTGCCTTGGGAATCTTGTTCGGCAAACTGACCGACATTCGGGACATTGATGGTCTTACGCGCACGGAGCGGCGACGTTTAGAATCGTTGGTTAATTCAAAAATCAGACAACTTATTTTTCTCATTGCTTTCCATGTCGTGGCTGGATTAATTCTCGCCCTTGCGCTTTATGGGGCATCCTTCGGTCGACCTGCCGTGGCATATGCATTCACATTGGCTGGGGCACTTATCGGGCTATCCGTGTATTTCACCGTTTCAGCGTATGTAGATGTCAAGCACATTGCCGCGTTCAAGACGAAAATTGCAGATCGCACTCGCGAAGCAAAGGCCCGAGCCTCTGTGATGGCCAAACTGATCGGCAAACGAGACGCCCCCAAAGCCTAAGAGTGCTGCTTGGCACAAACAAATCGACCTAAAAAGTGATCTCTGTTGGTGCATCAATTGGATCAACTTCCGCAGGTAATCAGTATGTATTCATAAGCGAAGGATTCCATATGGACGTCTGGACATCCATACGCGGTGATTACAAATGAAACTTTTTTCGTCGAAAAAAAGTCTTGACAAGGCTTGCGATTGATCGTTACTGTCGGCCACATGTCGCAGCGCAACAACCACCACGGAACCATCAGCAAGCCTGCCATTCCGCTGGCGAGTGTGCTGGCGCGCGAACACGTCGCGCCGATCGCGACGATCATTCTTGTACTCGTACTTCTTATTACCGGCTCAGGAGCGGGATAGAGGCGCGCGTCAGAACACGACAAACACCGAAACCCCCGCCCCGGCAACGAGGCGGGGGTTTTTTTTTGGCCGATAGCATGGCCGGCAAGGCCACGAGAACAACGATGACTGCACCAATCGAACCCGGCGAAAGCGCACCACGCGAACGCGTGCTGATTTTCGATACCAGCCTGCGCGATGGCGAGCAGGCACCCGGCTACAGCATGAATCTCACGCAGAAACTCGCATTTGCGCATGCGCTTTCCGATCTCGGCGTGGATGTGATCGAAGCTGGATTTCCGGCGGCATCGCCCGGTGATTTCGAATCGGTGCGACAGATCGCGCAGCGTGTGCGCCGCCCGATCATCTGCGGCCTCGCTCGTTGCCAAAGCGGCGATATCGAATCGGGCGCGCGTGCACTTGAGGGCGCCGAACATCCACGCATCCATCTGTTTCTTTCGACCAGCCCGATCCATCGCGAACACAAGCTGCGCATGAGTCGCGAGCAGGTGTTGGAAACCGCGATCGCCAGCGTGCGTCAGGCGCGTACGCTGTGCGACGATGTCGAATTCTCGGCCGAAGATGCGCTGCGTACCGAACCGGAATTCCTAGTCGAAATTTTTTCTGCCGCGATCGCCGCGGGCGCAAGCACGATCAATATTCCTGATACCGTCGGCTACACCACGCCGAATGAAATCGCCGCCTTGTTCGCGCGCCTCAAACGCGAAATCGTCGGCATCGAACGTGCCGTGATGAGCGCGCATTGCCATAACGATCTTGGCCTCGCCGTCGCCAACAGCATGGCCGCGATCGAGAACGGCGCGCGCCAAGTCGAGTGCACCATCAACGGCATCGGCGAGCGCGCTGGCAACGCCGCGCTCGAGGAAATCGTCATGCTGCTGCGCACGCGCCCGGGGTATTACAACATCGATACCGGCATCGACAGCACGCGCCTGTATCCAACCTCGCGCCTGCTCGCGAGCCTCACCGGCCAGAACGTGCAGCGCAATAAAGCGGTGGTTGGCGAGAACGCGTTTGCGCACGAATCCGGCATCCACCAGCACGGCATGTTGCGCCATCGTTCGACCTACGAAGTGATGAAACCCGAGGATGTCGGTTTCGCGCGTACCAACCTCGTGCTCGGCAAACACAGCGGCCGGCATGCGTTGCGCGAGCGCATCGAACATCTCGGTTTGCAGGTGGACGATGTTGCGCTGAACAGCGTGTTCGAGCGGTTCAAGATTCTCGCCGACAAAAAGAAAGAAGTATTCGACAGCGATGTCGAAGCACTGCTGCTCGGTCTCGATCCTGATGCACAAGGCCCGTGGCGTATCGAGAGTTTGCACGCGAGTTCGCAAGTTGGCGGCGCGGCCACGGCGAGTGTGCGCCTGCGGCGCAACGACGGCATTCAGGCCGCGGCGAACGCAAGCGGCGACGGCCCGGTGCATGCAACCTTGCGCGCTTTGGAAATCGCCACGGGCTGCGCGCTCGAAGTCAGCGATTTCCAGATCCGCAGCGTCAGCATGGGCGGCGACGCGCAAGGCCAGGCCAGCGTCAGTGTGTTTCACGATGCGCGCGAATATCGCGGCCGCGGTGCCAGCACCGACATCATCGAAGCCGCCGCGCTGGCGTTCCTCGAAGTGCTGAATCGCATCCATCGTAATCAAGCCGCCGCCGATACCGCGCCACTGCGCGCCATCAACGCCTGATCCTCATACACAACGACATAACGAGACCGCCGCGATGTTCAATCCACCACCGAATTTCCTCTGGCACAACGGCCAGATCAAACCCTGGGCCGAAGCCACCGTGCATGTGAGCGTGCACGCGCTGCATTACGGCTCGTCGGTTTTCGAAGGCGTGCGCGCCTACGAAACACCGCAGGGCGCGCAGATTTTTCGCCTGCAGGATCACACTGATCGACTGTTCCATTCGGCGCGTGTCTATGAAATAGACATGCCCTACAACGAG
The DNA here is from genome assembly GCF_004168365.1 of Pseudolysobacter antarcticus. Taxonomy (GTDB): domain Bacteria; phylum Pseudomonadota; class Gammaproteobacteria; order Xanthomonadales; family Rhodanobacteraceae; genus Pseudolysobacter; species Pseudolysobacter antarcticus. The sequence continues at coordinate 4,607,159 of NZ_CP035704.1, forward strand.
GAAGAAATCCGCGCCGCGTGCAAGCAGGCGGTGACCGCGAACGGATTGCGCTCGGCGTATCTGCGACCGATCGCATTCCGCGGTTACGGCGCGCTCGGCGTGTATGCGGAAGTGCCGACCGAGGTTTCGGTACTCGCGTTTTCGTGGGGCAGCCTGCTCGGCAAGGACGCGCTCGAACACGGCGTCGATGTCTGTGTTTCATCGTGGCAACGTTGCGCCCCGAACACCTTGCCGGCGATGGCGAAAGCCGGCGGCAATTATCTGTCGAGTCAGCTCGTGACGCGCGAGGCACATCGACTCGGTTTCCACGAAGGTATTGCGCTCGGCGCCAATGGATTACTTAGCGAAGGCGCCGGCGAAAATCTGTTCCTCGTGATGAAAGGCAAGCTCTATACGCCGCCATGCAGCGCCGGAGTGCTGGCCGGCATCACACGCGATAGCGTGATGACTCTCGCCGCCGATCTCGGTATCGAAACCATCGAGCGCGACATGCCGCGCGAATCGCTGTATTTCGCCGACGAGGTTTTCCTGACCGGCACCGCCGCGGAAATCACGCCGGTGCGTTCGGTCGATCGCAAGCAGGTTGGCCGCGGCGGGCGCGGTCCGATCACGCAGCGTTTGCAGGAAGCGTTTTTTGGATTATTCAACGGCCGCACCGAAGATCGCTACGGCTGGCTCACACCGGTCAGCGCGGAGGCAGAAACAACAGCCGCCGAACCAATGCGCGAGGTCGCCTGATGTCTACGCCACGCACCCTGCTCGACAAGGTTTGGGATACGCATCTGGTGCGTGCCGAAACCGATGCCACACCCGCCGTGTTGTACATCGACCTGCATCTGATTCACGAAGTGACCTCGCCGCAAGCGTTCACCGAATTGCGCGAACGCGGACTCAAACTACGCCGTCCCGACAAGGTGCTGGCAACGCTGGATCATTCGACGCCAACCACACACGCCGATAGCGATGGCACGCGCCATTACGTCACACCGCAGGCCGAAGCGCAGGTGCATATGCTCGAAGCCAACTGTCGCGAATTCGGTCTCGAGCTACGCGGCTGGGACAGTACCGAACGCGGCATCGTGCACGTGATCGGCCCGGAACTCGGCGCCACCCAGCCCGGCATGACCATCGTCTGCGGCGACAGCCACACCAGCACACACGGCGCGTTCGGCGCGCTCGCATTCGGCATCGGCACGAGCGAAGTCGCGCACGTCATGGCCAGCCAGTGCCTGCTGCAACGCAAGCCAAAATCACTCGCCGTGGAAGTGAGCGGCACATTCGCGCCCGGCGTCGGCGCCAAGGATCTGATCCTGCATGTAATCGGCGTCATCGGTATCAACGGCGGCACCGGCCACGTCATCGAATATCGCGGCGACGCCATCCGTGCGCTGTCGATGGAAGAACGCATGACCGTCTGCAACATGTCGATCGAAGCCGGCGCCAAAGCCGGATTGATCGCGCCGGACGAAGTCACGTTCGCCTATCTGCACGGCCGCAGTCTCGCACCAAAAAACGCCGAGTGGGATGCCGCCGTGGCACGCTGGAAAAATCTGCACAGCGATCCCGATGCGAAGTTTGATCGCAGCGTGCACATCGATGCCAAAGACGTGCGCCCGACCGTGAGCTACGGCACGCATCCAGGCATGGTGGTCAGCATCGATCAAAATGTACCCGAGGCAAACAGCGCGCAGGACGAACGCGCGTTGCGCTACATGCAGATCGAATCGGGTAAGTCGATGCTTGGTGTACCGGTCGATATCGTGTTCATCGGCAGTTGCACGAATGGCCGCCTGTCCGACCTGCGCGCCGCAGCGTCTGTATTGGCCGGACGCAAGGTCGCGAGCAGCGTGCGCATGCTCGTGGTGCCGGGTTCGGTCGCGGTGCAACGCGCTGCCGAAAGCGAAGGTCTCGACAAGATTTTCCGTGCCGCCGGTGCCGAATGGCGCGAGCCGGGCTGCTCGATGTGCATCGCGATGAACGGTGATTTGGTCGCGCCCGGACAACTCGCGGTGAGCACGTCGAATCGCAATTTCGAAGGTCGGCAAGGGCCCGGCGCACGCACCGTGCTGGCGAGTCCGCAAACCGCCGCCGCGAGCGCTATCGCCGGACATATCGCCGATCCGCGCGATTATATTGCCGCAGGAGTCGCCGCATGAAACCGTTACGCCTATTACGTTCGCGCACGATCGTGCTGCCGTTCGAGAACATCGATACCGACCGGATTATCCCGGCGCGTTTTCTCACCACCACCGAACGCAGCGGCCTCGGAAAATTCGCGTTTCAGGATTGGCGTTATCGCGCCGACGGTTCGCCGGATCCTGCGTTCGTGCTTAATCAGCCACGCGCACGCGGCGCCGAGATTCTGGTGGCCGGACGCAACTTCGGTTGCGGCTCGTCGCGCGAACACGCGCCGTGGGCATTGCTCGATTGCGGCATTCGCGCGGTGCTGAGTTCGGAGATCGCCGATATTTTCCGCGGCAATGCGCTGAAGAACGGCTTGCTCGCAATCGTGCTGAGTGAATCGGAACATCGTTATCTGCTCGATCATCCAGGCATCGAACTGGCGATCGATGTTGTCGCCGGTCATATCGAATTGCCGGACGGCGGACGTTTCAGTTTCGAGATGGATGCGTTCGCGCGGCACTGTCTGATCGAAGGTGTCGACCAGCTCGGATTTCTGCTGCGCTGCGAAGACGACATCGCGCGTTTTGAGGCGCGCGCCGCATGAAGGCCAATATCGTCATCCTGCCCGGCGACGGCATCGGCCCGGAAGTCACCGCCGCTGCGGTCGAATGTTTGCGCGCCGTAGCAAAAAATCACGGCCACGATTTTCAATTCGCCGAACATCTGCTCGGCGGTTGTGCGATCGATACCGAAGGCACGGCGTTGCCGGAATCCACTCGCGCTGCGTGTCTTGCCGCCGACGCGGTTTTGCTCGGTGCGGTCGGCGGGCCGAAGTGGTCCGATCCGAAAGCGAAAGTGCGACCGGAGCAAGGTCTGCTCGGCTTGCGTGCGACGCTCGGCGTATTCGCCAACCTGCGTCCGATCAAGGTGCATGCGCGCGCCGCGGCGTTATCGCCACTGAAGCCGGAGCGTCTGGCCGGCGTCGATATTTTATTTGTGCGCGAACTCACCGGCGGTGTTTATTTCGGAGAGAAAACGCGCACGCCGGAAGCCGCCAGCGATCTGTGCCGTTATAGCGTCATCGAGATCGAACGCGTGTTGCGCCGCGCTTTTGAATTCGCGCAAGCGCGCCGTCGCAAACTGACCTCGGTGGACAAGGCCAACGTCATGGAAACTTCGCGCTTATGGCGCGAAACCGCCGTGCGCATCGCCGCAGAATATCCGGACGTGAAACTCGAACACCAGCTCGTCGATTCGATGGCGATGTTGTTGCTCACGCGCCCGGCCGACTACGACGTGATCGTCACCGAAAACCTTTTCGGCGACATTCTCACCGACGAAGCTGCGGTGCTGTGCGGCTCGCTCGGATTGCCACCGTCGGCATCGCTCGGCGCGGGCAAGGTCGGGTTGTACGAACCGATCCACGGCTCGGCGCCGGACATCGTTGGCCAGAACAAGGCGAACCCGCTCGGCACGATTGCGAGCGCCGCGTTGCTGTTGCGTTATTCGCTGAATCTCGAAGCCGAAGCGCAAGCACTCGAAGCTGCGATTTCGGCCACGCTCGATGCCGGCATCTTCACCCCCGACCTCGGCGGCACATACAGCACGCAGCAGGTAACCGCCGCCGTGCTGGAGCAACTGCAATGATCTCTTTTTTCCTTTTTCAGAGTTCGCCCCATGCATAGCGATGTGATGAAAACCGGCCCCGATCGTGCGCCCGCGCGCGCGATGATGCGTGCCACCGGGCTCGATGATGCGGCCATCGCAAAACCGCTGATCGCGGTCGTGCATACGTGGTCGAACGTGTCGCCGTGCAATCTGAATTTGCGCGATCTTGCGGTCGCCGCCGCCGATGGCATTCGCGCCGCGGGTGGCACGCCGATCGAGTTCAACACGATCGCGATCACCGACGGCATGGCGATGGGCACGCCGGGCATGCGCGCGTCGCTGGTTTCGCGCGAAGTCATCACCGATTCGATCGAGCTCGCCGTGACCGGCCACAGCCTCGATGCGGTGGTCGTGTTGTGTGGCTGCGACAAGACCATTCCGGCCGCGGCGATGGCGCTCGCACGTTTGAATTTGCCCGGTCTGGTGTTGTATGGCGGCAGCATTGCGCACGGCAAACATCACGGCAAATCGATCACCGTGCAGGAAGTATTCGAAGCCGTCGGTGCGCACGGCGCGGGCAAACTCGACGATGCCGGACTCAACGAAGTCGAACGCAATGCGTGCCCCGGTGCGGGCGCGTGCGGCGGCCAATTCACTGCGAATACGATGGCGATGGTGCTGACCGCGCTCGGCCTGTCGCCGCTCGGTCTGAACGATATTCCGGCCACACATACGGACAAACTCGCCGCGGCAAAACGCTGTGGCGAACTCGCGCTGGAGCTGCTGAAAAACGGTCCGCTGCCGCGCGAAATTCTCACGCCCACCGCGTTTCGCAACGCCGCGCGTCTGGTCGCCGCCACCGCCGGCTCGACCAACGGCGTGCTGCATTTGCTGGCGATTGCGCACGAAGCCGGAGTCGCACTCGATCTCGAAGATTTTGAATCTGCATCACGCGCCACACCGGTCATTGCCGATCTCAAACCGGGCGGCCGTTTCACCGCGGTGGAGCTCACCGAAGCTGGCGGCACGGCGCTCGTCGCGAATGCGTTGCGCACCGCCGGTTTGCTCGACAATACGATCACCGTGACCGGGCGTTCCTTGTTCGCCGAACTCGACGCAGCAGCGGCACCCGCGCCCAACCAGAAAGTGGTCTATCCGGTCAACGCACCGCTCAAACCGCGCGGCGGTTTTGCGATCCTGTACGGCAATATCGCACCCGAAGGTTGCATCCTCAAACTCTCGGCGCACGGCACAAAAACTTTCAGCGGCCCGGCGCGCGTGTTCGAGGGTGAGGCCGATGCGTTCGCCGCGGTGCAAGGCGGCAAGATCAACGCGGGCGACGTGATCGTGATCCGCAACGAAGGCCCGGCTGGCGGCCCCGGCATGCGCGAGATGCTGGCCGTGACCGCAGCGCTGGTCGGACGCGGCCTGGGCGATGATGTCGCACTGATTACCGACGGCCGATTCTCCGGCGCGACGCACGGATTCATGGTCGGCCATATCGCGCCCGAAGCCGCGCGCGGCGGCCCGATTGCGCTGCTGCACGAGGGCGACATCGTCGTGATCGATGCCGAAGCACGCCAGCTCCACACCAGCGCCGATCTCGAATCGCGACGTGCCGATTGGCGCGCACGTCCGCCGGTCGAAACGCGCGGCGCACTTGCCAAGTATGCACGACTGGTCAGCTCCGCCTCGCGCGGCGCAGTGACCGAAGCATAGCCGTTTATACGTCCATATCTTTATTCACATCTTCATTCCATTCGACCTGAATCCACGGAGTAGTCATGAGCACCAACAGCACCGCAATCCCGACCATCGCCGCCCTGCAGGGCAAGCGCATCGCCGTTCTCGGCTACGGCAGCCAGGGCCGCGCGCACGCGCTGAACTTGTGTGATTCCGGCCTCGATGTCGTGGTCGGTTTGCGCCCGAACGGCCCCACCTCGAAGAAAGCCGAAGAAGACGGCTTGCGTGTGCTCACGCCGGCCGACGCGGTGCGTGATGCCGATCTGATCGCAGTGCTGACGCCGGACATGGTGCAGCCCGCGCTGTATCGCGATGCGATCGCGCCGAACATCAAACCCGGCGCGGCATTGTTGTTCGCGCATGGTTTTAATGTGCATTTCAAGCAGATCGATGCACGCAAGGATATCGACGTGATTCTGGTCGCGCCAAAAGGCCCCGGCGCGCTGGTGCGACGCGAATACGAAATCGGCCGCGGCGTGCCGTGCTTGTTCGCGGTCCATCAGGACGCCACCGGCCATGCCGAGGAAAAAGCCAAGGCCTACGCCGCGGGCATCGGTGGCGCCCGCGCGATGTTGATCGCAACCGATTTCAAGGAAGAAACCGAAACCGATTTGTTCGGCGAACAGGCCGTACTTTGCGGCGGCGCGAGCGAACTCGTCATCGCCGGATTCGAGACGCTGGTCGAAGCCGGTTATCAGCCCGAGATCGCGTATTACGAAGTGATGCACGAGCTGAAATTGATCGTCGATCTGTTCTACGAAGGCGGCATCACGCGCATGCTCGAATTCGTTTCCGAGACCGCGCAATACGGCGATTACGTGAGCGGCCCGCGCATCGTTGATGCGGCGACCAAGGCACGCATGAAAGCCGTGCTCACCGATATTCAGGACGGCACGTTCGCGAAAAACTGGACTGCCGAATACCAGGCCGGCCTGCCGAATTACAAGAAGTTCAAGCAGGCCGATCTCGATCATCCGATCGAAGTGGTCGGCAAGGCGTTGCGCGCACGCATGCCGTGGTTGAACGCCGCCGCCAAGCCCAGCGACGCTGCCGCGCCGTTGCAGAAAGCGAGCTGATTCTCGCGTTTCTACTCGTCTGAAAACTGGAATCGATATCGTGAATGCACAACTCGAAAGTCTCGCCGAGGCAACCGCACATCCGCTCGCAGGCACAGCAATGAGCGGCGCGGACATCGTCGTGCAAGTGCTCGCCGACGAAGGCGTGGATGTGCTGTTCGGTTATTCCGGCGGCGCGATCTTGCCGGTGTACGACGCGATCTTCCGCTACAACCACGAGCATGTGGATGCGCGCGGAAAAGATCCGATGCCGTTGATCGTGCCGGCCAACGAACAAGGCGCAGGATTCATGGCGGCGGGTTATGCACGGGCGTCGGGCAAGGTCGGTGTGGCCGTGGTCACGTCAGGTCCAGGCGCGACCAACACGGTGACACCCGTGCGCGATTCGATGGCCGATTCAATCCCGCTGGTGGTGATTTGCGGCCAGGTGCCGACGCCCGCGATCGGCACTGATGCATTTCAGGAAGCGCCGATCAGCAACATCATGGGCGCCTGCGCAAAACACGTGTTTCTCGTGACGCAGGCGGCACTGCTTGAAGCCACCGTGCGCACGGCGTTCGAGCTCGCGCGCACCGGTCGTCCCGGCCCGATCGTGATCGATATTCCGAAGGATGTGCAGAACGCCAACCTGATTTTTAAGGGTCACGGCAAGTTGCCGATTCCAGGTTATCGCGCACGCTTGCGCACGATCGAAAATGCGAGCCTCGATACCAACGCCTGCGCCGAATTTTTCGCCGCATTGCAACTCGCGAAACGTCCGCTGATCTATGCTGGCGGCGGCGTGATTGCCGCGGATGCGACGCGCGCGTTACGCGATTTTGCACAGGAGTTTGCGATTCCGATCACAACCACCCTGATGGGTCTCGGCGCATGCGATACGACCGAGCCGCTGGCATTGCACATGCTCGGCATGCACGGCACCGCCTACGCCAATTACAGCGTTGATGATTGCGATTTTGTATTCGCGCTCGGCGCGCGTTTCGATGATCGTGTTGCCGGCGTGCCGGAAAAATTTGCTGCCGGTGCAAAATTCATCGCCCAGATCGATATCGATCCGGCCGAGATCGGCAAAGTGAAAAGAGTGCACTGGCATCATCTCGGTGATCTTGCCAATGCCCTGGATCGATTGCGCGAATACGCGTCGGCGCGCGGATTTGCGCCGCACGCCGATGGCCGTTTCAGCGATTGGCATGCGCATATCGCTGCACTGAAACGCGATCACGCGATGAACTACGATCGCGACAGCGCGCTGATCCAACCGTATGCAGTCATCGAGGCGATCAATGCGATCACGCAGGGCCGCGCGATCATCAGCACCGGCGTCGGCCAGCATCAGATGTGGGCGGCGCAATATTTCGATTTTCGCGAGCCGCGGCATTGGCTTACGTCGGGCTCGATGGGCACGATGGGTTTTGGATTGCCGGCGGCGATCGGCGCGCAGTTCGCGCGGCGCGATGCGATCGTGATTGACATCGACGGCGACGCCAGCATCCGCATGAATCTCGGCGAGCTCGAAACTGTTACCACCTACGATTTGCCGATCAAGGTGGTCGTACTCAACAACTGCGGCGACGGCATGGTGCGGCAGTGGCAGAAACTTTTTTTCAAGGGCCGTTTCGCCGGTTCCGACAAAAGTCTGCACAAGAAGGATTTCGTCAAGGCGGCGCAGGCCGACGGATTTATCTGGGCGCAGCGTCTGGACAAACCCGACGACATCGCGCGCGTGATCGCCGATTTCATTGCATTCGAAGGGCCGGCGTTTCTCGAAGTGATGATCGATCCGGATGCCGGCGTGTATCCGATGATCGGCCCGGGCGCGGCTTATGCGCAGATGATTACCGGTGATTTCATCGCCTCGCGCAAGCCGCCGGAACTCGCCGCGACCAATGTCTCCGGCATGTTCTGAGCGGCACCGCAAAAATATTTTCCGCCCATAATTCCATCGAGATTCGTCCATGTCCTCCACCCTGCTATCACGTTCCGCCCACCCAGCCGAAACCGAGCAGCAAGGCTGGTGGCCCCATCGCCAAGGACGTCATCAGACCATGCGCCACATCATTTCCCTGCTGCTGCAAAACGAAGCGGGCGCACTTGCACGCGTCGCCGGATTATTCTCGGCGCGCGGCTACAACATCGAATCGCTCAGCGTCGCTGCCACGCACGAACCGCAGGTTTCCAGACTTACCTTGGTGATCTACGGCGACGAAGCGGTGATCGATCAAATCATCAAGCAATCACGCAAACTGATCGACGTGCTCGATGTGGTCGACCTCACGTCGCGCGCGCATCTCGAATCGGAATTGCTGATTGTAAAAGTCGAAGTCATGGTCGGCCGCGAAGACGCGCTCGACGCGTGCCTGTATCGCCACCACAGCTTCACCATCGATGAAACCGACCGCGTGCGCACCTTGCAGTTCGCCGGTCGCGGCGAACTCGTGGATGCGTTTCTGCGGGAACTCTCGGGCGTCTCGCGGCTGCTCGAACTCGCGCGCAGTGGCACCGCGGCGGTGGAATGCGGCAAGGCGATTCTGGCTGGCGCGGGCTGAGTCGACGCGGTAGTCGGCGTGGTCTTTCACTGGCGAGGCATAACGCGACAGCTACTGTTTAAATGAGCTTGTCCGCGCATCATCCAAGCGCGATACTCGATCCCATCTCGCGTCACTCCGATGTCGGGAACTGGCGGGAGTGACGTGGTGGCATCGAGCAACGGCTGGTTTGTCTGGGCATTACTCTCGGCGATGTTCGCCGCGTTCACCGCGATCTTCGCCAAGATCGGACTCGAAGGCATCGACTCCGATTACGCCACACTGATCCGCACGTTCGTGATCATCGCCGTGCTCGGCGGCTTTGTATATTTCACCGGCAAATGGAGCAACCCGCTCGCGCTGCCACCGCGAACATGGTTATTCCTGACCTTGTCGGGGCTCGCCACCGGCGCGTCGTGGGTGTGTTATTTCCGCGCGCTTAAAATCGGTGAAGCCTCGAAAGTTGCACCCGTCGATAAACTGAGTCTAGTGCTGGTCGCGATTTTTGCATTCGCCTTTCTCGGCGAGCGCCCGAGCCTGCGCGAATGGTTCGGCATTGCCATGGTCGGCGCTGGCGTGATCGTGCTCGGTTTCAAGCGCTGATCGGCGCGCATGAAAATCGTCATCGCCGGGCAGGCCAAATCCGGCACAACCGCACTTTATTACGCTGTGAAAAATGCGCTAGCGCGCGACTACATTTGCCTGTTCGAGCCATGCGAATTCACGCAGCAAAACGAAACCGATGTGCTGGTCAAGATCCTGATCAATCCCTCGTTGCGCGCCGCCGATTTCGATGACTTCGAGAAAAAAATCCTGCTCGTGCGCGATCCGCGTGACAACCTCGTCAGCCGCATGCTGTATTGCATCTTCGATCAGTCGTTCGCAACCGATCAAGATAAAGTCGCGGAATTCCTGCAGTGCCTCGAACGCAAGCGCCAGTCACCATCAACGGTTGCGTTGCTCGAATTGCTGACGTTATTGGGACAATTATCGGGCGAAGACCTGCTCGAACGTTTCCTCAAACGTCACCATCTCGGACTGCAGTTCGCTGCGCAGCGTCCCGCCTATTTCGTGTATCGATATGAGGATTTCCTCGCCGGAAAAACTACTGCCATCGAAGCCCATCTGGGCGTCGTATTTTCGGCCGGACGCCAAGTGGATCCGATCCACGCGCGCGTCCTGCGCACGGGCGCCGCCGCCGACTGGCGCAACTGGTTTACGCCGACCGATGTCGATTTCTTCAAACCCCATTTCCAGCAATATCTAGCCGAATACGGATACGAAACCGATTGGAATCTCGCAGCCGATCCGTTGATTTCAGCAGCCCATTCCACCGACTACGTGCGGCGGCTGGTTTCCGAACGCGTTGCTACGCCTCGATAATCGAATACCTTTTGAAAATCTGCCCGATGTCATCTATTTCAGGAAACCCACGTCATGACCGCTCAGCAACCAGAAACCGTCCGGAACGCACTCATCGAATGGCACCGCATGATCGCAAGCAGCGACTTGAGTGCGCTGCCAGCATTGCTGCATCCCGATGCGTTGTTCCGCTCGCCGATGGCGTTCAAGCCGTATCGCAGCGCGCAGGCAGTGGCGATGATCCTCGGCACCGTGATCACGATCTTCAAGAACTTCGTCTACGAGCGTCAATTCATCAGCGGCGATGGCATGAGCGTGACCTTGGAATTCAGCGCGATGGTCGGCGACAAACAACTCAAGGGTGTCGACCTGATCCGTTTCGACGAGCACGGCAAGATCGTCGAGTTCGAAGTGATGATCCGCCCGATCAATGCCACCGCGGCGCTCGGTGAGGAAATGGGCAAACGCCTTGGCGCATTGCTACCTGCGTTCAAGACTGCGCCTTGAAAGCAAAGACCGATCTGAAGTCACGTAGCAGCGCTTTTCGCGTCCAGGGACTTGCCCGCGTTCTCGCCAATGCACGCCTTCGACAGGGAAGGCATGCGCGGTTTTGAATCATCAGCCAAGGCTCACTCAGCCGTGGTCGGGTCGATCGTCGAGCGCACCTGCGAAACCCGGTTCGCCGGAAATCCTCCTTGACGAGCGTGCTCACGCACCGCCTCCTCATTCGGCGCAATATAGACGCAATACAGCTTGTCGTCGGTCACGTAACTCTGCAGCCACTGGATCTGCTGGCCCATGCCCTGCAGCACGCTGCATGATTTTTGCGAGACGGCATTCAGTTCCTGCGCGGAAAGTTTTCCGGCGCCGGGAATTTCTCTTTCGATGACGAACTTGGGCATGACGATGATTTCCTCTGATTTTGCGAATGGATCCTCCCGCTCGACAAACCGTGGAATCGTTGACGTTATTGTTCGTCACAACAATTAAATTCCGGCATGTCGAGTCGGTCTGTATCGATAACGCCATCTTGCGAATATTTGCGACATTCTTGACCGTGGCGTCCATGATCCGCGATCAGGTGCACCACCAAGCAACTCCGCACACCACAGTTGTCACTCCGTGTGATGGGCGCTATCGTCGCGCGACTTCGATTCGTTTGCCGCCAACCGCGCCGCCACAAGGGTGGCCCATGGACAGAAACTGCATGTTGATTCCGCTGTTTATCGCTTCCGCGCTCGCGAGCGCCACGGGTACTGCCGATCTCACCATCGGCCAACTCACCTTTTCCGCGTGCGAGCTGTCGCGGCCGAAGAGCAGCGCGACCACGGCGGCGTTGTGCGCGCCGTTCGAGGTCCCGGAAAATCGTGATGCTCCGAACGGCCGCAAGATCGCGTTGCGCCTCGCGCTGATCCGCGCCGAATCCGGTTCGCCGAAATCCGACATCGTCGTGTATCTGGCCGGCGGGCCGGGCCAGGCCGCGACCGAAACGTATTCAGGCATGGCCGGCGCGCTGGCGCCGCTGAATCGTACGCATCACATTCTGTTGCTCGACCAACGCGGCACTGGCGGTTCGCATGCATTGAAGTGTGCGCATGCCGATGAAGAGAAAGACTATGATGACGAGGATGAAAACAATGCTGGCGTCGATCACGAGATCGAACAGATGCAGAGCGAACTCACGGATTGCCTGAGCAAGCTCGATGCTGATCCGCGTTTTTACACTACCAGCGATGCAGTGCGCGATCTCGAAGACGTGCGCGAAAAACTCGGCAAACCGCAGTTCGATCTGGTCGGTGTGTCGTACGGCACACGCATGGCGCAAGCGTATTTGCGCGCGCATGCTGATGGCGTGCGCAGCGTGATTCTGGATGGCGTGGTGCCGAACGAGATGATTGTCGGCGCGAGTTTTGCGGGCGATCTCGAAAGCGCGCTCAAGCTCGATTTCGTCAACTGCAATAAATCACCCGAGTGCGCCAAACGCTTCGGCGATCCGTACAAAACCCTGTATGCATTGCGCGGCAAGCTGCGCGATTCACCATCCCGCGTGACGATTGCCGATCCGCAAACCTTCCAGCCGATCCAGCGCAGTGTCAACGAAAGTACGCTGGCCGGCCTCGTGCGGCTGTTCGCCTACAGCAGCGAAACGGCAGCGTTGCTGCCGCTGTCGCTGGATCAGGCCATCCACGGCAATTACGCGCCGCTGCTCGGCCAAAGCAAGCTCATCAGCGGCGATCTGGATGTGAGTATCACCGGCGGCATGGAGCTCAGCGTGATCTGCGCCGAGGATGCCGACCTGCTCAAGCCGACGCCCGAAGATGCCGATACGATACTCGGCAACAAGGTGCTCGAAGGCATCCAGGCCGAATGCAAGATCTGGCCTCACGGAACACGTCCGGCGGATTTCCATACGCCGCTGAAATCCGATAAATCGATACTGTTGTTGTCCGGCGAAAACGATCCGGTCACGCCGCCGGCGAATGCAGAACTGGTGTTGAAAAATCTGCCGAACGGACGTCATCTGATCGCCAAAGGTCAGGGCCATAACGTGATCTTGCGCGGCTGTCTGCCGCGGCTCGCGGCAAAATTCGTCGACACGCTGGATGCAAAAAAACTCGATGCGGCGTGTGTCGATACGCTTGGGCCGGTGCCGGCATTTCTCGATTTCAACGGAGCCGCGCCATGATCGAAGCCCGCGATCTGCACAAGGCATTCGGTGTGGTGAAAGCCGCCGAAGGCGTTTCGTTCATCGCGCGCGATGGCGAAATCACCGGCCTGCTCGGTCCGAACGGCGCCGGCAAAACCACCACGCTGCGCATGCTCTACACCTTGATGCGACCCGATCGCGGCGCGGTGCTAATCGATGGTCGCAACGTCGCCGACGAAGCGGAAACCGTGCGCCGCGCACTGGGCGTGTTGCCGGATGCGCGCGGCCTGTACAAGCGCCTGACCGCGCGCGAAAACATCGAATATTTCGCGCAGCTGCACGGCCTCGATGCGGCCACCACGCGTGCACGATGCGATGCGCTGATCGCCGCGCTCGAAATGCAGGATATCGCCGCGCGCCGCACCGAAGGTTTTTCGCAGGGGCAGCGCGTCAAGACTGCGATCGCGCGCGCACTCGTACACGATCCGCGCAACGTGATTCTCGATGAACCGACCAACGGCCTCGATGTGATGGCGACCCGCACGATGCGCGGTTTCCTCAAGCAGTTGCGCAACGAAGGACGCTGCGTTCTGTTTTCGAGTCACATCATGCAGGAGGTCGCCGCGTTGTGTGATCGCATCGTCGTGATCGCGCACGGCCGCGTGGTCGCCGAAGGCACGCCGGACGAATTGCGCGCGAACACCGGCGAACTCAATCTGGAAGATGCGTTCGTCAAGATCATCGGCTCGGAAGAAGGTCTGCACGCATGAAATTCATCCATCTGAAATCGCCGATGCTCGTGGTGTTTTTCAAGGAAGTGCTGGAGAACATCCGCGACCGCCGCACCATGATCAACGCGCTGCTGATCGGCCCGTTGCTCGGCCCGCTGCTGTTCATCGTGCTGATCTCCGCGCTGACCGATCGCGAGGTGCAGAAGTCCGAAGCACCGCTGGAAGTTTCGGTGATCGGAGCGCAATACGCGCCGAACCTGATCGAATCGCTGCGCCAGCAGGGGCTGAAAATCAAACCCGCGGTAGATGATCCCGAGAAAAAAATTCACGACCAGGATGAAGAAGTGATCCTGCGTATTCCGCCGGATTTTGCGCAATCGTGGAACAAGGGCGAGACCAGCCAGGTCGAGCTGTTGCACGACAGTTCGCATCGCGATTCCGGCACGCCGGTGGAACGCCTGCGGCGCATGCTCGAAGGTTATGCGCAACGCAACGCCACCATGCGCGCGCTGGCGCGCGGCTTGAGCTTGAGCGTATCGACGCCGCTGATCGTGGCGAGCCGCGATCTGTCGACACCGCAGAGTCGCGGCGGTGTGATTTTTGCGATGCTGCCGTATTTCCTGATCATGACCCTGTTCTACGGCGGCATGTATCTGGCGATAGATACCACCGCCGGCGAACGCGAGCGCCAGTCGCTCGAACCTCTGCTGGTGAACCCGGTCGCGCGCTGGAAAATCATGGCCGGCAAACTTAGCGCCACGTTCGTATTTGCGATGGCCGCGTTGTGCCTGAGCTTGCTCACGTTCGCGTTCAGCGGCAAGCTGATTCCGGCCGATACGCTCGGTATTCAATTGCATCTCGGCACGTATTTCATCGTGCTCACGTTGCTCGTGATGGCGCCGCTGGCATTGCTGATCACCGCGCTGCAAACCACGATCGCCGCGTTCGCGAAAAGCTATCGCGAGGCACAAACGTTTCTCTCACTGTTGATGATGATCCCGCTGATCCCGACCATGATGCTGGCGGTGCTGCCCGTGAAACCGCAGCTATGGATGATGAGCGTACCGCTGCTCGGCCAGCATCTGCTGATCATGAAACTCGTGCGCGGCGACATCGTGACCAGCAACGAACTCGGCCTATGTCTCGGCTGCGGATTGATCGTCGCGTTGCTGGCGTGTCTGGTTGCCGCGCTGGTCTATCGCAGCGAGCGGCTGGCGATTTCGGCGTGAGAGCTGGCTTGGCAACCTTCTGCGGTTGCTGAAGAACGCCGTCATCCCAGCGCAGGCTGAGATGACGGATAGGATTGACGCAAGACGCTAAACCCAATCCTGCGGAACCAGATAGTCGGCAAGCTTCGCTTCGGCGCTGCCGGGTTCGGGCGTGTAGCCGTATTCGTAGCGCACGCGCGGCGGCAGGCTCATGAGGATCGATTCGGTGCGGCCGCCGGATTGCAGTCCGAACAAGGTGCCGCGGTCGTAGACCAGGTTGAACTCGACATAACGGCCGCGCCGATAGAGTTGAAACTCGCGCTCGCGCTCGCTGAAAAGTATACTTTTGCGTTTTTCCACAATCGGCAGATAGGCGTCGATAAATCCCTGGCCGACATCGCGCATGAAAGCGAAGCAACGCTCGAAACCGCCTTCGCTCAGATCATCGTAGAACAGACCGCCGACGCCGCGAGTTTCGGCGCGATGCTTGAGATAAAAATACTCGTCGCACCATTTTTTGTAGCGCGCATACACATCGTCGCCATACGGCGCGCACAGATTTTTGGCCACGCTGTGCCAATGTCGCACGTCGTTTTCAAACGGATAATACGGCGTCAGATCGAAGCCACCGCCGAACCACCAGACCGGTTCGGCACCGTCCTTGCGCGCCTCGAAATAACGCACGTTCATATGCGTGGTCGGCACGTACGGATTGAGCGGATGGATCACCAGCGATACGCCGAGTGCGGTCCACGCGCGTCCGGCCAGCTCGGGCCGATGCGCGGTCGCGGACGGCGGCATGGTGGTGCCCATCACATGCGAAAAACCGACACCGGCCTGCTCGAACACGGCACCGTCGCGCAGGATACGCGTGCGCCCGCCACCGCCTTCGGCACGCTGCCAGGTATCCTCGCGGAACTGTGCGCTGCCATCGGCGGCTTCGAGCTGCGCGCACAAGCGATCCTGAAAATCGCGCAGAAAAGTTTCTACCTGACGCGCTTGAGTCGGCGCTTCATGCGTCGGAGCTGGGCTGGTGTGTGCTGGTTTTTCGTGGCTCATGGTTGTCGTCGTCGCGGTGTCGGTGCGACCCGCGCGGCAGCGCGGTATCGATGACGCAATGGTACAGCTCACTCGTATTTCTTGCCGCAACAACGATGTTCGAAACTACCGGATCATTCGCTCAAGAAAAGCGTTTCGCATTTCCGAATGCCGCCGATCCGAGCGTGCCGCTTGCAGGATTCTGTCATCGACAGTCCCTATTTTTGTCCGCGTATCTGGCCGCGAATGCGAAATGTCACCTTCGCGATTAAATCTCGTATAGATCGATAGCCACCTAACGAAAGCGTATTCATGAATTCTTTCGGTCGTCTTTGCGAAGAGTTTCCTCCGGCGAAAATGTCCGGCTCGGCACCCCTGTCGCCGCCGCGAACATCGCGTTCGAATATCGTGCGCCTCTCCGCCGTTATGCCGTCGCCAAGCAATGAGCCGACGCAGATGCTGATCGTGAAAGTTCGCCAAGGCGATGCCCGCGCACGCGAGACGCTGGTGAGTCGCTTTCTGGATCCGCTGCGTAAATGGGCGCATGGCCGCTTGCCCGCACAAGCGCGCGGCCTCGGCGATACGGAAGATCTGGTGCAAATCACCGTGATGCGCGCGCTTACCCGCATCGAGCAGTTTCGCAATGAAGGCAAGGGCAGTTTTCTGGCGTATCTGCGACAAATCCTCATGAACGAATTGCGCGATGAAATCCGGCGCGGAAATCGCCACCCGCAATCCGTAGATATCGATGAGGATCTGGTCGACAAGAACCTGACCTCGCCGGTCGAACTGGTACTCGGACAGGATTGTCTGCGCCGCTACGAAAGCACGCTGGCAACCTTGAACCGGCGCCAGCAAAGTGTCGTCGTGATGCGCATCGAATTTTGCATGAGTTACGCCGAAATCGCTGCTGCCGTGGGCGAAACCGCCGATGGCGTACGCATGATGATCGCGCGGGCGATGGTCAAGCTCGCTGCGGGCCTCGAAGAATTCGACGACAACCGAAGTGTCGTACCGTGTGCCAGAAAACACGGTTGAGCGCAGCCACCACGACACGATGCTGCCGCTCATGAGCGCCTCACAGCACGATCTCGAATCGATCGCCGCGACTGTCGCGGATGGCCACGCCGTCGACTGGGCAGAGCTGGTTGGCAGCGATGCCGCAGCGCACGCCGGCTTGCGTCAGCTCGCCAAAATTACCGAGGCATTTCGATCGGCAAAATCGAAATCGGATAGCGCTCCACCGCATGCGACCGCGTTTCGATTTGCCGGCCTCGATGTGATCGAAAAAATCGGCGAGGGCGCGCAGGGCGAGATCTGGCGTGCCCATGATCGGCTGCTCGATCAATACGTCGCGCTGAAGCTGCAGAAAAAACACGCCGGTGTTTTGTCCAGCGAGTTCATGCAGGAAGCGCGCAAGCTGGCGAAAGTGAATCACCCGAACGTGGTGAGGATTTTCGGCGCCGCTGTCGAAGACACGCGCGCTGGTATCTGGATGGAGTGGGTGCAAGGCAGATCGCTGAAGACGCTGCTCGACAACAACGGCCCGTTTTGCGCGAGAGATGTAATCGTGATCGCGCTGCAATTATGCGAAGCCTTGGCGGCAATTCATCGGCAAGGTTTTGCCCATGCCGACCTCAAGCCCGAGAACGTTCTACGCGAAGACAGCGGGCGTATCGTGCTACTGGATTTCGGCGCGGCTCGGGATTTTCAGCACGTCGCAAAATCGACCGTCGCGGGCACGCCGATCTATGTCGCACCCGAAATTCTCGATGGCGGCGACACCACGCCGGCCAGCGATATTTACGCTTTGTCGATGCTGATGTTTCATCTGTTGAGCGGGCGTTTTCCTGACCGCGAATATGGGATCGACAACAACACGCGCACCACCGAACGCCTCGACACAGATGCCGAAACGCAGCAGCGACCACTGCGCTCTAGCAGCGGTTTGTGCTTGCGCAAAATCGCACCGCAGGTTTCAAAACCCTTGGCCGCACTGGTAGCGCGCGGCCTATCGGTAAATGCCACGCTTCGCCCACAAAACGCAGAATATTTCGCCACCTTGTTGCGTCCTTTGCGACGTTAATTTGTCCCCAGTAGATAGCTGACAATCCCGGGTAGATCGCTGGCACCTGGGCTGGCCAATCCCGAGTACACATTGCGATGGCTTTGTACCGCAACCTATACTGCGGATTGTATTTTTTCGTGAATTGACCATCCGCGTGCCTGCTCGCATCAACCCTCTAGGCATTCATGCCTACACCGCCACCAGCGCCGCCGGCGAAGGTGTGGCTGCGCATACGCATGCCTTGCGCGAGCGCATCGGCGGACTGCGCCCGAACGATTTTACGCGCGCGCCGATGCAATGCTGGATCGGTCGCGTCAGCGGCGTCGATACGTTGCAGTTGCCCGAGTCGCTGGCCGCGTTCGATTGCCGCAATAATCGGCTGGCCTGGCTCGGGCTGAATCAGGACAGTTTTATCGATCACGCGCGAGCTGCCATCGAACGCTTCGGCGCGACTAGAGTGGCGCTGATTCTCGGCACGTCGACCGCCAGCATCGGCGCCACCGAGCAGGGTTATCGCGAACTGGATGCGGCGGGAAATTTTCCGCCCGTGCTGCGTGAGCCGAGCTTGCACAATCCGAATTCACTCGTGCATTTTGTGCAGCGCGCGCTCGGGTTGCGCGGCCCGTGCGTGACGGTATCGACGGCGTGTTCGTCTAGTGCCAAGGTGTTTGCGCAGGCAGAACGAATGTTGCGCGCCGGCATTGTCGATGCGGCGATCGTTGGCGGCGTCGACAGCTTGTGCGACAGCGTGTTGTACGGCTTCGGTTCGCTGGAATTGGTATCGCCCGAACCATGCCGCCCATTCGATGCCGCGCGCCGCGGCATTTCGATCGGCGAGGCCGCCGGGTTTGCTTTATTGCAGCTCGCACACGATGGTGACGAGCTGCCGCGTCTGCTCGGTTATGGCGAATCGAGCGATGCGTTCCATATGTCATCGCCGCATCCGGAAGGTTTGGGCGCACGCCTTGCGATCGATGCCGCACTCGCGCGGGCCGGCCTCGCGGCGGGCGATATCGACTACATCAATCTGCACGGCACCGCGAGCCAGAAAAACGATGAGGTCGAAGCCGCCTTGATCGCCAGCATGTTTCCCGCGCACACCACCGCAAGTTCGACCAAGGGCTGGACCGGGCATACGCTCGGCGCGGCCGGCATCGTCGAGGCGGTGATTTCGTTGCTCGCGCTGGAGCACCGATTTGTGCCGGGCATCTTGAACAGCACCGAGCTCGATAGTTTGTGCGGGCCGCAGATCCATCTCGAAAATCGCATGCAGCCGTTGCGGCATGTGCTGAGCAATTCGTTCGGCTTCGGCGGCAATAATTGCGTGCTGGCGTTCGGTCGCGCATGAACACACCGCGACGTTGGTTGATGTATGTCGATGGCATCGGCTTCTGGGCCGCGGGTTTGCCAAACCTGGCGGCATTGCGTGGCTGTTTGCGCGGTGATCCCGCACTGACCGATGCGCCCGTTAAACCCGCGCCGAGCATGCTCGCCGCCGCGGAAAAAAGACGTGCGCCGGATTCGGTTCTGCTCGCGCTCGAAGTCGCCACGCAGGCGTGCAGCGCCGCGGCGCGCGATCCGCGCGAACTGCCGAGCGTGTTCACTTGCACCTACGGCGATCTCGCGATTACCGATCACATGTGCAGCACACTCGCGAGCGCGCCGACGCAACTCTCGCCGACCAAATTCCACAACTCGGTGCACAACGCCGCCGCGGGTTATTGGGGCATCGCCAGCGGCAGCACCACGCCCACCACCGCGCTGAGCGCGGGGCCGCACAGTTTTGGCGCGGGCCTGTGTGAGGCCGCCATGCAATTGCAAGCCGACAACGATAGCGTGCTGCTTGTGGCGTACGACATCGCCAGCCCGCCGGTATTGAATCAGGTGGCCAGCAGCACCGCGTTGTTTGGCGCGGCGCTCGTACTGAGCAACCACCGCAGCGCGCAATCCGTGGCCTGCATCGAGCTGGTTATCGAACACGGCGCGCCGCCATCCTCCGCCATATTCAGCAGTTCGCTGCTGCAACAGTTGTACACTTCCAACCCGATGGCGTCGTGCCTGCCGCTGTTTGTGGCGCTAGCTGGCGCGCCGCAAACTGGCGTGATCCTGAGCGCAGGCGCCGAGCTGTTATTACGCATGGAGATTTCAGAATGCCCGACCTAAGCGCCCAACCCGCCGGCCAACAAGCCGTGGTGATTCCGGCGCTGAACGAGGAAATCGCGATCCGCGCCGTCGTCAGCGCTGCGCTGACACATTGCGCCACCGTGATCGTGATCGACGATGGATCAAGCGACAACACGCTCGCGCAGATCGCCGATTTGCCGGTCACACTGATCAAGCACGCCACGCCGCAAGGCAAGGCGCAAGCGCTGCTCGAAGGTTTTGGCGCCGCGCTCAATCTGGGCTGCAGCGGCGTGGTGACGATGGATGGCGATGGCCAACATTCCGCCGATGACATTCCGCGATTGCTCGCCGTCGCCGCGCAATATCCGCGTCATGTCGTCATCGGCGCACGCCTGCGTGGCCGCGACAACGCCCCGGGCGGACGCCGTTTCGGCAACGATGTCGCCGACTGGTTTGTCTCGTGGACCGCCGGCCAGGCGATTGTCGATTCGCAAAGCGGCCAACGTTATTATCCGCGTGAAGTGCTCGAACTCGCAAAAAATCTGCCGCACTCGGGTTTTGTATTCGAGAGCGAAATCCTCATCGAAGCCGCGGAACATGGTATCCGCACGGTATCGGTCGCGATCGAATCACGTTATCAGGACGGACGCCGCGCGAGTCACTTCCGCCCGTTCGCCGATGTGATGCGTATTACGCGAATGATTTCTTGGCGTTTGGCGACGGGCGGGTTTCGGCCCGGGAATTACCTGCGCGCGCGGCGGGAGCCACCGATTGTTGTGGAATGATCTTATCTTCGTCGTGTAATAGTTACGGAGAAGCGTCATCGAAAATTTAGGCGTCCTAAATTTTTCAAAAAATGAAAAATAACCCAAGATACGAGCTCTTAACTTGCATATTTGATTTTCGCGCGCCAGCCTTTTGACTTTAGACCAATTGGGCACGAAACTCGGCGCATTTCTAATACTAGTTAGGCGCTCGTCCGTCTGAATCGAGAATGTTAGATTTTATCCACATAAGCCAACTGTAGTCTTGAACAATATGGACATGAACATTCGCGCTAAAAAGTACTTGGAGGCCTTCTTCTCTAATGAAGAGATTCCCGGTGGTCTTTCATACCGAACCGCGCTCAACCAAATAGATTTAGATGGTTCCTGGGAAAGTCTCGATAGAGTCGATTATTTGCTCGATCAACTTCGTATCAAGACAAACCCAATATTTGAGGTCTTTCTTAACGAATCTGCTAAACAGCAGTTTCTATATTTGTTGTGCTTTTATGTTGGACACGTAATTTCAAATTTCTCTGACAAGCCCGTTCGGTGGTTGTCATATCAGGACATGATTCGTGAGATTCCTGACAATGGAAAGATGTTTCCTGATTGCTTCCAGACCTCGGTGACATGCATCACTTCTGTGAGCTTCTTTGCTCCACTGCGGTCAATAACTTGCAGACTATTCGAAGAGTTGGGTGAACACACAACAAAAAGCGTTAGAGCCAGTGCTGAGGGCAATTGCAAAAGGCCCATTCGATCTAACAAATAGATGGACGTCTGCTGTAATCCCGTAACCGCGCCTAACCAGCGGTTCAAGCCGACCGGCCATAGAAGCCGGCCGGCGGCTTAACCTAGGCGTTAGCCCTTAAGACATGCTTACAAGCGAAGAACTACAACACGGATATTGGGGTTCGAGGCGGCGGGCCGTGCGCCTTCCTGTCCCATCAGTCACTCATCCGGATGAGTTTACGGGTGCAGACGCACTGACTCTTTCGTGCACCCAAACCAACCTGCCTGCCGGTGAGCAACGCAAACTAGTCAAAGCCTGGTGCGCTTTGCTTCCGACGCTGCAGCTAAAATCCTTGGTCTTTTCATCAAAGGTGAGCCAAGATCTCTTTGATGCTGCCACGCAGATCAAAGGTCTCGAAGCACTCAATGTTAA
Organism: Pseudolysobacter antarcticus; assembly: GCF_004168365.1. Taxonomy (GTDB): domain Bacteria; phylum Pseudomonadota; class Gammaproteobacteria; order Xanthomonadales; family Rhodanobacteraceae; genus Pseudolysobacter; species Pseudolysobacter antarcticus. Next base: position 4,629,345 of record NZ_CP035704.1, read on the forward strand.
ATGGAGTTCCATCAAATCCATTGCTTCTGTGACGGGCTGCAGGTCTCTTGCTGTACTGGATATAGGCAGTAGTCCGTCACTGACTGGCTTGAAGTACCTTGAGCAACTTCCGAAGCTCAGAGTTTTACGAGTCGAGAATGTAAAAGAAGCTCAAGATCTAACGTTCGCAAACAGCCTCACTGGCCTTGAGGAGTTCGGCGTATGCGGCAGCATGGGGGCTAACCAAAAAATAGACAGCCTCTGGCCACTGAAGGATCTGCAGAGGCTTGAGCTTTTGTGGCTAACCAGCGCAAAGGTTCTTAACGGCGGCCTTCTCCCGTTGCACGGACTCCGTCGGTTAACAACCCTCAGATGTGCATTCAATTTTTCCGCCTCGGAGTTTGCTGCCATACGCGATGCGGTTCCGTCGCTCAAATTCGGCAGTCCTTTTGAGCCTGATCTCATCAGGCAGTACTGTAAGGGCTAACAATTCGTTCAAGGCGGACGGGCATCAGGGCCGCGCAGACCCTGGCGTTTTACTGTAAGGCCTGCGCGGCCCCGATGTAAGCCGCCGCTCAACTCCAGCGTTGGGCGAAAAATATTTGAGGTTCATTAATGCTTAAAACGCTAGTTGCGATCACGATGATGTTTTCCGCTTCGATATGCTTAGCCGATCAAGCTTGTGAAAATCTTGCAAAGAAGGCTTTGGAATCTAAAGGAGATCAATCAGACTCGTGGATAGGATCGATTTGCAAATCGAAACCAAATGAGACCAGAAAATCCTTCCTGGTGATGGATCACCAGATATATCTGATCGATATAAACAGTGGACATATTTTAAGCCAAGGAGAACTAGGAGATACTTCTTTCAATATCGAGTCGATTGATACAGGGCGATATTGGTTGACCCCAAAAGTAAGGGCCTTTGGCATACGCTCTTCTGAATACAGGCCTCACTATCATGCAGGAGAGACTCTTTATTCATTAAATTTGTATGTTACTGAAGGAAACAGAATTCGACCCATCTTGGAAAAACTTGCCATTGGTTATAGTGCAAGCAGCGAAGAGTGTAATGAAAAAAATGAATGCGAACAAAATCAGACTAATCAACTAATAACAGTTGATATTGCAAAAACACGTCACAAAGGTTTTGCAGATTTAATTGTAGATGGAAAAATTCTGAGTTATGACGGTAGTCGGTATGTTGTTCCTGATGATTTATTGCAGCAGTGATGTAACGAACAATTGCCCAACTCATCATTCGAGAAGGATAGTTAGCCCATTTCTCGATGTTGTGCACGAGGGCGAACAGCTTCGATTGACAGTCGACTTTGCTCTGGCCGCGCAGCGTGAAGCGGTTGAGGCGTTTATTGTGACGTAGGTTGCCGAACACGGGTCGACGGTGGCGAAGCGCCGTGCGTAATTCGCTCGGCCTTCGGCGCTGTCGACGCGTTCGCACATGCGGTGCGTGTGCGTGTGCGTGTGTGTGTGCGTGTGCGTGACGATCGCCTTGTGCGTGCGCCATCGCCAACGCCCTTGATCCTTTCGATTCTTGCGAGCAAGCGCGTAGGTCGGAAAAGCACAGCGCCTTCCGACGATTGACAGCGAGCGGAGCCCCGTATGCGACGATCGTAATTCTCGTGACGCGGATTTATCCTGCAATTGTCGGATAACGCGGCTGCGCCGCTCATCCGACCTACGAACTCTACCCATTCCTCACCAAAGACACCCTGATGAACGAAACCACGGGTCTCAGCTACTTGCAGCTCGCGCTGCGTGTTCTTGGTCTTGTTCTGGTTTTTGGCGTCTATCCACTCACCATCCTTTGGCCCAGTGGCTGGGCGTGGAGCGCGGCGCAATCGCACTATCTGCAGATGATCATCGGGATCTACGCGACGCTGGGCGTGTTCCTCTTTATCGCGGCGAAAGACCCGGCGCGGCACCTGAGCCTCATCTCTTTCACGATCTGGTCGAGCGTGGTGCATGGCCTCATCATGGCGGTGCAGGCGCTGAGCAACCCGGAACATATCGGCCACTTGTACGGCGATGTGCTGGCTCTTTTCCTCATCGCGGTGGTGCTTGCCGTTCTCTGTCCCGCCGCGGCTCGTTTCGATCTCGGCAATCGTTCGGCCTGATTCTGCGTAGAAGCGGACGCGTTAGCGCGATCCGTTAAAATCAAATGTCAGCTTGCTCCGTCCACGGTCACTCACGCAGATCTCAACCCATGTCGAAAATACTTCGCTACGCTCTGTTCGCCATCAGCATCGCAGCTAGCGTGGTGGCAAGCGCCAATCCGGATCGGTTTCCTGCGCTTGAAAAACTTCCCGCGGAGCCGCGCGCGGCTGTTGCCACCTTGATGGATTGGCAGCGAACGCTGGTCGATCTCACCGTTGCCGAAATTGAAGCCAGATTCGGCAAGCCGGACAAGACCAAGAACGTCGGCACCAACGCCGCAAGCGGCAAACCGATGCAGATGATCTCCTATCGTCTTTCTCGCCGGAGCGAACTGCAGATCACGATTCACGAGGGCGAGGTGATAGCGGTCGCCACGATTTTGCTGCCGAGCGGCAACGAGAGCGGCCCGATCGAAGACTAGGCTGGGTCCAAACGTCAACAAACTTTTTTTTAACCTCGTTAGCCGCCGCCAGGCATTCCTGTTTTTGGAAATTAGATGATTAAAAAAGCCCATAAAAAAATTGGGATCATTGGCGGATTAAGTCCAGAATCGACCGTCAGCTATTACTCACATATCACCCGATCCTATGTAGCCAGATTCGGCGACTGTGGCTATCCGGAGATCATTATTTATAGCGTCAACCTTGAGCAATACCATGCTTGGCGCGCTCAAGGCCGTTGGGATTTGATCGCGAAAGATCTCGCAAATATCGCCAATAAGCTTAAAGATGCGGGTGCTGATTTAGGGGTGATCGCCACAAACACCATGCATAAAGTATTTGACCAAGTGCAGGATGGGACAGATCTGCCGCTTTTGCATATTCTGGAACCAACAATAGCCGAGATACGCAAAGCGGGCCTGTTGCGGGTTGGTCTGCTCGGGACACAATTCACAATGGCCGAACAGTTTTACAAAAACCATCTGTCTTCCGCAGGAATTTCAACAGTCGTACCAACACTAGCTAATCAAGCGATAGTCCATGACATTATTGTGAAAGAACTGGTGAGAGGAATTTTTACCGAGCAGTCTAGGCAGTCCTATTTGGAGATCATCAACCAGCTCGTGGCTGATGGCGCCGATGGCGTCATTCTCGGTTGTACGGAAATACCGCTGTTGATTGATCAGAAGAGTTGCGAAGTGCCGCTATTTGATACCGCGACACTGCACGCTGAGGCCGCTCTCCAAGCAGCGATCAGCGTCTGACAATTCATTCAAGCCGAAGCGATGGATCCTTCGATTGTGCGTCGTCACGACTCGCGTGTAAGCTTTGGCTGACTATTCGCTCAAGCGTTCGCCCCCTCAGTCACAACCCTGAAATTCCATGTACGTACCCAAGCATCACGAAGAAACAGACGCTGCTGTCCTGCATTCGCTGATCAAGTCCCATCCGCTGGGTGCGTGGGTGACCCAAGCTGATGGAGAACTTCTCGCCAACCACATCCCATTTCTCCTCGATTCTTCTCGCGGGGAACATGGCACGCTAATCGGGCATGTCGCCCGCAGCAATCGTGTCTGGCAGTCCTTCTCGACCACGGTCAATTCCGTAGTCATCTTCCAAGGTTCCGAGGCTTACATCACGCCATCCTGGTATCCAAGCAAGCACGAGCATGGCAAGGCCGTCCCTACATGGAACTATGTCGTCGTTCATGCACACGGGGTGCCGCGCACCATCGAAGACCGTGACTGGTTGCTCCAACACGTCACCCAGCTCAGTAACACGCATGAAGCCGGCCGAGCGCTTCCGTGGAAGGTATCCGACGCCCCGCAAGACTTCATCGAACAACTGCTGAACGCGATCGTTGGCATTGAAATCCCGATCGCAAAGCTGGTCGGAAAGTGGAAGGTCAGTCAGAACCGGCCAGAACCCGACAAGCTCGGTGTCGTCGCCGGATTGCTCGCCCGCGACGATGCGCAGTCAGTGGGAATGGCGTCCTTGGTGAACGAGCATGTCTCGCGCGTCGCAGGCACCTGACCCCTCCATCGAACGGATGCCTTTCAGGAAGCATCACTTGCGTCGAGCCGCGGCTCAACTCGAACTTTAAGACCACACTGGGCTTGAACGCCAAGCAATCATTCAATATGCCGATACGCAGATCGCACTGGAGCAGTTTGTGATTTCACAATGCAATTTGGTTGCACGTTTTGCTTGTATTTTTACTCAGTGCCTTGTCGCGTTGCCATTGATCTTGCTACCTATCGTTGGGCATACGTCGGAAACGCAATATGCCGTTCCAGCGATCATTGATGATGGGTGGGAAAGAGAAGAATTGGCAAAATCGGGTTTTGATGCCGCACGACTTGATGCGTTGCTTGGACGCATGATGAGTGGGGAAACCAACATACACAGCGTTATTGTTGAACGGCATGGGCGCTTGGTTGCAGAGCTATATCGGCGGGGCAAGGACAAATCACAGTACAGTCTCTTCGCACGCGAAAAAGATTTTGGCCCCACGGTCATGCATGACACGCGCTCCGTGGGCAAGAGCGTCATCAGTCTACTGTTAGGTATTGCCAAGCAGCAGGGCAAGATCAAGAGCCTGGCAACGCCGGTACTGGACTTCTATCCGGTGTACACAGATTTAGCGACACCCGAACTCAAGGCCATCACCCTGGAACATCTGCTCACGATGAGCAGCGGGCTTGAGTGGAGTGAGGGGGGAGGTTTTCCAAACGACGAGGATCGCCTTGCGTGGAAACGGTCGCCCTACCGTTTTGTGTTGAGTCGCCCTGTAGTGGTCGCGCCAGGCAGCACATTCAACTACAACAGTGGCGGCACGGTCGTTCTTGCGGAGATTCTCACGAGGGTCACTCAAACACCCTGGAAGGACTTCGCGCGAAAGGCGCTGTTTGAGCCCTTGGGCATCACTGATTGGGAGTGGGTCGCCGATTTGCATGGTCGGCCCATGGCCAATAGCGGGTTGCGCATGCGCCCCCGAGACATGGCCAAGATCGGCCGCATGGTGCTGAACCATGGCCAGTGGCAGGGTCAACAAATTGTTCCGGCGGATTGGATCACAGCCGCTCTGCAGCCACGTATCAGCACCGGCTTTGATGGAATGCAGTATGGCTATCAATGGTGGACGGGCACCGTGGAATGGAAAGGCCAACAACTCGCGTGGAGTGCGGCGTTTGGGAATGGCGGCCAACGACTTTTTGTCGCGCCTGATTTGGATATGGCGGTAGTGATCACGGCTGGCGCCTATGGCGATTTACAAGTTGCACGTCGCGTCAATGCGTTCTTCAAGGACATCGTCTCCACGGTGCAAGAGTGAGCACTTCTTGCAGTGGAACGAACCATTCCGAATTTTCTCGCCAGCGAAACCTTCCCGTGCCGCAATTCTCTGAAAAGTCACCCTGCCCGGTCACCGTTCGATTGGTTTTTGCCGATGAACTGACTGCTGATTGATTTCAACGTGGCGCCAGTGGAAAGTAGCGGCGCCTAATCAACGGAACACGCTCATGAAAATCTACTGGATCAAGGCGCAGGCGCCACGACGTGTGCTGGCGCTGGTCAAGCATCTTGGCATCGCCGCCGAGCTCGTCGAAATGGATCTGATGGCCGGCGGATTGCGTGCGCAGGAATACGTCGCGCTGAATCCAAACAAAAAAGTGCCGACGCTTGTGGATGGCGATCTGGTGTTGTGGGAGGCGTCGGCAATCATGGCCTATCTGTGCATCAAGGCGGGTTCCGACATGTGGCCGGCGCACAATCCGAGCGAACAGGTGGAAGTGCTGCGCTGGTTGTCGTGGAACGATGGTCACTGGTCGCCGGCAGTGGCGCCGTTTTATTTCGAGCACGTGGTGAAGTCGACGTTCGGCATAGGCGCGCCGGATCATGAGTTGCTGAAGTCATCCATCGCCGACTTCAACAAGTTTGCCAAGGTGCTGAACAGTCATCTGCAAGACCGCAACTACGTCGCGTTCGAGCGGCTCACCATCGCCGATTTCCAGCTCGCGTCGATGGCGCACTACTGGCGCGAATCGGAGATGCCGATGCAGGCATTCCCGCATATCGTGCGCTGGCTCGATACGCTGAAACTGATTCCGGCCTGGGCCGATCCGTGGCCTGCGCCGAATCATACGACGGCCAGCGCGTAAGCTGCACCGCGTAGATGCCGGCAAATCGCCACCTCAAAAGGTGGTTATGCGCTAAGCCTTGCGGCGATAGAACGACGAACAGCCGAGACGCGATGGTGGCAATTAACCTTAGTGAATGTCGGATAACGCGGCTGCGCCGCTCATCCGACCCACTGATCTGGATAAAATGGTCGCCCTGTGCGAAATCCAGGGCCGGAAGCTATATCTTGATCGAACCAAATCTCCTTCAAATCAGATTACCGACTAGCAGGGTGATCTGGCATGCGTATAAGCAAATAACATGCAAGACGATGGCCGTTAAATAGCTCCGCACCATAATTCAGGCATGCTCAATGATTCCAGCCGATATCCATCAAGAAATCATGCGCCGCCTCGCGGCTACCGAGAAAGACCAAGGTGTGCGGATCGTTCTGGCCATCGAGTCGGGCAGTCGTGCCTGGGGATTTGCGTCGCCGAACAGCGACTTTGATGTTCGTTTTATCTACGCCCGCCCTGCCGACTGGTATCTGGCCGTGGATCTCGAAGAACGTCGCGACGTGATCGAGTACGACATCACCGACGACATCGATCTCAACGGCTGGGACTTGCGCAAGGCGCTACGCCTGTTCTGGAAATCGAATCCGGCATTTGTCGAATGGATACAGTCGCCGATCAAATACATTGAATCCGGTGGCTTTGCCGTTGGCGCCCGCGCGCTGTTGCCGGCGGTCTACTCGAATGAGCGCGGCATCCATCACTACCGCAGCATGGCGAAAACCAACTACCGCGGTTATCTGCGAGCGGATTCGGTGCCGTTGAAGAAATATTTTTATGCGCTGCGCCCGTTGCTGTCGGTGCGCTGGATCGAACGTTACGGTTCGGCCGCGCCGATCGAGTTCGAGAAACTGCTGCATCTGATCGAAGGTCACGACGATCTGTTGCGCGACATCGCGCTGCTGCTAGAAAAAAAACGTGCGGCGCCGGAATTGGGCCTCTCCGAACCGATAACCCGCATCAACACCTTCATCGAAGCCGAGTTGCAACGCCTCGAAACCTACAGCTCCGAACACCCGCATCCGCCCAATGCAATCTCCAGCCTCAATGCGCTATTTCATTCCACACTGCGCGAGTCGCCGCAGGGCTGATTCAACATTTATGCCTGCCTGCAAGCGGCAATCAATGCCCGCCGCTATCCGGACTCACCGCCGGCACACGCTGATATTCAACCTTCCACATCGTCTTCCAGGTAGCACCGTCTTTCTGCTCCTCGATCGCTTCGTAGCGATCGGCATCGAGCTTGCGCCAGCGTGCGCGCATGGTGATTTCCTTGGGTTCGGTCAGGTGATGCTCGGGGAAATCGAATCCGTCAGCTACGGGTGTAGCCACGCCGTTTTCGACATCGCCATCGCTGCTCCAGTAGCTGAACTGGATCTGCTTTTGTTTCGACGACCACGAATAAATGGTCTCGCCGGAATAGTCGGGATGCTTGCCGCGCACGACGTGTCGATCACGCACAAACTTGCCGCCGAACATCGGCTCGAAACAATGCGTATCGCGACCGCCATCCTTCGGGAAATCGCCAGCCCAACATGCACCGACCAGAAATGCGAGCGGCTGCAATGGATCGGTGGCAACGGCCGGTTCGGCGCCAGCAAGCGCGGCGAACATCAGCAACGTGTTAAGCATGGCGGCAACTCCGTTCGAGGAGCGCAAAGTCTACGACGATCATTTCGCCGTGTGAATTTTCACCGACGACAGCGCGGCGATCAGCCCATACCGCCATTCACGCCGATCACCTGGCCGTTGATGTAACCGGCGTCTTCGCTGCTGAGAAAACGCACGAGTGCGGCGACTTCTTGTGGCGTGCCGGCGCGCGCGGCGGGCACGAGTTGCTTGATCTGTTCGGCAGTGAATGTGTCGGCAGTCATGCGTCCGGCAATCACGCCCGGCGCGACCACATTCACCGTGATGCCGCGCGACGCCATCTCGCGCGCGAGCGAACGCGAGGCACCGTGCAATCCGGATTTCGCAGCGGCGTAGTTGGCCTGACCGCGATTGCCGAGCACCGCCGCGACCGACGACAGACTCACGATGCGGCCCCAGCGCAAACGCGCCATCGGCAGCAGCAGCGGTTGCGTGACGTGGAAAAATCCATGCAGTGAAATATCGATCACGCGCCGCCATTGTTCATCGCTCATGCCCGCCAGCGGTGCGTCGTCGTGGATGCCGGCGTTGTGCACGAGGATCGCAATCGGGCCGTCGGCCAGCAACGTGTTGAGTGCCGCGCGCGTGGCCGTGGCATCGGTCAGATCGAAACTCACGGTTTCGGCGGAACCGCCATTGTCGCGAATCGCCGCGACCACCGCGTCAGCACGTTCGCTGCCTTGATGCGCGTGGACGATAACGTGGCGTCCATCGGCGGCGAGTGCCTGACAAATCGCGCTGCCGATATCGCCACTGCCGCCAGTGACTAACGCGCGACGCACGGGATTATTCTGCGCGGGATTATTCATGAGCTGCTCCAGCATCGTTGGCGGTATCGTCGCGCAACATCACGGTGGCGCGTCCTTCTGCCAGCAATATTTCGCGATGGGTGATACGGAATTTATATTGCCAGCTCGACGCACTGTGCATGAGTTTTTCGGCGACGATATCGAGCGCATCCGGCAAGTCGTCGATTCGGATCGCATGCAAATGCACGTCGCGCAACGCGACCAATAAACCGGGTTGTGCCGCGCCACCTTTTTCGCGCGCCTGCAACGCGCCGTGCACAGCCATCGCCTGCGCGCCGTATTCGCACAAATGCACCGCGCGCAGTAAACCATCGCTGCGTAGCGGATTATCCAAACGCGTATGCGAATCGCTGAGTGCGTGGATACGTTCGCCATCCCAACTCTGCACGCGATCCAGCAAACACATCGCGCCCTGATGCGGAATCAGTTGACTCCATTCCGATTTAGGCAACATCGCGCGGCTCCGATGCGGGGGTCTGGCGTTCGTACGCCATGAGGATCGACAAACAAAAATGGAACGCGACGCCGAGGCTCACGGTTAGGCCGATCGCGCGCAGCACCGGCAAGGTCGAGCATGCCAGCAGCGCAAAAACCAGCAGCGCCGAAACCACACACACGAGCGTCGCGTGCAAGGTGCGACGCGCTTCGGCCGCATCACGCACGGGCCGCTCGAAGAACAACGCGTAGTGCAGGCCAAGCCCCGCGGCGAGCGTCAGCGCGACCAGATGAAACAACGACAACGACACGCCATTCGCGCGCAACACCGCCAGCACCAGCACGGTCGCGAGAGTCATCGGCGCGAGCACATGCCAGACCCGACGCGCGCTGCGCAGGGCAATCGTCACAGTCAGCGCGAGCAGCAAAATCGCGACGCCAAGCGCCCACAAGATGCGCGTGCGATAGGCGATCAGCAGTGATTCCGACGCGCCCTTCAGATCGAGCAAACGCACGCTGCCGTGGGTTTCACTTTCCAGCGCCGCAAGTTTTGCCGGATCGTGCACGCCGATCAAGGTGGCGAGGCCGAGCCAGTGATCGTTATGCTCGCTGAGCATCGCATCGACCCTCGCACCAAGCGGCGACGTGCGGAATTGTTGCGGCGTGAGCGGCGCAAGTTTGCGTGCGGTTTCGACATCATCGACGAACGGCGCAAACAGGCCAGCGCGAAACGGCAGATCGTGTTGCGCATCGAGCAACGCGGCTTCCAATGTTGGGCGATCCGGCAAGTTGGCTTGTCGCGTTTTTTGCACCGCGATGCTCGGCAAATATCGACTCGGCAACTCGATCCCATCGAGCGCGCCCGCCGCGATCAATGCATCCAGACGCGGCGTCATGCGCTCGGATAATTGCAATACGTCGTCAGCGCTCGGCGCTTGCAGGATCAGCAGATAACGTATGTCGGGCGCACCGAGCGCGGTACGCAACTCGCCTTCGCGCACGAGCTGTTGTTGCGGAATCGGTGTGAGTGCAGCGAGATCGTCCTGCCAAAATGGCGCGGGCGCGAACCACAACAGCGCCGCGGCAATCACACTGACGACGATCGGCAACCATCGCGGGCGCGGCAGGTTCTCCAGCCAGCGCCAGATGCGCGCGAGGCCCGGCGTATCGGCGGCGTCGCGAAAGCGCTCCGGCAACACGCGCGGCAGCAGATAGCGCGTGCTGAATCCCGCCACGAGCAGGCCGCTGATCGTAAACACCGCAAGCTGCTGCAAACCGGTCACGCCTGACGCAAAAAATGCGAGGTAGGCGATGCACGCCGACGCGATCGCAGTGAGCAACAATGGCCACAAGCCGCGCGCACTCGCAAGCGCAGTTTCGCCGGCGCGGCGATGACTGAGCAGACGAATCGGATATTCCTGCGCGACGCCGAGCAAGGTAAACCCAAACGCCAGAGTGATGCCGTGGGCGCCGCCAAACGTCAGTGCGAGCATCGCGATGCCCGCCAGCGCCGCGCTCGCGATCGGCAGCGCCGCGAGCGCGAGCACACTGAAGCTGCGGTACGCGAACAACATCAGCAGGACAAAGCCGACGCTGCTGATGCGGCCGATCCATTCGGCCTCGTCATGTGTGCGGGCATTCACACCAACCGCGAAATAACCCGGGCCGCTCATGCCGAGTTTTGCGCTGCCGATATTGGGCAATGCGTGAAACGCTTTTTCGATCGCGGTAATGGCAACGGCTTGCGCGGCGGGATCAAAACCGGCGGCCTTGGTTTGCGCCAGCAGCAAGGCTTCGCCCTTCGCTGAAAACCACACGCCTTCGCGCACAGTCGGCGCTTTTGGTGGCGTCCAGCGTTCCGCCAATTTGAGTATTTCCAAGGTCGGATCGCGCGCGAGCAACGGCTTCAAAAGCGTTGCGGCTGGCGAGCCGAGGTCCTCGACTCGCTGCTCCAATTCGGCACGCAAAAACGTGGCATCGAAGTGGTTTTGATCAAGCGTCGGCGACAATAAAAATCGATAGGGCAACAGCGATTCATCCAGCGCAGCGGTATCGAATGCACCGTTGATCACCTGCACGAAATTCGCATCGTGTTGCAGCGCCTGCACAAGGCCACGGCTAAGTTCGGCGAGCTGCGGTTCCGGCGCGCCGTCGAGCGCGAGCATGAGCAAACGCGAACCGGGACCTTCACCGATTTCATCGAGCAACAATTTCTGATCCGCGGTTTGTGCCGGCGGCATGAAACCACGCAGATCGGTGCTCACGATGAGGTTGCGCTGCACATACCAGCCGAGCGCGGCGAGCGCCAGCAACCAGACCATCAACAACGGTACGCGCTGGGCGAATTTCAATTCGCCGCTCCGCTGCACAGCGCATTCATATGCGGCAAGGTCAACGCCGCCGGCAGCTTGGCGCTGGCGAGTTGTTCGACCAGCAGCACGTTGTTGTCGCCATCGGTTTGCTGCACATTGAAACAGCGCAGCGCGGTCTCGCTGCCATACACATCGATGCTGCGAATGCGTTTGCCGAGCGCCGCATCGCGTGGCGTCAGGGTGATGCGCCAGGCATGTTCATCACCGCTCAAGGCAAGCGTGTGATATTGCTGTAGCAATACCGCATTGCCAGATAGCAGGGCAGTGAAGCTGGCGAGGAAACCGCGCAGTTCCGGCGCGCGATCGAGCGTGAACTGGCGCGGGCTTTTTTTATCGCGCCGCACTTCGACATTTTCGCCGTTGATGATCGTGGTTTCGCGATACGGCGAATCGATACGTTTTTCCAGCTGCGCATCGCCGCGCCAGGTCAGCTCACCGCGCAACAGCAACGGTTGATCGAGCATGCTGACAAAACCGACCTCGACAAATCGCGTGGTCGCCGGCGGCGAGTGCGCGAGCGCAGCGATCAGCGTCGGCGCATCAAGCGCGCTCGCCGGGCTGCACGCCAGTATCGCCAGCGGCAGCAGCAGGCGCTTCGAGCTTCTCGTTCCAGAAATCATAAAAGTTGAACCAGTTGTAGGGATCGATGCGCAGATAATGCTCCAATCGCGCGGCAAACTGCGCGGCACACGCTTGCAGTTGTACATCGCGCTGGCGACGTTCGATGCGCAGCGATTCGTGCAGCACTTCAAAATGCAGATCGTAGCGATTACCGCCGCGATACAGCCCGATCGCCAGCACCAGCGGCAGCTTCAGCACCGCCGCAATCTGGTACGGCGCGACCGGAAATTCCGCTTCGCCACCGAACAAGGTCGCCCGCTGCGTCGCCTCCTGTCCGCGCGCCCGATCACCGAGTATGCCGACCAGCGCGCCCTGTTCGGCGGCCTCGCGCATCGCCAGCACGACGGCGGTGCTGTCTTGTCCGGCGTGGATCACGCTGGCGGCCATTTCCGGATTCAACGCATGCAGCAATTCGGTCATCGCCGGGGTTTGCTGCTTGTCGAGCAACACTCGCAGACGGATTTCCGGGCGTTGCTGGCTGAGCACACGCAACGCCTCGAAACTACCGATATGCGCACCAAGCAGCAACACGCCACAACCACGATCGACCTGGCTATCGAGCTCTTCTAGCCCGTGCACGCGCAGATCGAAATGCTGCATTTTCCCGCTCAGCAGATATACGCGATCAAGGATGGTGCTGGCGAAATAGTGCACGTGCACGAGCAATTGCCAGAAGTTCGGTCGCCGCCCGAAAACACGCGTGAGATACGCTCGCGAAGCGCGACGCTCGGGACCGCGACGCAGCACAAAATACAGCGTGATCGGAAACAGGATCAGACGCGCGACACGACGCCCCGCATGCAGGCCGATGCTGCGGATCAGCCACAACGCAAAGTGACCGCCACCTTCGGGACGTCCGCGCCACTGCGTCATGTGGCGGATTCCAAGTCAGGCAAACTCGCCATGATCAATCCGCTCGCAATCAATTGCGTATCGCGGCGGATTTCAAATACAAAACGCTCAGCACGCGACTCCAGCAGCAAGTCGGCGGATTGATCCGGCAACAACGGTTGCACGAATTTCACCTGCACCAGCTGTTCGATCTGCAGACCACGCCAGCGCTGCAGCGCGGCGGCGACTTGATCGAGCAGTACCACGCCGGGCACCACAGGTTGCTGCGGAAAATGTCCGGGCAAACTCGGGTGGTCGGCGGCGATTTTGATCGTGTCGCGAAAAACGCTAGCTGGATTCAACGCGGTATCAATCGGCATGGTGTCGTCCGCTCGAATCAACCGCGCCACCACGAAGCAATTGCGGCCACAGCATGGCGATGCGCAGGCCGAATTCGCGCAGGCTGCGGCGCGGCGCCTGCGGCAGCGCAATCCGGCGCCAGAATAATTCAAGCGCAAAAAAGACACCGACCAAGACGTAATTGATGACGTTGGCGAACCAGCTCCACTGCGCCGCGCTGACCGGCAACGGCGCGGCGATACCGAACAATGCGAGCAGTCCATCCGGCTGCAACAACAGCGCGAGAGTCAGCGCAGTCAGCGCCAGCGCGCTCATCAACAGCGTCCACAACAAAGTCAGTCGTCGTGCGTAATTGCGCACTGCAGGATCCTGCAGCATTGCTTCGCCATCGACGATGCGGATGATGCCGGCGATCAACGGTTCACGGCCGTGCCACAAGGTGTGCCCGAACAGCCACGCCACAAAACCATCGATCAGCACCGGCACGGCGTATTGCGGCAGACGCGCGTGACCGTGCAGGCTCAAGCCGATCGTCGCCGCACATAGCACGATCCAGCCGAGCCACGCAGCAATGCGCCCGTGCCAGAGCCCGGCAGAAAAAAGTACGGTGAGCAAAACGAGCACCGCGCCACTGGTAAGAACCGCGCTGTGCAATAGCGCGCCGAGATGCGCGAGCAACGGATAAGCCACGGCCAGCAGCACGGTCAGGCCTGCGCGCAGGCGCATGCCGCTCAGGCCGCGCGTTGCTGCTGGATGTGCGCGGACAACGCCCGCAGAGACGAAAAAATCTTCTTGTTGTCGCTATTGTCCGAACGCAATTGCACGCCGTAACGTTGCGAAACGGCGAGGGACAATTCCAGCGCATCGATCGAATCGAGACCGAGATCGGCACCGAATAGCGCTGCATCGGGATCGATATCGGCGGCTTTCACCTCATCGAGATTCAGACTGGTGACCAGCAATTCGGCCAGTTCGTGTTCGGCGGGAGTTTGTAGTGGCATCGATAAACATCCGGTAATTCGAGGCCAGCCCGCAACGGGCGCCTTAGAGTCTTGTAATGTATCATGTGCGACCTTTTATTAGCCCGCGGCACAGGTTTTACGCGACGTGACTTACCGCAGACTTACTCCTTCGCTGATCGTCAACGCGCAATTGCGTGCGGCCACGGCGCGCCTGCGGCAGTCCAGTTCGTGAGTGCAACCGTGCGCGCGCAGCTCGCGGCGCTGACTGTAAGTTACGAGGAAGTCGCGCCGGCCACGCTGTTGGCCGAACCGAATGTGCTGGCGGTGCTCGGATTTGGTTCTGCTGCGCCGCGTGGCGATATCGATCCGCGTTATCTGCAGGTGCCGCTGGAGTCGCCCGGACAAAATCTGTTCGAGGTCTGGCGTGTGTCGGGCAACGTCAGCAGCGGTCGCCGCGGTGCGATCCGCTACGCCAGCGATGGCGAATATCTGTTCGGTGTGATCGAAATGAACGAGGCCGAACACGGCGGAATTCATGCGGCCAGCTTGGCGGCGTATCGCGCCCTTGGCGATTTTTGTGCGGGCAGCGCGACGCCACACGTGTTGCGGATATGGAATTATCTCGCCGCGATTACCGAAGGCGATGGCGACGATGAACGCTACAAGCAGTTCTGCGCCGGACGCGCGGCGGGCATGGAAGGTTTCTTCGGCGACGACTATCCGGCCGCGACCGCAATTGGCCGTCTGGATGGCCAGAAGATTCTGCAGGTGTATTGGCTCGCAGCGCGCTGCTCCGGTGTTGCGTTGGAAAATCCGCGCCAACTCAGCGCGTATCGTTATCCGCGCCAGTACGGGCCACGGCCGCCGCGATTCGCGCGCGCCTTGCTCGCGCCAACGCAGCCGGCGCAATTGCATTTGTCGGGCACAGCGGCCGTGGTCGGCCACGTCTCGCAACACGCCGGCGATTGCGCCGCGCAGCTCGATGAAATATTCACCAATCTCGACGTGCTGTTCCGCAGCGCGGCGCAGCACGGCACCGCAGCCGATTTGAGCCGCGCCGTGCTGAAAATTTATGTGCGCGACTCGGCGGATCGGACGGTGGTCGAAGCCGGCCTGCACGCGCAGCTTCCCGCCGGTACGCCGTGGCTACTGCTTTATGGCGACGTCTGTCGCGTCGAGTTGCTGGTCGAAATCGATGGTGTGGTCGGCGTACGCTGAGCCGCGATCCGTGCGATCAACAGGATCGCACTGACCAATAACCAGGCAATGCCTGCGTTGACGGCTAGGCCACCTTGCTTGGCGGTATCGGCCAAGCCATCACCGAGCACCGTGATCAGCAAGGTCGTCTGCTGCGTCATCGCTATCAACGCGGTGAACAACAGGAATTGCGAGTAGCTGCGCCAACGCCGATACAACAACATCAGCAACGTTACCGCGCTCGGCAGCAGAAACACTCCGACCAGCAGAATGCGACTAGCGCCCAGCACACGGCTCATGCTGAACCAGTCGGTCGGCAACTTGGCAAACTCGTCGCCTTCAACATGGCCGATATTGTCGGCCATCCACGGCGACAGATTCTGCGCACCGAGCCACCAGATGCGCAGGAACGTCAGCGGCTGTTGCGCGAGCATTGCGAGTTCGCGTCCGCGTGTGAAATTGATCAGGCCCGGACACGCGTGATTCGGTAGATCCGGCAATTGCCACGCGGCCTTGCCGATGTATTGCAGGCAGCTCGGATCGATCTGCAATTGCGCGGCGGCCGCGACCGGATCGGACGACGCCGGTAGCAGCGCGGTGAGCAAGACATCGGCGCTGTTGTATTGCCGAATCGTCTGCATCATTTCGCCATCGCGCTGCAATTGCACGAATTGAAAATACAACCCGGCGAACGCGCCGAGCAGCAATGCAACGTTCTGCCAGCGCCACCAACGCATGCCGTGCAAGCGACCCACAACCATAACCACCACGGTCAGCGCGAGCGGCAAGAAAATGTGCTGGATCTTGCTCGTCGCGAGCAGCAAAGCCGTCAGTAGTAGCCACCAAAAACGCTTGCTGCTTCGTTGACTTTCGCAATACATCAAGATCAGGCTGATGCATACATACAGCGCCAGCAGCGCGGTCCATTCGGCATAAAACGTATTCAGATAAAGCGTATTGGCCGGATCGGCGAAAAGCAGCGGCAACAGCGCGGCATTGGCGATCGCCAGCCACGGCCGATCACGGCGCAGCCACGCGCGACTCAGCAATATGCACGCAACCAGCAACGCCAACAAACGCAGCACACCGATCACCCGCACCGAATGCGCGACATGGCCGTCGCCGAGTTCGACCAATCGATAAATGGCGACGCTGGTCGCTTGGAAGATCAGATCGGACGACCAGTAACAGAGCGGATCGTTCGTGCCGATGAACACATAGTTGGAGAACGGCGCCGCCGGGCTGTTCTGCGTCGGCGCAATAGTCGCGGCGCGTTCGGGATACAGATCGAAGCACGCGGTGTAACGCGTTTGATCGTAACTATTGGCGTAGGCCAGCAACGGATCATGGAGCAGCAATACACCAGCGCGCACACTGCCTAGCAGGAGCAGCATCGTTATCACGACAATCCGCCAACGCGGCGTTTTTGTATTCAGCCGCGCGAGGTTCATGCGCGCGCTCCGCGTAACTGGCGCAGCAACCAGACCAGTGGCACGCACAGCACAAACGCGAACCCGGCAGTAAATGCGAGATGGCTGTGTTTGGCGATTTCGACCAGGCCATCACCGAGGATCGCGATCAGCAGACACGACCACGCCGTCGCGCCACACATCACGGCGAACAGCAACACTACAGGTGAATCGCCGCGGCGCGCCACGAGTGTCAGCGGCACGACTGCGAGCAGCGGCAGTAATAACAGGATGTAAGGCATCCACGGCGCCTTGAGCAAACGATCGAAGCTGAAAAACTCCGCTGGCAACGGCGCCAGTTTTGTATCACCGACCAGGCCGAGATAATCAGGAATCCACGGCAACATCGAACACGGCGCATCGGCGAACATGCGCGCCAGCGTTCCGGGTTCGCTGGACAACAAACCGAGCACCCGCGACGGGCCGACCGCAGATATTCCGGGGCAGACTTTTTCCGGATCGGCGTGCAATTGATAGATCGACTTGCCGCGAAAATTGGCGCAGTCGGCGGCCAAGCCGAGGCGTTGCGCGGTCAGCGCGGGATCAGCGGATGCGGGTAATACGGCGCTCAAGACGGCATCGGTGCGATTGACCAGATTGATGTTGCTGTTGAGGCTATTGTCGCGCTGCGAATTGACGAGTTGAAGACACAGCGCGATCGCACCGCCGATACCCAACGCCAGCACCGCACGACGCCAAGGTTGGTGTTTGATCGCAGCCACGGCCCAGGTCAGCATCGCCAGCAGCAGCGGCAACAGCAGATGCTGAAACTTGCTCATGCCGAGCAGGAATGCCGAGATCGTCAGCCATATCGCCAGCCCACGACGTGGCTGTTGCGCCATGAGCAAAGTGAGGCACACCGTGCTGTACAAAAACATCAATGCGCTCGCTTCGGCGTAGAACGTGTTGAGATAAATCGTGTTGCCCGGATCCATCGCAATCAGCGCGAGAAAAGCAGCATTGGCGCAAGCCAACTCCGATTGTTCTGCTCGCCACCACAACCAACTGAATGCCGCACCCGACAACAGCCAGACGACCAGATGCAACGCGCCGGCCCAGCGCACCGACACCACCGCGGTATCGCCGGTGGTCGATTTACTGCGCGCGAGCAATGCCACCGGCGCGATGAACAGCAACTCCGAGGTCCAGTAGCAAGCCTGATCCGGAACAGACTGCGCGCTGAAGTATTCCAGCGGCGTTTCGTAGCTGTTCCGGTCCGGCGCCACGCCCGGGCGGTACGGATAGATATCCAGACACGCGGTATAACGCACCTGATCGAAATTATTCGCCAGCGCGACCAGCGGCTGATGCGCCCACATCGCCATACCACGGCCGGCTGCAAGCAAAAGCAGTACCAGCGTCAGGCCGGCCAGCAGCCGAGAGGTGTTTTTCAGGTTGATCTGCATTGCCGGGATGATCGATTCGGAGAGATAACGACGGAGTTCTGCAGCGCGCAAGCCCGCTCGACGCCATCAGCATTACGCGCGCGGATGCTGCAACGCCGCAGCTTTTATCTTGCGGTTTTTCTGCCATTTATGCGAGAAAATGCGATTCGGCAGCATAATGTGAAACGCATCACATAATAACCGTCGACTTGGACACGCCGCAGTCGCCAAGTACCGCACGAGATGCCGCTGCGGACAGTGCTAGTATTTCACCACGGTCAACCGGCGCAAAGCGCCTTGGAGCTTGAGATGAAAACGCAACTCGGCCATTACGATCTCGTCGCCGAACTCGGCCGCGGCGGCATGGGCGTGGTCTACAAGGGCTACGAGAATTCGCTGAATCGATACGTCGCGATCAAGGTGCTGGCAGATTCGCTGGCACACGATCCGGCGGTGAAGGAGCGTTTCCTGCGCGAAGCACGCAGCATGGCGGCGCTCAACGACACTCACATCATCCAGATTTATTTCATCGGCGAAGATGCCGGCCAGCCGTACATCGTGATGGAATTCGTGCAGGGCGAAGCGCTTTCGAGCGTGCTCAAGCGCGAAGGCAAACTCGATGTCGAGCAGGCGGCGAAGGTGATTTATCAGACCGCGCAAGGCTTGGCGACCGCGCATGATCGCGGCGTGATTCATCGCGATATCAAGCCGGCCAATCTGATGGTCACGCAGCGCGGCGGCATCAAGATCGCCGACTTCGGTATCGCGCTGGTCAGCCACGACATCTCGAAAAAACTCACGACCACCGGCGAGTTCGTCGGCACACCGGGTTATCTGTCGCCGGAAGTTTGCCTGGCAAAACCGGTCGATCAGCGCTCGGATATTTTCTCGCTTGGCATCGTGTTGTTCGAAATGCTGACCGGGCGTATGCCGTTCACCGATGAATCGCCGCTCGGCCTGATGCTCGAAGTCGTGCGTGCGGAAATCCCGGACGTGCGTCAGCTCAACGATCAGGTCGACGCCGATCTCGCACGTGTACTGCAGAAAATGATCGCGAAGGATCCTGCCGACCGTTACCAGAGCTGCCAGGAACTGATTGCCGATCTCGGTCGCAATCCGTTGGTCGCGAATGGCGCTCCGTTGAACTTGCCGATCAAGTTGTCGGATGCGGCGT
This sequence comes from Pseudolysobacter antarcticus, assembly GCF_004168365.1. Classification (GTDB taxonomy): domain Bacteria; phylum Pseudomonadota; class Gammaproteobacteria; order Xanthomonadales; family Rhodanobacteraceae; genus Pseudolysobacter; species Pseudolysobacter antarcticus. The sequence continues at coordinate 4,648,896 of NZ_CP035704.1, forward strand.
CGAGCCTGATCGGTCCGAATACGCCGGCTTCGGGACAACGTCCGCTGCCGAGCACGCAACCCACGCCGTATCCCACCGGCGGTATGCCGACGCAGATCACGCCGGTGCCGCTGCCGCGTGCCGCTACTCCGGTGCCGGTTTCTTCTGCCGCGGCGACGGTGGTCTCGCCGACACCAGTACCGGCGAGTGCCGCAGCACCGGTGCATGCATCGGTGCTCACGCGCAATGCCACACCGCAGCGTAAATCCTCGGCGTTACCGTGGGCGGTTGCGGCGATTCTGATTCTCGGTCTGTGCGGTGCGGCGTTTGCATTCCGTAATCAGATTCCGGCGTTGAAGACGTTGACCGAAAATATCGCCGCGATGATTCCGGGCGCGGCCAGCAATGCAGCGTCCACATCATCGACCACGACCAGCACGCCGGCGGTAACCGTCACTTCCACAATACCGGCGGCGCCGACTCCTCCCGCGCCACCGGTCGCGCCGCCAGCGCCGGTGCCACCCGCAACCAACGACGTAGCTGCGACCACCACCGCCACCGCGCAGATTGGCGATGGCGATGCCGGACTCACGGCGGCCACTGGCGCGAATAACGCCAATGCACCCGCACCTGCAGCCGTCGCCGACAGCAGCAGCGCAATTGCTGGCGATGGCGGCAGCAGCGTCATGGTCGGGGCGAATGGCGTTGCGGTGAAGGATGGAACTACCAGCGTGGTGATTGGCGCGCAAGGTGTCAGCGTCAAGGACGGTGGTGACAACGTGACGGTCAGCACCAGCGGTGTCGCGGTTATCGCCGACGAACGCCGTGCCGAACATCGCAACGAGAAAGCCGAAATGCTCGCGCGCAATACGCCGAATGCACCGATCAGCGCGCCACCGAAACCGCACGTGCCGACGATTGCGGTAATCTCCGGTGGCGATAGCGCGGTCGCCGAACCCGCCGAGCAGATCGTGATGGCCAGCCTCAAGCGACTTGGTTTTCATGTGATCGATCAAGCCGCATTGCCGCGCGTCAGCCACATGTTGCGCGGCGAGCGCCCGGAATATGCGCGCATCCTGCAGACGCTGGAACGCGTCGGTAAGGTGGATGCAGTGGTGTTCGTGCACGCACGTCCGGTCGGCAGTCAGGAAATGACTTATTACGGACAAAGTTCGACGTTGTATACCGCACAGGTCGCGATTCGCGCTTACCGCGTTTCGGGCAACATGATCGGCAGCGGCTGGAGCGAAAAAGTCATGTTCACCACGTTGAACGCCGACGACAAAGCGCGCGAAGCGATCGAGCCGCTGATGGGTGAAGTGGTCGAGAGTCTCGGCGAATTTCGCAGTCGTCGCGATCGCGGTTGAGCTGATTTATTGCAAACGGCTCGGCCTGCGTGTCGAGCCGTTTTTCATGCAACGCTCAAATTCGCGTACGCCAGCACCAGCCATTTCGTTCCGGAATTCTCGAAGTTCACCTGCACGCGCGCATGCCCGCCGCTGCCCTCGCAATCCGTGATCACGCCCGGCCCGAAACTCGCGTGCGTCACGCGCTGACCGAGCCGCAACGTGGCCGATTCTTCCACGCCGAATTGGCGCACATAAGCGGGGCGCGACACCTGCACGCGCGGTCGAACTTCATACAATAATTCACGCGGCAGCTCGGTCAGAAAGCGTGATGGTCGGTTATAACTTTCCATGCCGTGCAGCCGCCGCGATTCGGCGTAACACAGCACCAGTTGTTCGCGCGCACGCGTGATGCCGACGTAAGCGAGGCGGCGCTCTTCTTCGAGCCGGCTGGAATCGTCCAGCGACTTCTGGCTCGGAAACAAACCGTCTTCCAGGCCGACCAGAAACACCAGCGGAAATTCCAGTCCCTTGGCCGAATGCAGAGTCATCAGCTGCACGCAGTCCTGCCAAGCTTCGCCCTGGTTTTCTCCGGCTTCGAGTGCCGCGTGCGAGAGGAATGCGCTGAGCTCGGACATGTTCGCTTCGAGGTCTTCCGGCGTGCGCTCGAAACGGCCAGCGACGTTGACCAGTTCATCGAGATTTTCCACGCGCGATTCGGCGCTGCCGCGCGCGTCTTTTTCGTAGAAATCGCGCAATCCGGTGTGCGCGATCATGTGATCGATCTGCTCGGCCAGACTCAACTCGAAGGTCGCGCTCGCGGCTTCGTCGATCAGGGTCAGAAATGCCTTCAGTGCGTTTTTCGCGCGACCGGCCAAGTCGCCCGAGATGAGCTCGTTCAAGGTCGAATCCCACAATGTGAGGCCGTCGCGACGCGCACGGCCACGCAGCGCGTCGAGGGTGCGATCGCCGATGCCGCGCGGCGGCGTATTCACCGCACGCTCGAACGCGGTATCGTCGGCACGATTTGCAATCAGACGCGAATACGCCAGCGCGTCCTTGATTTCAGCGCGCTCAAAAAAGCGCAACCCGCCGTAGACGCGATACGGAATGCCATGCTGGATCAGCTGTTCCTCGAACAGGCGCGACTGCGCATTCGAGCGGTATAAAATGGCGCAATCGCTGCGTTTTCCACTTTGTTGCACATAGTTGCGAATGCGTTCGATGACAAACCGCGCTTCGTCCTGCTCGTTGTACGCGGCGTATAGCTCGATCGCCTGGCCGTCTTCGCCGGCGGTCCAGAGTTGCTTGCCGAGACGTTGCGGATTGTTGGCGATGATCGCGTTCGCGGCCTTGAGGATGGTCGCAGTCGAACGGTAATTCTGTTCGAGGCGGATGGTTCTGGCGCTCGGAAAATCGCGCAGAAAATGCTGCACGTTTTCGACGCGCGCGCCGCGCCAACCGTAGATCGCCTGATCATCGTCGCCGACCACGAAAACCTTTCCCGTGGTTCCTGCCAGGACGCGAATCCACGCATATTGCAGCGTATTCGTATCTTGAAATTCGTCGATCAGCAGATGCTGAAAACGCTGCTGGTAATGTTTGAGCAGCGCCTCGTTATTGAGCCAGAGCTCGTGCGAGCGCAACAGCAACTCGGCGAAATCCACGAGTCCGGCACGCTGGCAGGCTTCCTCGTAGGCGCGATAAATATCCAGCATCACCCGCGTCTGCGGATTGCCGGCGGCATCGATCGCATCGGCGCGCTTGCCTTCGTCCTTGGCATTGTTGATGAACCAGCTCGCCTGCCGCGGCGGATAACGCGCCTCGTCCAGGCCCATCGCGACGATGATGCGCTTGATCATGCGTAGCTGATCGTCGGAATCCAGAATCTGGAACGTCTCCGGCAGTTTTGCCTCACGCCAATGCTGGCGCAACAATCGATGCGCGATGCCGTGAAACGTGCCGACCCAGAGGCCGCGCGTGCCGTGCTGTATCAGGCCATCGCAACGCGCGCGCATTTCACCCGCGGCCTTGTTGGTGAAGGTGACGGCGAGAATGGAAAACGGCGAAGCGCGTTCGACTTCCAGCAGCCACGCGATGCGATGCACGAGCACGCGCGTCTTGCCCGAACCCGCGCCCGCGAGCACCAGATAATGGCCGAGCGGCGCACTGACGGCATCGCGCTGGGCCGCATTGAGATCGTCTAGCAGGTGAGAAACATCCATGTCGCAATTGTAACGGGGCGAGGTGGGCGAAAACTGTTTGCGCGTGCTTCGCGATCAACGCCGATCGCGATTTCCAATGCGATCATCCAGCGGCTGTCGCGGCGTCGGCGATGATGGCGTCGGCCTCGATTTCCACCAGCAGATCGGGCGCAATCAACGCGCTGACTTCAACCATCGCCGTGACTGGCCGGATCGTGCCGAAAACTTCGCCATGCACGCGTCCCACGGCTTCCCAGCCGCTGATGTCGGTGACAAAAACACGCGTGCGCACGACATCCTTGAGATCGGCGCCGAGCGCCTGTAGCGCCTTGCCGATTTTTTCGAGGATGCAGCGTGTCTGAACAGCTGCATCGCCGGGACCAACCACCGCGCCGTGGTCATCGACGGCGGTCGTGCCGGCGATCATCACATGCGCGCCGACGCGCACCGCGCGCGAGTAGCCGACGATCGGTTCCCAGCTCGAACCGCTCGAATGATTTTGGCGTTGCATCGCAATACTCCTGAGGTTGGTCACTTCGATGAATTTCACCGCGAGAATTTTATCAGGGAATGTTGTCGGCATTCGTTGCGCGGGCTGCAGCGGCCACGATAACCAGCGTTTGTTATGCTTGCCTTCCCACTCCCAGCCAGCCGAAGAAGGCCCAGCATGACCGATAAATTATTTGATCTGAGCGGCAAGACCGCCTTGGTGACTGGCGCCAGCCGCGGCATTGGCCAAGCCACCGCCGAACTGCTCGCAGCGCATGGCGCGCACGTGATCGTTTCGAGCCGCAAAATCGAAGCGTGCGAGCAAGTGGTGGCCGGCATCCGCGCCGCGGGCGGGCAGGCGTCGGCGATCGCCGCGCACATCGGCGAAAGTGCCGCGATCGATGCGTTGTTCGCCGAACTCGATGCAAAAAACATCACGCTGGATATTCTCATCAACAACGCGGCAGCCAATCCGTATTTCGGCCCGATGCTGGACATGGATCTCGGCGCGTTCGACAAGACCGTGCAAGTGAATATTCGCGGATACTGGTACACCACATTGCTCGCCGCAAGGCGCATGCGCGAGCGCGGCGGATCGATCGTGAATATCGCGTCGGTGAATGGTCGCCGAGTCGCGACGGGCCAGGCGGTGTATTCGATGACCAAGGCGGCGATCCTGTCGATGACCGAAGGTTTTGCCAAGGAGCTCGGTGCGTACAAGATCCGCGTCAACGCGGTGCTCCCGGGTCTGACCGATACCAAGTTCGCCAGCACGCTCACGCAGAATGCCGATCTGCTCAAATCGTTCCTGCGCACCACGCCGCTGAATCGGTATGCGCAGCCGGACGAGATTTCTCCGGCGGTGCTGTTCCTGTGTTCGCCCGCGGCGAGTTTTGTGACCGGCGCAAGTTTTGTGGTGGATGGCGGTTATCTGGCCTGAGCCGGATCGCCGCGCAAGAAAATCGATACGGAATAGAAACTGCGGGCAAAAAAATGCCCCGAAGGCCAGGGGGGACCTTCGGGGCGGGCGGAGACGAATCTGGGGAAGAATTCGTCATCCTGTGGATCACTCAGGGAGGTGAGTGATCCGGGGGTGCCGTTGCGTACACCCGATAGATTAGATGGGGGTCGGCGGTCTAAGTTCAAATGCACGACGAGTTCGATTCAGGCTTCGTTTATCGACTTCATAATCAGCATGTTGCGCGGATATTTCGATCAATGCGCCTCGTCCCAGTTATCGCCGCTGCCAATATCGACGACCAGCGGCACGTGAAGTTCCGCCGCCGCGGCCATGCGTGATCTCACGCCCGCGACGATGTCATCCACATGCTCGGCTCGCACCTCGAACACGAGTTCATCGTGCACCTGCATGATCATGCGTGCATGCGCGCTGCGATCCCCTAGCCAGCTATCCACCTCGATCATCGCGCGCTTGATGATGTCGGCCGCGGTGCCTTGCATCGGCGCGTTGATCGCGGCGCGTTCGGCGCCTGCGCGCAGCCCTTGATTGCGCGAATTGATCTCGTTCAGATACAGGCGACGGCCGAATACGGTTTCGACAAAACCATCGCGATGCGCCTGCGCTCGCACCGACTCCATGAACTCCTGCACGCCTGGGTAGCGCTCGAAATAGCGCTTGATGTAACGCGCCGCTTCGCCGCGATCGATGCCGAGCTGGCGCGCCAACCCGAACGCACTCATGCCGTACATCAAGCCGAAATTGATCGCCTTGGCGGCGCGACGCTGATCGCCATCGACCAGCTCGGGCGGCACGCCGAACACTTCCGCCGCAGTGGCGCGATGCACATCCTGATTGCCGTGAAACGCCGCGAGCAAACCGGTGTCTTGCGACAGATGCGCCATGATGCGTAATTCAATTTGCGAATAGTCGGCAGCGACGATGCGCCAGCCCGGTGGCGCGATAAACGCTTGGCGAATGCGTCGGCCTTCCTCGGTGCGAATCGGAATGTTCTGCAGGTTCGGATCGCTCGACGACAAGCGCCCGGTCGCCGCCACCGCTTGGTGATACGAGGTGTGCACGCGTCCGGTATGCGGATTGATCTGCTCAGGCAACTTGATGGTGTAAGTCGAACGCAGTTTGGCGAGACTGCGGTAGTCCAGAATCAGCCGCGGCAGTTCGTGCAGATGCGCGAGGCCTTCGAGCGCTTCTTCGTTGGTCGAAGGTTGCCCGGTCGGCGTTTTCAACGTCGTCGGCAATTTCAATTCATCGTACAGAATCGCCTGCAGTTGTTTCGGCGAATCCAGACTGAAATGTCGTCCGGCCAAGGTGTATGCCTGTTGCTGTTGCTCAAGCATGCGCGAGGCGAGTTCACTGCTTTGTTTGCGCAGCTTGTCGGCATCGATCAACACACCGCTCTGCTCGATGCGCGCGAGCACCGGCACCAGCGGCATTTCGATCTCGGTCAACACGCTGGCCAGTCCTGTCTCGGCCTGGATTTTCGGCCACAGGGTTTGATGCAAACGCAGCGTGATGTCGGCATCTTCGGCCGCGTATTCGCCCGCGCGGTCGAGATCGACTTGCGAAAACAGGATCTGCTTCGCGCCCTTGCCAGCAACATCCTCGAAGTGAATCGTGTTGTAACCCAGGTATTTTTTCGCGAGCGAATCCATATCGTGGCGACTCGCCGTGGAATTCCACACATACGATTCGAGCATCGAATCGTAGCGCACACCACGCACCGTAATGCCATAACGCGACAGCAGATTCATGTCGTATTTCAGGTGCTGGCCGAGTTTGGCTTTGTCGGGATTTTCGAGCAGCGGTTTCAGCGCCGCGAGCACGGCATCACGATCAAGCTGCAATGGCGCGCCGGGATAATCGTGGGTCAGCGGCACATAAGCCGCGCTACCGGTTTCAACCGCAAACGATACACCGACGATCTCGGCGAGCATCGGATCAACGCCCGTGGTTTCGGTATCGAACGAGATCAGTTCAGCCGCGTCGAGTTTTTGCAGCCAAGTATCAAATTGCGCCTGTGTGAGCACGAGATCGTAGCTGCCCTTGCGGCTCAGTTCGGGATCGAGTAGCGATGCAGGTTCGGGTACGCTGACATTCGCTGTCGCGACATCGCCGCCGATATTCGCAGGGGCTGAGGGCATAGCATCGACACTATTCTCAGCCGTATTCAAATCCTTCAGCGCGGCGTTGAATTCGTAACGCGCATAGAGCTCGCGCAGTTGCGTATTGTCGGCATCGCGCAAAACCAAATCGGTGGCTTTCTGTGCCAGCGGCACGTCGGTCTTGATGGTCGCCAATTGATATGACAAAGGCAGTTTCGGCAACGCTTCGCGCAAACTCTCACCGATTTTGCCACCGACTTTTGCCGCGTTTTCGATCACGCCATTGAGCGTACCGAATTCGCTAAGCCACTTCACCGCGGTCTTCGGTCCACACTTCGGCACGCCAGGAATATTGTCGACACTGTCGCCCATCAGCGCGAGGTAATCGACGATCTGATCCGGCCGCACGCCGAATTTTTCGAATACGCCGGCTTCGTCCAAACGCGTATTGGTCATGGTGTTGACCAGCGTGATGTGGCTGTTCACGAGCTGCGCAAAATCCTTGTCGCCGGTCGAAATGATCACCTCGATATCGGCCGCCGCGGCTTGGCGCGCGAGCGTGCCGATCACGTCGTCGGCTTCCACGCCGGACACGCGCAGGATCGGAAAACCGAGCGCCTCGACAATCGCCAGCATCGGTTCGATCTGCGCGCGCAAGTCGTCCGGCATCGGCGCGCGCGTGGCCTTGTAGTCGGCGTAGAGTTCATCGCGAAACGTCGGCCCGCTCGCGTCCTGCACGAACGCCGCGTATGCGGGCCGCGCCTTGAGCGTCGCGCGCAACATGTTGACCACACCGAACAGCGCACCGGTCGGTTCACCATGGCGATTGGTCAGCGGCGGCAGCGCGTGGAAAGCGCGGTAGAGATAACTCGATCCATCGATCAGATAAAGCACAGGACGGGACATGGCGGCGGCGGCAAAGGAGATATGACGAGCTTGTCGGAGCCGCGCAGCAATTGCAATGCAGCATGCGCACTGACGAACTTTTACATCGGCGCCACAATCATTTTGTTATGCTCGGACCCACCGCTCGGGAGAGAACCGCCATGACCCGCATCCTGTTTTTCGCCATCGTTTTTTTGTTCAGCAGCGCCGTGATTGCGCAAGATTCCGCGACGGATCCGGCCGCGCCAAAACCGGTCTTCGCGCCCGCGCAGCCGCCACCGGACATGGATGCGCCGGGCACGGCACCCGCATCGGCCGCAGCCACAACGAGCAGGTCGGGAAATACCGCGGCAGCAGGTAAACCGGCCGCAGTGAACGTGCCGACTCCGGCCAGCGCGCCAGCGCGCGTGCAGGCCAGCACCAGCAAGATCGGCGACGGCCCGGTTGCTGGCGGCATGCCGGAACTGCCGGTCGTGACCGTGCGCAAGGAAGGCAACGACACCGTCGAGGAATATCGCCGCAACGGCAAGATCTTCATGGTGCGCATCATGCCGACCGACGGCCCGTCACATTATTACGTCGATCGCACCGGCAACGGCCGTCTGGATCGCGATCCGCTCGACAATACCCCCGGCCCTATCAGCCCGGTGTACTTCAAGATTTACGACTGGAAATAATCACCGCCGGCGCGAGCCACGCGAACGTATTGCGCCGCAAGAAATCGCGCCGCATGACCAACTGATCGCGCGCCGGATTCAAATCCTGCGCGCGCAGTTTTCCAGTGCGGCGAGCAGCGCTTCGCGCGGCAATTTTCCGGCTTCGTTGCGCGGCAGGTTTTCGACGCAGCGCAAAGGTCGCGGCAAAAATACCGGATCGGTGCTGTGGCGCAGTTCGTCCACCAGTTCGCGCTCGCTGCGCCCGGGCGCGATCACCAACGCGGCGATGCGCGCGAGTCCGGTTTGCGGATCGGGTTCGAGCTGGAATACCACGCCATCCACCACGCCGCGCAAGCCGAGCAGGCAGCGCGTGAGATCGCCCAGCGATGCGCGTTTGCCAGCGATTTCGAGCAGGTCGCTATTGCGCCCGCTCAGTACAAAACGCCGTTCTGGCAATAGCTCGACGATATCCGCGAGCAACACCGGCGCTGTGAAGTAGGGCGCATTCACGAGCGTGCCATCCGGTTGCCGTTTCAACTCGACATCCGCATACAGTTGCCACGGCTCGTCGCGCGCGGCACGGCGATGTGCGATCACGCAGCTTTCGGTGGAGCCGAATACTTCAATCACGGGCGCGCCATAACGCTGCTCCGCTTCGATCGCGAGCTCAGTCGGCATCGGCGCAGTGGCCGAGACGATCGCGGCCAGCTCGGGCAATGTCTCACCCGAACGCAACAACGCGCGCAGATGCACCGGTGTGGTCACCAGCAGTCGCTGCGATGGCACCTCCAGCAACGCATGCACGATATCGACCGGAAACAACGGCCGCGCGCTGTGCACCGCCATGTCACCAAGCAAGGGTTGCAGTACCGACATTTCCAGGCCGTACATGTGCTGCGCCGGCACAGTCGCGACAATGCTGGCGCGAGTGCCAGCTTCGCTACAACAAATATCCTGCAGTAGCTCAGCATTTAGCGCTGTGCTGGCGCTAAGGCTGCCCCAAGTTTTCGGATTGGGTTTTGGCGCGCCGGTGCTGCCGGAGGTGTAGCCGATCGCAACGATTTGCGCGTGGCGCAGTTGCGGGATGTGCAGCACTTCTTCACCAGCGCCTGCGCGCAGCTCGGGCAATATAAAACGCCGCTGCGCCGCCGCGCATGCCACAGCGCAATCACCGATGACATAACCATCCGCATGCGCCTGCATCACCTGCGCCACGGCCTGCGGCGCGCGCGACGGCGGTAGCAGATTAATCTGGCCACGCAAGGCCACCGCGCAGAAGGCGACGATGAAATGGTAACGGTCTTCGCACAAGTTAGCCGCATAAACGAGGTCGGGCAACAACGCCGCCACTTGGCGCACATGCGCGAGAAAATCCGTGCAACTGACCGACTCGTTGCCATGCCATGCAAAAACTTGCGTCGCGTGATCGGCGTGCAGCAACGGCAACAGTTTGCCCGCAGTATCTGGCGCGCGGTTATCTACAACGGCTGACATGACATCCTTTTACACCCCTGTGTTTCTCGTTATTGGCGTTACTTTGTCAGGTTCGATGCAAGATGAGCAAGCCGGCCCATACTCGCCTGAATGGTTATCAACCGCGCAACAGTTCGCCTGTAAGCGCATCGCGAATCGGTGTCGGTCGCTCTTGCCCACCGAGCGCGCCATCCAGCACAAAATCGACATCCGAACCGAATGCACTATGCACTTGCGCCGCGTTTAACGCCGGCGGCTGGCCATGCCGATTCGCACTAGTCGACACCAGCGCACCAGCAAACGCACGGCACAGCGCCTGTGTCTGTGCATGTGCGGTAATGCGCAAGGCGATGCCGGTATGTTTGCCCGCCAGCCACGCCGGCACCTGCGCCGAACGCGGGAACACCCACGTATGCGGGCCGGGCCAGCTCGCTCGCACGCGCGTGAGTATTTCCGGCGGGATCGGCGCGATCAGGTTTTCGATCTGCGCGAAATCCGCGGCAATCAGCAACACGCTCTGATCAAGCGGGCGCTGCTTCAACGCGAACAAACGCGCCACCGCGGTGGCATTGAATGGATCGCAACCGAGTCCGAATACGGCCTCGGTCGGATACGCAATCACGCCACCACTATTTAGTACCGCGACGGCTTGTGCGAGTGCATCGATCGCTGACATACGCTGCTCGCGCGCCCGATCTGCTCAGTCGAACGGCGCGTCGAGCGTCGGCGCTTTTTTCGCCGCCACTTTTTTCACTGCGGTTTTCTTCGCAACGGCTTTTTTGGCAGCGGTTTTTTTTGCTGCGGCGGTTTTCTTGGCTGCCGGTTTTTTCGCCGCGGTTTTTTTCACCGCCGCTGCTTTTTCCGGTTTGTCTTTCGCCGCAGCTTTGCCTTTCTTGGCGAACTTGCCGCCGCGCTTGGCCTTGATCGGCGCCGCCGCAAGCAGCTCGACACACTCGGCTTCAGTGAGGCTCGCGGGCTCGCGGTCCTTCGGCATGCGCGCGTTCTTTTCGCCGTCGGTGATGTAAGGGCCGTAACGGCCGTTGAGCACCTGGATCTTGCCGTCGGCAAAACTCGATATCAGGCGATTCGCGGCGGCTTCGGCCTTCTCGCGCACGATCTCTAGCGCACGCGGCAACTCGATCGTATACGGATCATCGGTCACCGCGAGCGAGGCGTAAGTCGCGCCGAGTTTGACGAACGGACCAAAACGACCGATGCCAACACTGACGTCCTCGCCCTCCGGCGACTGGCCGAGCTGGCGCGGCATCTTGAACAATTCCATCGCGTCTTCGAGACTGATGGTATGCATGCTTTGGCCGGTGCGCAGGCTCGCAAATTTCGGTTTGTCTTCGTCTTCCTTGGTGCCGATCTGGGCGAACGGACCGAATCGGCCGAGTCGCACCGACACCGGCTTGCCGGATTTCGGATCGGTGCCGAGCACGCGGCTGCCGCTGGCTTCCGAGCGTTCGACGGTTTCGTTTTTCTCGACCACCAGCGCCTTGAACGGCGTCCAGAAGCGCTGCATCAGCGGCACCCAGTCTTCCTCGCCACGCGACACCGCATCGAGCTCGTCTTCGAGCTTGGCGGTGAAATCGTAGTCGACGTAACGCGTGAAATGTCCCGATAAAAATTTCGCCACGGCGCGGCCGACATCGGTCGGCTTGAAGCGGCGGCTGTCGAGCAAAACGTATTCGCGCGCCAGCAAGGTCTGGATGATGCTGGCGTAAGTCGATGGTCGGCCAATGCCATATTCCTCGAGCGTCTTGACCAGACTCGCTTCGGAATAACGCGGTGGTGGCTCGGTGAAATGCTGGTCGGCAGCGATGTCTATCAGCGGGATCACATCGCCGACTTTCATCGTCGGCAGGCGACGCTGTTCCTCGTCTTCGTCGGATTTCTGATCCTGGCCTTCTTCATAGACCGCGAGGAAACCGGGATCGACCACCGTCGTGCCGCTGACGCGGAACGTGGAATCGGTGCCACACGCAAAATCGACCGACACCGTGTTCAACGTGGCGAACTGCATCTGGCTGGCGACGGTGCGTTTCCAGATCAACTCGTACAGCTTGGCCTGCTCCGGTGTGAGATACGCGTTGACGCTCTTGGGCGTGCGCAAGGCCGAGGTCGGGCGCACCGCTTCATGCGCTTCCTGCGCGTTCTTGGATTTGGTCTTGTAGACGTTCGGCTGCTCGGGCAAACCCTTGGCACCGAATTCGCGCGTGATGACATCGCGCAACTCGGCCACGGCATCCTGCGACAGGCTCACCGAATCGGTACGCATGTAGGTGATCAGGCCGACCACACCTTCGTCGCCGAGCGCGATACCTTCATACAGATTCTGCGCCATGCGCATGGTGCGGCTGGTGGTGAAACCGAGCTTGCGTGCGGCTTCCTGCTGCAAGGTCGACGTGGTGAACGGCGCGGCCGGGCGGCGTTTGCGCTCCTTGCTCGCGACTTCGGACACGACCAGCTTGCCGCCGGCCGCGCGCGCAAGCGCATCGCGTGCGGCGAACGCATCGTGTTCGTTGACCAAGTCGAACTGCTCGAATTTCTTGCCATGCAACCGTGTCAGTCGCGCGCTGAAATTCTGTTCGGGATGGGCGAGATTGGCGGCGACCGTCCAATACTCGCGCGCGATGAAGGCTTCGATTTCCTCCTCGCGCTCGACGATCATGCGCAGCGCCGGCGATTGCACGCGACCCGCCGAGAGGCCGCGTTGTACCTTGCGCCACAATACCGGCGACAGATTAAAACCGACCAGATAATCCAGCGCACGCCGCGCCTGCTGCGCGTTGACCATGTCCATCGACAGCTGGCGCGGATTGGCGACTGCTTCGAGAATCGCCTTCGGCGTGATTTCCGAGAACACCACGCGATGCAAGGTCTTGCCTTTCAACAGATTGCGTTCGCGCAATATCTCCGCGATATGCCACGAGATCGCTTCGCCTTCGCGATCCAAGTCGGTCGCGAGATAGACGGATTCGGCGCCAGCGGCGGCCTTGGCGATGGCGGCAACGTGTTTCTCGTTGCGCTCGATCACTTCGTAATTCATGGCGAAGTTGTGATCGGTATCGACCGCGCCTTCTTTCGGCACAAGATCGCGTACATGACCATACGAGGCCAGGACATGAAAATCCTTGCCGAGATATTTGTTGATGGTTTTCGCTTTCGCCGGCGATTCGACGATCAGCAGATTCTTTGCCATGTTCTTTTCCGTGAGCCGCGCTGCTCGAGACGCATGCGACATGGAGGTTTCCACATCGGATACGAAGCCTTTGCCTACGCGGTTTGAGCCTGCCGCAACGGCACGCTCCTTATTCAGTCAACACATAGCGGCACACTGCTGTCAAGCGCCGCGTTGTTCGCGGACCTGCTTTTGCAACGATATGCCCAATAAAAAGGCGCCATAAAACCGGTCCGCGCAAACTCGCCGGACCTAGTTCAAAACCTCTCCCGGCTCGGCGAACATATGGCTTTCCATCCACGCGTAGGCAGCTTCCTGGCCAGGCTGGTTGAACAACACCATCAGCACGACCCACTTCAAATCGTCGAGGTCGAGCTCATCCAGATCCAGCGCCATGACACGATCGAGCACGAGCTCGCGTTGCGCCGCATCGAGGATGCCGTTGCCTTCGAGAAACATCAGGAAACCGCGGCACTCCGCGTCCAGCCGCAGCAATTCTTCGGGCGCATATACGCGTACCGGAGCGCCGCCGAGCGGGCGCAACAATTCTGCGCCGAGCCGCATCCGCGACAACCCGTCGAGCCAGTCAAATGCCTTGCGAATTTCGGTGACGGCAAACCCGGCGTTCAACAACGCGGATTGCTGCGAATCGCGATCGCGCCCGGCGTCGGGCTCCTCGCTGAAGAAGTTTTCGAAAAGGTATAACAGGACGTCCAGCACGTTCTCTTTCATCAGCTCCATGCGCTCTGCGATCAGGGCAAACTCGGTTTGCGAAGGGATAATGCGGCGCGGTGCGGATCTTTATCGACCGCTTCGCGCGTACATTCCGCCGCGTGCTGCCACGACAGTGCCTTCGAGTTCCAATAGCAGCAGCATGGAGGATAGGGCTGCCACGGTCAACCCGGAACGCTCCGACAATATATCCAGACTCAGCGTTTCGTGCCCAAGTGCGGCAAGCAAACGCGCGTAATCGGGATCGTGCGCATGTGGGTCTGCAAGCGTTGCGCGCGATGATGGCGCATCTGGGTTGCCGCGCGGTGACAACCGGCTGCGCAGCGCATCGGACAAGGTTTGTGCGAGCGCGCCGAGTTCCTCGATAACTTCGTCGGCCGTTTCGACCAGCTTCGCGCCTTGGCGGATCAATTGGTGGCAACCGCGTGCCAGCGGGTTGTGGATCGAGCCGGGAATCGCAAACACCTCGCGTCCCTGTTCGGCCGCGAGCCGGGCGGTGATCAGCGAGCCGGATTGCACGCTCGCCTCGATCACCAGCGTGCCCAGACTTAGGCCTGCGATGATGCGATTGCGGCGTGGAAAATTCTCGGCGCGACCGGGCGTGCCGGGCAGGAATTCACTGACAAGCGCGCCATGTGCCGCAATTCGCCGCGCAAGTTCGTGATGCTTGCGCGGATAAACCAGGTCGACGCCGGTGCCCAGCACGGCCAGAGTCGTTCCGCCCGCGTCCAGCGCTGATACATGCGCTGCGCCATCGATGCCATCGGCCAAGCCACTGGTGATCGCAAAACCGGCTTGCACCAGTGCCTTGGCAAAGCTGCGCGCAGTGGACAATCCGGATTCGCTCGAACTGCGGCTGCCAACGATGGCGACCTGCGGCATCCATAACAGATCGGCATTGCCGTTCACGAACAGGCCGGCAGGTGGGCTCGGAATGCGCCGCAGCAGCGCCGGATAATCCTCGCTATCCCAGCCGATGAAATGATGTTCGGGTTGTTCGAGCCACGCCAGATCGGTAGCGAGCAAATTTTCATCGGGCTGGCGCAATGCAACTAGCGCGGGTTGCGCAACGCCGGATGTTGCAGGGGATGCCAAGATTCCGCGCAGCGCTTTGCGGCTGTCGCCGAAACGTTCGATCAAGCCACGCAAGGTGGCGGCGCCCAGACTCGGCGCGCGCATCAAGGTCAGCCAGGCAGTGGCATTATCGATCGATTGGGCATCCATGCCGACAGTGTAGCCTCAGGTATACGGGAGAGCTGGAAACATCGCCTAGCAAAACAGGCTCACCGATTTCATTGCCGATGCGCCTGGATATTGCATCGATTCAAGACCAGCCGCTACGGCAAGTCCGGACCGTGCAGGCGATCCAGCAAATGCACCGGACGAATCCCGTCCATCACCAAGCCATAGCTGATGCGATCAAAGGTGCGGAAGATCATGACGTGGCCGATATATTCTTCAGGCAACTGCACTTGTTTGTCCTTCGGATGCACGAACGCCTTCATGCTGCTTTCCGGATAACCGCTGTTGTCGTTGATCACTTCACCCGGATGATAAATCGCAAACACCTGGCCGTTTTCAATGCCATCGTGGGCGCCACGCGAGAGCGCAACCACCTGCATCGGACCGACCACATCGATCGCGTCGGTGAAGGAAAGCACGCGCATATTGTCCGGCACCTGCGCCGGTGCGTGCGGCACGAACTGGGCATCGTAACTGTGCGTATCGATCGGAATAATCAGGTCGCCGGCGTGCACTTCGAAATCGGAATCGAGCACGAGCGCCGAGCTTGGTTCGCCGGCGCGGGTGATTTGCACGGTGCCGAAATCCATGACTTCGTAACCGAGGAATTCGACGCGCGAGTGCCAGCTGATTTCATACGGCGCGTGGTGCCACAGCATGTTTTCCTGACCATCGCGACTATCGATCGGCTGGCGCAACGTTTCGCGATGTTCGTCGACTCTATCTTCCTTCGGTGTGATCTCGTGGTAGCGATTGGTCGGACGCGCCAACGCATACTGCTGGCCCGGCTGGGCGCTCAATCCACGAACGTAAATCAGCTGGCCGCTGGCGCCGAGCAGGCGATTTTCCTCGATCGCCACGACGTGCGGCAGATGCTTGAACTCGTCTTCGCTGAGAATGCGAGCATGTTTCAGGAACGGTTTGACCGCCGACAACGGTATCGGCTTGATCGCCTCTTCCTTGACGCTGGCGCGCACCTGCGGACCGTCCAAGCCGAGCGAGTTATGCCCATCGATGTAACTCAGATTGAGCACATCGCCAGGATAAATAAGGTGAGGATTGCGCACCTGCGGGTTGTTTTGCCAGATCTGCGGCCATTCCCAAGGGCGCTTGAGAAAGTGCGCGGCAATCGACCAGAGCGTATCACCGCTCTTGACGGTGTAGCTGTCTGGATGGTTATCGGCTAACTGAGCATCGCCGGCAACCACGCCTAACGTGATCAGCAGGCCCGCGCAAACGCATAGGAGCTTCTTCGGCATGACTGCTAACTCGCTTGATCCCCAATTCGTCAGGATTGTAACGCAAAGTCGTAAGAGAGCAAGGCATCTTGCCGATAAATCAGCAATTATTCCTGTCTACTGCCCCGCAATTCGACAACAAACATCGCCGTATCGGCGCAAAACGGGTAAGATTTGGTGCTGGGCTTGCGTCGTGCGGCAGCGGGCCGCATCTAGCAAACAGAGGTAATGCCCATGGCTTTTTTGCCGATTCTCGAGTTTCCCGATCCGCGCTTGCGCACCCAAGCGCAGCCGATCAGCCATTTCGACGATGCGCTGCTGCGTCTGATCGACGACATGTTCGAAACCATGTACGCCGCTCCGGGCATTGGCCTGGCCGCGAGCCAGGTGAATGTGCACAAGCAACTGCTGGTGCTGGATGTTTCGGAAGAAAAAAATCACCAGCTGGTGCTGATCAATCCAAAAATCATCAGCCGCGACGGCAGTCAGACGTATCAGGAAGGCTGCCTGTCAGTGCCGGGCATTTATGCGGACGTCGATCGCGCGGATTCGATCGTGGTCGAGTCGCTGGATCGCCACGGCCAGCCGCAGCATATCGAGGCCGATGGCCTGCTGGCGGTTTGCATCCAGCACGAAATGGATCATCTCATCGGCAAACTGTTCGTCGATTATCTGTCGCCGCTGAAACGCGAAATGGTACGCAAGAAGCTTGAAAAAGCGCGCCGCGCCGCCGCACCTGCAGCCTGAGTGCGAATGCAGAATCGGCGCATCGATCAGACCTTGATCGGGAGCAAATGGTCTTGCCCGGCTGGTCAGCGATTTGCCCAGCAGGCAAATGCTCGCGCCGTTGTTATCAAACCCTGACGGCGGACGCCGAATAGTCGTGACTATGCTTTCCGATCACAAACCTCTGCGTGTCGTGTTCGCCGGCACACCGGAATTCGCCATGCCGTGCCTGCATGCATGCATTGCCTCGGGTGCCGAAGTGGCCGCGGTTTATACCCAGCCGGATCGCCCTGCAGGCCGTGGCCGACAGCTCACGCCGAGCCCGGTCAAACAAGCAGCAATGGCCGCCGGTCTGGTCGTCGAACAACCCGAAACACTCAAGGATGCAGCCGCGCAAGCGCGCCTCGCCGAACTCGCGCCCGATCTGCTTGTGGTCGTCGCGTATGGCTTGATTTTGCCGCGCAAGGTGCTGACGATTCCGCGTCACGGCGGCTGGAACGTGCATGCGTCGTTGTTGCCGCGCTGGCGCGGGGCGGCGCCGATTCAACGCGCGATTCTGGCTGGCGATAGCGAAACCGGCGTGTGCCTGATGCAGATGCAGGCGGGGCTCGATACCGGCCCGGTGTTCGCGCGTTTGAGCACTGCAATTACAGCGCAGGACAGCGGCGGTTCGCTGCACGATCGCCTCAGTGAACTCGGTGCAGAATTGCTGCGTACCTTTCTGCCGCGCCTCAAAAATGACGATATGCCGCCTGCCGAAACGCAACCCGAAGAAGGCGTGACTTACGCGCACAAGCTGGAGAAACGCGAGGCGCTGCTCGACTGGAATGCCACCGCGATCGCGCTCGAACATCAGGTGCGCGCGTTCGATCCATGGCCGGTGGCCGAAGCCGATATCGTTGGCGAGCGTCTGCGCATCTGGGCCGCAACAGCGCAGCCGATGCAGAGTCATGCACCCCCCGGAACCTTGCTGGCGGCGAATAAATTCGGACTCGATATCGCCACGGCCGACGGCACGCTACACATCACCGAACTGCAACGCGCCGGTGGTCGGCGCATGGCAGTCGCCGACTATCTGAATGCGCGGCCCGAGCTGAAAATTTCCGCCGCGGAAAATATTCGATCATGACCACCCTCGGCGTGCGCGCCATCGCAGCGCAAGCCTTGGCGCAAGTCGCGCTCGGTGGCGAATCGCTGCGGCTGGTATTGCCAAAAGCCAGCGCAGGTTTGGCCGATCCGCGTGATCGCGCCTTGCTCGCGGCGATTCTGTTCGACGCCTCGCGCTGGTATCTGCGGCTCGATGTTTTGCTCGATCGCCTGCTCGCCAAACCGCTGCGCAAACGCGATCCCGAATTGCATTGCCTGCTGATCGCCGGCCTCACCCAGATCCGTTATCTGAATCTGCCGAGCCACGCCGCCGTCGCTGAAACCGTCAACGCCGCGCGCGAGTTGCGCCGCACCCAATTCGCCGGATTGGTGAACGCGATCCTGCGTCGTTATCTGCGCGAACGCGAAGCGCTCGAGATCGCGCTTGATGCTGATCCGCTGACACGTAGCAGTCACCCGCGCTGGTTGGTCGAGCGTTTGCAGCACGATTGGCCGCAACAGCTGCCGGAAATTCTCGATGGCAACAATACGCCGGCGCCGTTGTGGTTGCGCGTGAATCGGCGCCGCACGACTGTTACCGATCTGGGCGAACGTTTGCGCGCGCAAGGTATCGAGGCCACGCCGCATCCACTGTGCATCGACGCGCTGTTGCTCGCGCAAAGCACCGATGTCACGCGCCTGCCGGGTTTTGTTGAGGGCGAATTTTCGGTGCAGGACGGCGCCGCGCAACTCGCCGCCGATCTGCTCGCGCTGCAACCCGGCCAACGCGTGCTGGATGCGTGCGCTGCGCCCGGCGGCAAGACCGCGCATATCTGCGAACGTGCCGATGTGAGCGTGCTCGCGCTCGACAAGGAAGCCGCACGCTTGCCGCGCATGCACGAGAATCTGCGCCGCCTCGGCCTGACTGCCGAACTGCGCGCGGCCGATGCCGCAGCCACCGCGGATTGGTGGGATGGTGTGCCATTCCAGCGCATTCTGCTCGATGCGCCATGTTCGGCTAGCGGCATCATTCGTCGCCAACCGGATATCAAGCTGCACCGTCGCGCCACCGATATCGCCACGTTGGTGTCTGAGCAAAAACGTCTGCTCGATGCACTCTGGCCGTTGCTCGCGAGCGGCGGCCGATTTTTGTACGCGACGTGTTCGATCTTGCAGGCCGAGAACGAACAGCAGATCGCGGGCTTTCTCGCACGCACGCCAAATGCACGCAACATCGCGTTCGCCGCCGATAACAGCGCCCTCGAAAACTGGGGCATGGCAACGCCATCCGGGCGACAGAATTTTCCGGGACAGAACGGCATGGACGGATTCTTTTACGCGATTCTGGAAAAAGTCGCCTGACGTTGTCGAGCCGGCGTGAATGCGTATTGATTCCATCGAGGCAAAAGGCTTGCCACCCGGCATTGCCAGCGAATATGGGAATATGTCGCCAATCGCAGGGGGTGGATCGTTGGAATTTTGCAAATTTGCATTGCTGATTTTGCTCAGCGCAGGCGTGACCGCGTGCGCAGGTTCTACCGCGCCCGAGGATCTGCCACGCCTGCAGATCGGCAGCGCGAGTTTGCATCAGCGTGCCGATGGCGCGACCCTGGATGTCGCACTCGACTGGCACGCGAGCTCGCTGATGCTTGATGCGCTCGATCACGGCATTCCGCTCGATTTGCGCCTGCGCATCGATGCGCAATCCGCCACCACCTTCGGCTGGCGCAACAACGTGGCGAGTAACGAACGGCATGTGCAGTTGCGCTATTTCCCGCTGAGCCGGCAATATGTTTTACGTGATCTCGAACATCAGGACGAACGTCATTTCATCGCGCGTGCCTCGTTGTTCGCCGCGCTCGAAGATCTGCATCTGCCACTGATTGACTGGAACGATACGCGCGCCGAACGTTATCGCGTGCTAGCCGATCTGGACAGCGCAGTCCTGCCGGGTGCGATGCGTGTTTCGGTATGGTTCGATCCCGCCTGGCGCATGCCGGCGACGGAGTTCACCTGGCCGGTGACTGCGCATGAGTGAACCGAGCGGGTCGCTGACGCGTCTGGTGCGCCGCATCCTGCCGCCGCTGGCGGTGCTGGTGCTGCTCGCAGCCGCGTTGTTCCTGGCCAATGACGCGGCCAGCGGCGGCAATCGTCTCAGCGGCATTTATGCGTGGATGCTGGGTGCGTCGATCTTCGCCCTGCTGGTGCTGACGCTGATTATCGGCCAGCGTTTGCTGCGGCTGTTGCGCGAGCTGCGCCGCGATGCGCCCGGCGCGCGACTCACGCGGCGCCTGCTGATCATGCTGATCGTGCTGGCGTTGCCGCCGGTGGTGGTGGTGTACGGATTTGCGCTGAATTTTCTGAATGCCACGATCGATACGTGGTTCAACGTGCGGCTCGAACAAGGTCTCGACGATGCGCTCGATCTGGGTCGTGCGTATCTCGACGAGCATCTGCAAACGGCGGAACAATCCAGCACCGCGCTGGCAAAAGTTTTGTCCGGTGCAGCGCAGAACGAGTGGCAAGCTCAGCTCGATAACGCGGTGGATCGCATCGGCGCCAGCGAGCTGAGTCTGTTCGGCGCGGATCGGGCGGTGCTCGCCAGCGCGAGTTCCGATCCGCGTTTGCTGAATCCGGCATATCCCGATGCAGATACCTTGATGCGCGTGCTCAGCAACGGCCGTTATGCCGGCGCGGAACCGATCAACGGCACGCTGATGTTGCGCGTGGTGCAACCGGTCGGCGGTGATGCGCCGGGCAGTTCGCGAATGTTGCAGGCGTTGTTTCCGCTGCCGGAAAAACTTCGCCTGCTGACCACGCGCATCGAGAACGCGAGTTTCGATTTTCAGCGCCTGAAATTTCTGCGCAGCTCGCTCAAGCTCACCTTCACCGTGGTGCTGACGTTCGTCCTGCTGCTGTCGGTATTGTTCGCGCTGCTCGCGGCATTTACCGTGGCGCGACGGCTGGTCGCACCGATCGGCCGTCTTGCGATCGCCACGCGCGCGGTCGGTGCCGGTCGCTACGACACGCCGCTGCCGATCGCCAGCGATGACGAGCTCGGATTTCTGTTGAGCTCGTTCAACCAGATGACGCGCGAACTTGAGCACGCCAGCGCGCGGCTGAATCGCAGCGCGCAGGAAACCGAAAGTCAGCGCGCCTATCTCAAGGCCGTGCTCGAGCGCTTGTCCTCGGGCGTGCTCGGCGTCGATCGCGACGGCGTATTGCGCACCGCCAATCGCGCTGCCGAAACCATTCTCGGCATGCCGCTGGCGCGCTATCTGAATCGTCAACTCGCCGATCTGCGCCACGATTTTGCACCGCTGCATGCGCTGATCGAACCGATCCTCAAGCACATCCGCGACGGTGTGCGCGAGTGGCGCGAAGAAGTGTTGATCGAATCGGATGGCGAACGCCGCGTGCTGATGTTGCGCGGCGCCGAGCTCGCTGCGGACGATGCGGCCAATGCCGGATTCGTCGTGCTGTTCGACGATCTGACCGTGCTCAATCGTGCGCAGCGCGACGCGGCGTGGGCCGAGGTCGCACGACGTCTGGCGCACGAGGTGAAAAATCCGCTGACGCCGATCCAGCTCGCTGCCGAACGTCTGCGCCGGCGTTTTATCGGCCGTCTGCCGCCCGAAGAAACCGAGATTCTCGATCGCGCCACGCACACCATCGTCAGCCAGGTCGAGGCGCTCAAGGCGATGGTGAATGCGTTTGGGGATTACGCGCGGCCACCGCAGATCGATGCGCGTGTGTTGTCGTTGCATACGCTGATCGCCGAGGTGCTGGATCTGTATGAGAACGATCAGCGCATCAAGCTCACGCGCAATCTCAGCCCGGACGATCCGCTGTTGCGCGCCGATGCGGGCCGCCTGCGCCAGCTATTGCACAACCTGCTGAAGAACGCGCTCGAAGCGATCGGCGACAGCAAACAACCGCAGATCGATGTCGGCACGCAGCGCGTGCAGGCGAATGGCCAGAACTGGGTCGAGCTGACGATCGCCGACAACGGCCCCGGCCTGCCGACAGATTTCGGCGAGCGTTGGTTCGAGCCGTACACCACGAGCAAGGTCAAGGGCACCGGTCTCGGCCTCGCGGTGGTCAAGAAAATCGCCGAAGAACACGGCGGCAGCGTGCACGCGGAAAACCGTACCGAGGGCGGCGCGATTTTCATCTTGCGCTTGCCGCTTGGATAAGGCGTCGCGAAGACACGCATCGCATCGTGCGCTTTATAATTCGCCAGCGATGATTTGAACGAACTATTTCGCTACCGCACCGCACTGCTTCCCATCGTGAATCTGCATGACTCTGCCTCAGCTCGCTGCGTCCGATAATCGTCCACTGTTCAGCGCCAGTGTCCGCGCCGATCTGTTGTGGTTTTTTGCGTTTGCACTGATCCTGCTAGCCGTCGGCATCGGCCTGCGCGATCCGTGGCCCGCCGACGAGCCGCGTTTTGCGCTTGCCGCGAAGCAGATGTTCGAGAGCGGCGACTGGTTGTTCCCGCATCGTGGCATCGAGTTGTATGCGGACAAGCCGCCGCTGTTCATGGCCCTGCAGGCCGCCGCCTACAGCCTCGTGCGCAGTTGGCGCATCGCGTTTCTGTTGCCGTCGCTGCTGGCCGCGCTTGGCACGCTGGCGCTGACCTACGATCTCGCGCGGCGCTTGTGGAATCACCGCACCGGTTTGTACGCCGCGATCCTGCTGCTGTTTACGGTGCAGTTCACGTTCCAGGCCAAGAAAGCGCAGATCGATCCGACCGTGAGCTTTTTCATCATGCTGTCGTGTTACGGCCTGCTGCGACATATGCTGCTCGGGCCGGACTGGCGTCTGTACTGGCTGGCATTTTTTGCCGCCGGCCTCGGCGTGATCACCAAGGGTGTCGGTTTCATTGCGCTGCTGATGTTGCTGCCGTATTTGTTCGCGCGATGGCGTGGCTGGGATCAGCTGGCGCGCATTGATCGCGGCGACTGGCGCTGGTGGCTGGGACCGCTGTTTTTTCTGTTCGCGATCGCGTTGTGGCTGGCGCCGCTGCTGTTGCATGTGCACTGGTATCCGAGCGCCGAAAGCAGCGCGTATCTGCACGACATCCTGCTTCACCAGACTGCCGAGCGTTTTGCCGATGCGTGGCAACATCAGCAACCGTGGTGGTATTTTCTCGGCGTGATCGCGGGCAGCTGGATGCCGCTCGTGCTGGCCTTGCCCGGCACGCTGCCGGCGTGGCGCGAACGGTTTGCCGCACGCGATGCACGTTTTCTGCTGCCGCTGGCCTGGCTGGTTTTGGTCGTGATTTTTTTCTCGCTGAGTCGCGGCAAACGCGACGTGTATATCCTGCCCGCGTTGCCGATGCTCGCGCTGACGACCGCACCGTTTCTCGAAACCCTACTGCAGAAACGCTGGCTGCAATATCTGTGTCTGGGCTTGCTCGCGGTGTTGACGTTCGGGTTGCTGACGATCGGCCTGTCCGCACTTTTCGCACATTCCGGTTTTAGCGTGCGCCTCGCGCAGGATCGCGGTTTTGATCCCGATAGCAACGGCCAATGGTTGTTGTTGCTCGGCATCGGTCTGATCGGACTGCTCAGCCTCGTATGGTTTCGCCGGCAGCGCGCGCCGATCGGACTGCTGCTGATGCTCAGCGGCGTGTGGCTGCTGTTTGGTCTATGCGGTTACCCACTGCTCAATCCGACTAGCTCGGCCAGCGCGATCATGGCGCACGCGGCGGAACTCGCCGGTCCGGAAACCACGCTCGGGCTGGTCGCGTGGAAAGAGCAGAATCTGTTGCAATCGCCGCCCGGCACGCAGAATTTCGGCTTCGTCAAACCGTGGCACGAGCAGCTTGCGCAGGCAATATCGTGGCAGCGTGAGCAACCGCAACATCGCGTCATTTTCATTCTCGATGATGCGTTGGGCAACTGCGTCGACAAGTCGCGCGCGATGCTGGTCGGCCATGCCAATCGACGAGGCTGGTGGCTGCTGCGCGCCGATGCCGTGCTGCCGGATTGTGTGCCACAAGCGGTGCTGCAACATGAGGACGACAGCGGCCCATAAGCCGGGAATCCGCCGCTAATGTTGGAGCTGACGGCACCGACACGTTACGATGTAACTCTATTCACGCACGGTCGAAACACGAGCATGCAAGACGACTACATCCCTACCAAGACCGCCGAAGGGCAGCAGGAAATCGCGCAGCGCAGTCGAAAACTGTCGGCACGCCAGCGCATGCTGCTGATCTCGATCAACGGCAATTCAAGCGTCGCCGAGTTGCGCAAGCAGTTCGGCAGCATCGGTGATTTCGATGAATTGATGCGCAACCTGGCCGAGCTGGAATTGATCAATCTGCCGGCTGCTGTAGCGGTCGTGGAAATTCCGAGTCCTGCGCCAGCGGCAACACGCGCGAAACCAGTACCGGCCACAACTCCTGCGCCCGAGCCTGTCGCCGAGCCGGTCGTACACGCGGCGCCGCCAACCGGCGTCGCCGCGGCCAAGCAGCTCATGAACGAAACCGCGTTCGCCAACCTTGGCCTGCGCGCCTACATGTTCACGCTCAAGCTTGAACACTGCTACACCGGGGAGGAATTGCTGGCATTGTTGCCGGATTTCACGCGCCTGCTGACCACCGCAAAAGGCGAAACGTATGCGCTCGATCTGCACGAGCGTATCGAGATAATGATCGCCGCCGAGCGTTCACCGGCCGAATGAACAGGCGATCTTGCGCGGCTGAAAATCCGCGCATTTCGTCGCGTGTATCTATCGTAACGATCGCTTCAGTTTACTGCCTATGAGTCGTATCAACATTGTTGCGTGGGACAACGGTGTCGGCCTGTCGCGCGACATGCGCCTGCTCGCCGATGCACTCACGCAGGCCGGGCACAAGGTCACCCTGAGCGCTTTGGGCCGTGGCGGGCTGCGCAAGCTGCTGCGCCCGCTCAAACGTCTCACGCAGTTACTTTGGCAGTACGTGAGATATGGCGCGGGGCCGCACTACGACATCAATCTGATGCTCGAACACATCCGACCGGAGTATTTGGCGTTCGCACGGTATCAAGTGCTGGTGCCGAATCCGGAATGGTTCCTGCCCGCCGATCTCGCCTTGCTGGAGAAGATCGATCTCGTGCTCGCCAAAACGCGACACTCCGAAGCAATCTTCATCGGGTTGGGGAAAAAAACCCGGTACATGGGATTCACCAGCCCCGGCTGTCTCGATGACAGTGTCCCGCGTCGCGCCGGATTTTTTCATCTGGCCGGGCGCAGCAGCAACAAGGGTACGGAAGCATTGCTGGCACTGTGGCGCAAACATCCGGAGTGGCCGAAATTATGTGTGCTGCAGAATCCGCGCAGCGCTGTGCCTGGTGCGCCAGCCGCGAATATCGAACACCGCATTAATTACGTCGATGACGCCATCGTGCGCGAATTGCAAAATAGCTATGTATTCCATCTATGCCCATCGGAAACCGAGGGTTTCGGTCATTATCTGGTCGAGGCGATGAGTGTGGGTGCGGTGACAATTACGCTCGACGCGCCGCCAATGAACGAGCTAGTGAATTCACAGCGTGGCCTGTTGTTACCGTATGCGCGCACTGCCACGCAACATCTGGCGACGACGTATTATTTCGACGAGGCCGGGATGACAGCGGCCGTCGAAAAAGCCATTCTGCTTACTGCCACCGATTGCGCAACCTTGGGTGCCAACGCGCGCGCCTGGTATGCGGAAAACGATGCCGCCTTTCGCCAGCGCATTGCGGCAGTGATCGCGAACTTATCCGACTGACTCTGCAACTCGCACCGAAATCAAATTTTTTCGTCGTGGTTCAGCAGCCACAGCTTGATGAATTTCTGACGCACGTAGTTCGCTTCGATGTACGCCAGAATCAATCCTCGCCAGCCGTCCAGAAATCCGCCGCGGAAAATATAACCGCGGAAAAAACGCCAGCCTGGGTTTAATAGCAAGTTCCACCAGTGTGCGCGCCGACCTTTTGCGTGCATGTGTTGCGCCATCAGGCACGCGTAATTTTCGAGGCGGCGCAATTGATCGGCGAGATTGCGATAGGCGTTGTGCAGCAGCTCGCCGCGCAGTCTGGCCACCGCACCTTGCACTTCGACATGCTCGTGGATCTCGCGCCCGGCCCACGCGCCAGTTCTACGATCAAACAGGCGCAGCACACGATCTGGATAACCATTGCCGTGACGCAAGTAGCGACCGAAGTATTCGGTGCAGCGCGGAAATTTCCAGCCACTCGCGCCAAGGAACCCGGACTCGCGCAATGCGATGATCTCGTCGCGCAAATCATCGCTGATGCGCTCGTCGGCATCGAGGCATAACACCCAGTCGTGGGTCGCAGTCTCTACCGCAAATTGTTTTTGCGAACGATAGCCCGGCCAGTCGCGCTCGATCACACGCGCGGCCGCCGCCGCGGCAAGCGCGCGCGTCGCATCGGTCGAGTGCGAGTCGACCACGATGATCTCGTCGCAGAATGCCAGCGACGCAATACATGCCTCGATCCGATCGGCTTCGTTGTAGGTGATCACGCACGCGGACAAACCGCTGCGGTTGAGACCGGTACTCATTAGCTTCAAAAAGTCCGCGCCAAAAGGCAAAGCATAACTGCTGCCACGTGCATAAACGCAACCCGCGCCCACGACAGTTTGCGTTATGCTTGCTGTCGCATTTTTACAACCGGGGATGGCATGGCTTCCGCACAAGTTCTAGTCGTGGACGATGAGCCGGATATCCGCGGCACGGTCAAGGAAATTCTCGAAGACGAAGGCTACAGCGTGATCGTCGCCGAGAACGCCGCTGCCGCGCGCGAGGCGCGACGGCAGCAGCGCCCGGACGTGATTCTGTTGGATATCTGGATGCCGGATCTGGACGGCATCAGCCTGCTGCGCGAGTGGTCCGAGCGCGGCGGTTTGCCGTGCCCGGTGATCATGATGTCGGGCCACGGCACGATCGAAACCGCGATCGAGGCCACGCGTCTGGGCGCTTACGATTTCATCGAGAAACCGATTTCGCTGGCGAAATTGCTGCTGACGATCGAGCGTGCGCTCGAAGCGCAACGGCTGAAACGCGAGAACGAGGATTTGCGCCAGCAGGTTTCGGTGCCGCTGGAGCCGGTCGGTTCGAGCAAGGCGATGCAGGCCTTGCGCGCGCAACTCGATCGCCTCGCGCAACACGATACCTGGGTGCTGATCCAGGGCGAGCCCGGCACCGGCAAAGAAGCGCTGGCGCGTTATCTGCACGAAAAAAGCGCGCGTCACGATGGCCCGTTTGTCACCGTCGCGCCCGGCGCAATTTCTCGCGAGCACGCGGCGCAGGCCCTATTCGGCGCGGAAGATACCAATGGCGTGCAGTACGGTTTGATCGAACAGGCCAACGGTGGTGTGTTGTTTCTGGAAGAAGTTGCCGACCTTGATCCCGAGTTGCAATTGCGCCTGTCGAGCGTGCTGGAGCGGCGCAGCTTGCTGCGCACCGGCGGTCGCGAAGCGGTGCCGCTGAACCTGCGCGTGATTGCCGCGAGTGCGCAGGATCTCGAAGCGCTGGCGAAGGCCGGCAAGTTCCGCGAAGAACTTTATTACCAGCTCAAGGTGGTGCCGATCAGCGTGCCGCCGTTGCGCGAACGGCCCGAGGATATTCCCGAGCTGCTGCGTTTTTTCGCCGACTTTTTCCCGAACCGCGACAAGCTGCCGTATCGGCATTTTCCGGTCGGCGTGCAGAATCGGCTGCGCAATTATCCGTGGCCCGGCAACATCCGCGAACTGCGCAATCTGGTGCAGCGTTTGCTGATCCTCGGCCAGGCCGGGGACGTCGAATTGATCGAAGTCGAACAGGCGCTAGGCAATGCGGTCGCGCCAAAAACTCCGCGCGAAATCGACAGCGGCATCGACATGAACCTGCCACTGCGCGAAGCCCGCGAACAATTCGAGCGCGCATATTTATTACGCCAGCTTCAGGAAGCCGGCGGCAGCGTCGGCAAGCTCGCCAAGGTGGTCGGCATGGAGCGCACGCATCTGTATCGCAAACTGCGCGATCTCGGCGTCGATGTGCGCACCAGCGGCAAGGAAGAGTGATTTCGATAGCGGATAGATTTTCCGCTACGAAAATTTACACGCTCGAATTTAGACTATTGTGCGCTGCCGCAATTAGACTAGGCGCACTCTCTCAATTCGCCATTCTGTATTCCCTGCGCCACTCACTACAAGGAAAATCCCATGAGACTCGACGGTAAAGTAGCAATCGTGACTGGCGCAGCCAGCGGTATCGGCAAACGTATTGCCGAGGTGTATGCCGAAAACGGCGCAGCGGTGGCGATCGCCGACCTGAATCTGGCGGGTGCGCAGGCAGTCGCCGACGAACTAAAGGCCAAGGGCGCACGCGCCACCGCGGTGGCGATGGATGTGACCGATGAGGCAGCCGTGATTGCCGGTGTTGCACAGGTGGTGAAGGATCTCGGCGGCGTCGATATTCTGATCTCGAATGCCGGTATCCAGATCGTCAATCCGATCGAAAATTATTCGTTCGCCGACTGGAAAAAAATGCAGGCGATCCACGTCGACGGCGCGTTTTTGACCACGCGCGAATGCATCAAGCAGATGTACGCGGCGGGCAAGGGCGGTTCGATCATCTATATGGGTTCGGTGCATTCGAAGGAAGCCTCCAAACTCAAGTCGGCCTACGTTGCGGCCAAACATGCGTTGGTCGGGCTGGCGAAAGTCGTGGCGAAAGAAGGCGCCGCACACGGCGTTCGCGCCAACGTGATCTGCCCGGGTTTCGTGCGCACACCGCTGGTCGAAAAACAGATTCCCGAGCAAGCGAAAGAGCTCGGCATTTCCGAGGCCGACGTGATCAAGAACGTCATGCTCAAGGAAACCGTCGATGGCGAATTCACCACGGTCGATGACGTCGCGCAGTGCGCGCTGTTCCTCGCCGCATTCGAGACGAATGCGCTGACCGGACAATCGCTCGTGGTCAGCCACGGCTGGTTCATGCAATGAAAAAACGCGCAGCCTCGGCAGGTGTGAGTACGGCGGCGAAATCTCGCCAGCCGATCGATGCAAAACCGGCATCGGCCGCAAAGGCCAAGCCGACACTCACGCCAGCGGAGGCTGCGCGCAACTACGAAACCGTTGTGCTGGTGCTGCAAGGCGGCGGCGCGCTCGGTTCGTATCAGTGCGGCGTTTACGAAGGCTTGCACGAGGCCGGAATCCGCCCGGATTGGTTCGCCGGCATTTCGATCGGCGCATTCAACGCCGCGCTGCTGGCCGGCAATGCGCCGCAAGATCGCATCGCCAAGATGCACGAATTCTGGAACCTGATTTGCGCGCCGGCGTTGCCGTTGCCGCAATCGGTTTTTGATATCCAGCAACAGGCGACATCGTGGTTGTCGCGCAGCGATCATCTGCGCCCGATGATCAACGGCCTCACCGCATTCGCCTCGCTGGCGCACGGCCAGCGCGGGTTTTTTGTACCGCGTACGCCGCCGCCGATTTTCGCTGCGACCGGCTCGATCGGTGCGACCAGTTTTTACGATACCGCGCCGCTCAAGCAGACGCTCGAAGCGCTGGTCGATTTCGATCGGCTCAATCATACCTCGCAGCGTTTCACGGTTGGCGCGGTGAATGTGCGCACCGGCAATTTTGTCTATTTCGACAATCGTAAAACCAAGATCCGGCCCGAACACGTGATGGCATCGGGCGCGTTACCACCTGCCTTTGCCGCGGTCGAAATCGACGGCGAGTTTTATTGGGATGGCGGCGTTGTCTCGAATACGCCGCTCGAATATATCGTCGAAGCGGCTCCGCGTCGCGACACATTGGCGCTGCAAGTCGATCTGTGGAATGCGCGCGGCATGGTGCCGAGCACGATCATGGAAGTGCTGGAGCGACAGAAGGATATCCAGTACTCCAGCCGCACGCGGCGTGGCACCGATGTCGCCACCGAGCGCCAGCGTTTGCGTCTCGCGATCAGCCAGTTGATCGAGCTGATCCCGGCCAACAAACTTTCCGACGAACTCAAATCGGGCCTTGAATCCTGGACCTGCGACAAGGTGCTGAACGTCGTGCACCTGATCTACAAGGCAAAGAATTACGAAGAGCAATACAAGGATTATTCGTTCGGCGCCGACACCATGCGCGAGCATTGGCAGGCGGGCCTCGACGATATGCAAAAGACCTTGCAGCGCAAACATTATTTCGATTTGCCGGGACGTGATGTCGGCGTGGTAACGCACGATGTGCATCGCTGAGAATTTGCGGCGCGAGGTGATTTTCCGCCTCGCTCTTCTCACCCGATCGACACCCGCATGTGCGTGTTTTGCGCAAATAATTCGCGGCGATGAGCCCCGATAAAATCGCGCAACTGCGCAAGCAAATTGGCGGCGCGCGCGACGGCGCCTTGCTGCGTTTCAGCCTCGGTCAACTATTGCTGGCGCAAAGCGAAACGGCTGCAGCGATCGACGAATTAGGCGCGGCGCTGAAGTTCGATCCAAATTATTCTGCCGCGTGGAAACTGCTGGGTCAGGCGTGCCTGAGTTTTGGCGATCCAGTCAGCGCGAGTGACGCCTACCGCCAAGGCATAACCGTCGCCGCAGCGCGCGGCGACAAGCAGGCGGAAAAAGAAATGCGCGTGTTCCTCAAGCGTATCGAGACCGCTCAACTCAGATCGGAATAACGATTCGGCAGACGCTGACGCCCAACTATCGGGCGTGCGCCAACCGTTAGCGTTTATTTTCCTGCCGCTTCCTCTTCCAATTCTTCAGCAAACGGATTCGGTTGCGGCTCGGCGTGCGGGCGCGGCCACTTGTGCTCGCCGCGTAATTTCGGCTCGGCCTTGGCGCGTGGTTTGCGCGCTTCCGCTGGCTTGATCTCAAGCTCGGTGGTCGACTCGACCGTTCCCTGACTCAGCTTAAGGGTGTATTTGCCCGGTAGCGCGTACAGTCGATGGCGCATGCGCAACGCTTCTGCGACCGGCGTTTGTGCGTGCGATGAAGAGTCCGAAGTGTCCTTGTCTTTTTTGTCCTTGTCGTCATCCTTGTCTTTCTTTTTATCCTTCTCCTTGGCTAGGCGCGCCGTTTCCGCCGTCTGCGCCAACTTCGTATCCATCAACAAATCCCAGCGATACGAGTTCACACCGTGCTTGGCATCGAGCGTGATCTCGCGCACGGCATTCTTGTTGTCGTCGAGCACGGTTAGTGTCGCGGCACCAGCGGCGGCCGCCCAGAACGTGCCATCGATTTTTGGCAGATACGCAGATTCATCGAACCATTCCGAAGGTCGCCGATTCCATTCGCGACTGGCTTGCACGTCCTCGACCGGAAATAATTTCAGCGCTGAATTACGCGTGCCTGCATTCAATTCCTGCAACGGCAGCACATCGAGAATCCACGCGCTGCGACCGTGCGTGGCCGCGATCAATTCGCGCTCGCGCGGGTGGATCGCCAGATCGTGCACCGGCACGTTCGGCAAATTCGATTGCAGCGATTGCCAATGCGCGCCGCGGTCGATCGAAACATAAACGCCACGATCGGTGCCAACATAAATCAGATCCTGATTGACCGGATCTTCGCGCACCACGTTGATCGCTTCGGCGGGCAAGCCTTTGCCGATATCGGTCCAGTGTTTGCCCGCATCGTCGGTGCGATAAACATACGGAGTGCTGTCGTCGTCGCGATAACCATTCAACGCGACATAAGCGCGGCCAAGATCGAAGTGCGATGCTTCAACACGGCTGACCCAATGCGCGGGCAGGGTCTTGTCGAAGTTGATCCACTTCGCGCCGCCATCTTCGGTCAGCGAAACATGGCCATCATCGCTGCCGGTCCAGATCAATCCGAACTGCTTCGGTGATTCGCTGATCGTCGTTAAGCTGCCATACGGAACATTGCCGCGCGGTTTGCTGCCGGTAAGATCGGGACTGATCGCGGCCCAGGTTTCGCCCTTGTCCATCGAGCGAAAAAGTATATTTGTAGCGAAATACACAATGTCCTGATTGTGCTGCGACAGCACCACCGGCGTGGTCCAGTTGTAGCGCAGCGGTATCGCCTTGAGTGCCGAGCGCGGCCGTACTTCGTGTTCACCGGCCGCACCGCTGCGGCCATAAAATCCGAATTGCGATCCGGTATAAATGGTCTTGTTGTCGCGCGTATCGATCGCGCAATACATGCCGTCGCCGCCACCGACCGCCGTCCAGTCTTCGCCGAGTTCCCAGCGCGTTTTGCTCGAACCCTTGTAGCTGCCGTTATCCTGCAAACCACCGCAGACATTGTATGGATCGGCCATGTCGTATGTGATGGCGTAAAACTGCCCGACCGGCTGCGCATCGAGCTTGTTCCAGCTTTTGCCGCCGTCGTAAGTCATGTCGATGCCACCGTCGTTGCCGACCAGAATGCGCTTCGGAAAATTCGGATCAATCAGCAGTTCGTGATAGTCGACATGCACCTTCGGCCCGTTCATGCCGTGCCAGTGTTTGCCTCCGTCTTCGGATTCGATCACCGGCAAACCTTCGGCGTAAATATGCTCGGCGTTGTCCGGCGCGATACGAATCTGGCCGAAATAATAGCCGTAGGTGTAGGTGACTTCGCGCAGCGGTTTGGCGTGCGTGCGCTGCCAGGTTTTGCCGGCATCGTCGCTGCGATAAATTTCCAGGCCCTTGATGTCGGTGTTGAACAGATCGGCGTTGGCGTCGGTGAGTTTGGTCAGCAATTGCTTGATCGTGATCTCGTCGCTCTTGACCATCGCGATCAGTTTTTTCGCATCGAGCGCGGTATCGAGATCACTGCCGCGAATGAAATCCTCGATCGCTTGCGGATCCTGTTGCAGAAACTCTTCCTTGCTCATCGTGCGCAGGCGTTTGGCGTTGAGCGGTTCTTCGTCGGTTTCGAGTTCGCTGTCGTCGAGCTTGGCCCAATTGTCGACGCTGGCGTAAAGCGTATCGGGATGACTCGCCGCGATCGCCAGTCCGATCCGGCCAACCTTCGCATGCTGCGGCAAACCGTTGCCGAATCGCGCCCAGTGATCGCCGCCATCGGTGGATTTGTAGATACCGCTGCCCTTGCCACTTTCGACAAAATTCCACGCGTGTCGCGAGCGCTCCCACAGCGCCGCATACAACACGTTCGGATCACGCGGGTCCATGCGCAAGTCGATCGCACCGGTCCACGCTGAATCACCTTTCAACACTTGTTGCCACGTCTTGCCGCCATCGCGTGTGCGCATCACGCCACGCTGGCCGCCTTCGCTGTAAAGCTTGCCGATTGCCGCGACGTACACCGTGTTGGGATCTTTCGGATCGACCACGATGCGTGCAATGCGATCGGTTTGATCGAGCCCGGCCGGCTGGAAACTCTTGCCACCATCATCGGAACGAAACATGCCAAGACCGCCATACGACGAACGCGACGAATTCGCTTCGCCGCTGCCCACCCACAACGTCTGCGGCTGACTCGGCGCAATCGCCAACGCACCGGTTACCATCGTCGGCATGTGATCCGACAGCGGCTCGAACGTCGTGCCATTGTTCGTGGTTTTCCAGATGCCACCCGTCGCGTAGGCCACGTAAAACGTATACGGCTCACCCGGCACCGACGCCACTTCGACCACACGCCCGCCTTGCACGGTCGGGCCGATACTGCGCCACTGCAAACCGTTGTACGGCGATTCTTTGGCGAGCGTTTCATGCTGCTGCCAGGCCGACCAGTGTGCATCGGGCTTGTCCGCCGCCAGCGCCGGAGCTGCCAGCGAAAATGTGGCGATCGAGGCAATACAACGCAAGCAACTCAAAGGACTCATGACAACCACTCAGCCGGAAGACGGAAGTCGATCATACCGCGCGATGGATCACGGCGGATTGCGCCAAAGGTCATGTTGCGCGTCATCGGGAGCGCGTTTGTGCGCTGACTATTTCACCGTCACGCCTTTCCAGAAAGCCACATAACCCTTGATCTGCTTCGCCTGCTCCTTTGGCTCGGGATAAAACCACGCGGCATCCTTGTTGCGTTCGCCGTCGACCACGACATCGTAATAACTCGCCACGCCTTTCCAGCCACAGGTGGTATGCGTTTCACTGTCGGCGAAGTTCTCGCGCTTGATCGAACCCGGCGGGAAATAATGATTGCCTTCGACCACGATTGTTTCATCACTCTCGGCGATCACGGTGTTATTCCAGATTGCCTGCATCTGATTTCTCCGGTTTGAAATATTGCGGTTTCGGCTCAGCTCGCCTTGCGCCCTTTCAAACTATCGATCGCGCGCGCTAGGCCCTGCAACGTGAGCGGGAACATGCGCCCCTGCATCAGCTCTTGCGTGAGCGTGATCGACGGCGTGTAGTTCCAATGTGATTGCTCGATCGGGTTGAGCCACACCGCGCGCGAATACACGTCGAGCATTCTCTTGATCCAGACTTGTCCGGCTTCCTCGTTCCAACCTTCGATGCTGCCGCCGGGCTGCAGGATTTCGTACGGGCTCATACTCGCGTCGCCGACGAAAATCAGTTTGTAGTCGGCCGGATATTTATGCAGCAACTCCAGCGTCGGCATCGGTAGCTGGTGGCGGCGCGTATTGTCGCGCCAGAGTTTTTCGTAGACGAAATTGTGGAAATAAAAATGTTCGAGATGCTTGAATTCGCTGCGCGCGGCGGAGAATACTTCCTCGCACAACTTGATGTGATCATCCATCGAACCGCCCACATCCAATAGCAGCAAAATCTTCACCGCGTTATGCCGTTGCGGCGTCATTTTCAGATCGAGCAAACCGGCATTGCGCGCGGTCGCGCGGATCGTGCCGTCGAGATCAAGTTCATCTTCCACGCCGGTGCGCGCCAGCCGACGCAACTGGCGCAAGGCCAGCTTGATATCGCGTGTGCCAAGCTCACGGGTATCGTCGAGATTGCGATAATCGCGCTGCTCCCACACTTTCACCGCACGGCGGTTTTTGGATGCGCCGCCGATGCGCACGCCTTCCGGGTGATAACCGGAATGGCCGAACGGCGACGTGCCGCCGGTGCCGATCCAGCGATTGCCGCCGTGATGTTGTTCCTTCTGTTCCTCGATGCGCTGGCGCAGGGTTTCCATGAGTTTGTCCCAGCCGCCGAGCGCTTCGATGCGCGCTTTTTCTTCGTCGGATAACAGCAGATCGGCGTGACGACGCAACCACTCGTCGGGCACATCGCCGAATTGCTCCAGCGAGATTTCGCCGATGCCCTGGAAAAATGTGCTGAAGGCGCGATCGTAGCGGTCGTAGCGCGTTTCGTCCTTGATCAGGCAGGTGCGCGCAAGCAGGTAAAACTCGTCGAGCGACAACGCGGCGAGACCCGCCTGCAGGGCTTCGAGCAAGGCCAGGAATTCGGTCACGCTCGGTTGCAAACCCGCCGCACGCAAGGTGTAGAAAAAACGCGTCAACATGAATGCTCTATCCTGCCTGCTGGTTTAACCCAGCCACCGCGACGCTCGGTCGTGAATCGCCGTCCTGACCTAGTTCGATGGCTGGTTATCTACGTAAGGTATCGTACAATGCACAGTAGCTTAATTGTGCTTCAGGCCTTCACGTCTTGCTAAACTACTACGCAGCACACTCACTTCACAGCATAACGGCAGCACCGGATACTGGCGAGTCTTGCGCCAGCGGCCCGGCTTTCCCAAGGACATCATCATGCGCAAGCAACTTGTTCCATTACTGATCGCCGGCATTGCGCTGGCCGGATGCAATTCGTCGCCACAGTCGGAAACACCGGCGAAAAATGCGGCTGCCGCTGTTCCTGCCGTCACCAGCATTACCGGCACGGTGAACTACCGGCAGAAGATTCCGCTTTCCGCGGATGCACGACTCGACGTGTCGCTGGTGGATGTCAATCAACAGTCGGTGGTGATTGCGCAAAAAACCTTCGCCCCGATCAGTGCCGTGCCTGCCAGTTTCGAGCTGCCGATCGATGTATCGAAAATCGTGCCCAAGGATATCTACGTAATCAAAGCCGTGCTGCTGGATGGCGAGCGCCGTTTTGTGCCGGCACTCGAATATCCGGTGTTGACCAAGGGCGGGCCGGTCAAGGTCGATATTCTGCTCAATCCGGAAAGCA
Organism: Pseudolysobacter antarcticus; assembly: GCF_004168365.1. GTDB lineage: Bacteria > Pseudomonadota > Gammaproteobacteria > Xanthomonadales > Rhodanobacteraceae > Pseudolysobacter > Pseudolysobacter antarcticus. Next base: position 4,685,275 of record NZ_CP035704.1, read on the forward strand.
CCGCCAGCGAAAAACTCAATGACGATTTCCGCAAGCTCGAAAACAATATCGGCGCGATGATCCGCATCACCGGCTCTCGCGAGACCGCCGATTACAACCTCGGCTGGGATGCGTTCTACTCGAACAACGATCTGCGCTTTCTGCGCGAAACCGTGGACATCGGCGAGAAGGGCCGCACCAGTTCGAAATACGCCTTCAACAACGGCAAGGTATGGATGTTGGTCAAGCAGGATTTTGCCGAAAACGGCAAGAGCCCGACCTTGACCACGCGCCTCGGCTGGAACGACGCCGGCGAGCTCATCCTCAAGGAAAAAGGCAACGACGAAGCCACCCCGGATGATGTTAAGGCATTGACCGCTGCCGCCAATGCCGCTGCAACGACGGCGAATGCGCGCAAGGCCGCATCGAGTAAACACTAAACCAGGCGGCTGGAGTTACGGAACTTGTTGTCGAGCACATAGCTCAAACGCGCAATGCGAACTTTCTGCTCCATCGCTTTCATACTTGCACTGATGCTGCGGACACTGATTGTGTCCGCAGCACCTTTGGGTATGTGCTGTAGCGACATCGGTGAGTGTGTGAACTACAGCCATTGTGCGACAGACAGCTGCGCAAGTTGCCAGACGCCAGCGTTGCTTGCGGCGGTCACGCCAACATCGTCGCCTATGCTCGCGATCAAACTGCCTGCGCGCAGCTATTCATGTCGATCAAGAACGATTGTGCAGATCTGGCGACCGCCCAAACAAGACATGGAACGAGCCTGATTTTTCGTATCCATCCTTCAAGGAAATCCCATGAAAACGAAGTTCATCAAGATTGTTTCCGCGGCCGCGTTGTTGCTTGCTTCCGCCAGCGTGATGGCAGCGGGTGTCTGCTGCTCCGGGCTTGGCTGCTGCATCGGTTTGCCGTGCTGCCTGTAAGGCTGACTGCGGCTTGATCCGATAAGCCGCTTTGGCAACTCCGGCACTTCAGCATGAGGTGCCGGAGTCCGATGGAATTCTGTCGCATCGGCACCGTCGTTTTTCTTCGAAAGTGTGTCGCCGATCTATTCCTGACAGCGCAAGAAAATCTCAGCTGCCGCGACGCGACATGAATGCGATCTTCTCGAACAGTTGCACGTCCGCTTCGTTTTTCAGCAACGCGCCGTACAGCGGCGGAATACTCTTCTTGCTGTTTTTCTCGCGCAAGACCTCGATCGAAATATCTTCGGCCAGCAGCAGCTTGAGCCAGTCGAGCAACTCCGATGTGGAGGGTTTTTTCTTGAGCCCCGACTGCTCGCGCAAGGCGAGAAACGAGGTCAGCGCCTCGTGCAGCAATTCGCGTTTCAAACCTGGAAAATGCACTTCGACGATGCGCGTGAGCGTTTCCACATCCGGGAAACGGATGTAGTGGAAAAAACATCGGCGCAGGAATGCATCCGGTAATTCTTTCTCGTTATTGCTGGTGATGATCACCACCGGACGATGCACGGCGCGAATGGTCTGTCGTGTTTCGTAAACGTAGAAATCCATGCGATCGAGTTCGCGCAGCAGATCGTTCGGAAACTCGATATCAGCCTTGTCGATCTCGTCGATCAGCAGCACCGCGCGCGTATCGCTGGTGAATGCTTCCCAGAGTTTTCCGGGCACGATGTAGTTGCCGATATCCTGCACCTTGGCGTCGCCGAGTTGCGAGTCGCGCAGGCGCGATACCGCATCGTATTCGTATAAACCGTGCTGCGCCTTGGTGGTCGATTTGATATGCCATTCGATCAGTGGCGCGCCGAGTGACAAAGCCACCTGTTCGGCCAATAACGTCTTGCCTGTGCCGGGTTCGCCCTTGATCAGCAGCGGCCGTTGCAAGGTGATCGCCGCATTCACCGCGAGCTTGAGTTCGTCAGTGGCGACATAAGCAGGTGTGCCTTCAAAACGCATGATGATTTCCCGAATGGATCAAGATTGAGATGTGGTAGCCGATGACGAATATACCTTGATCGGAAACTGTTTGGCCGTCTATGGCCAGCTTGTGGCGTGCTGGTGAAAATCAGCCGAGCCTTTGCTGCGCACGACACAGAATCGCTGGCCGGTCGGCGCCTGCATTACCCACCAGGTATTGATCTGGCTGATACGGATCGCGCCCAGCGCTTCGAGACGCAGCACTTCGGCTTCGACATCGTCGCTCTCGATATCCAGATGCACGCGGCTCGCATGCGTCACCGCCTGTACTTCGATATGCAGCCGCTGTTGCGGATCGATCAACTGCGAATATTTTTCGCCTTCTTCCTCGGGTAACTTGCGCACCGGCATGCCGAGCGCGCCGCCCCAGAATGTCGCGGCGGATTCGAGATCCGTGGTCTGGCAATCGATGATGAAACCCGCCAGCTTGCTCTTGTGCATGTTCACTCCGATGCGCTCAAAGTTTTTTCAATCTTGACGCCATCGCCATGGGCAGGATGTCGCGTTTGTCATCTTTTGCCGTGCCATCGAACAGCGGCGCTTCGGCGCCGTGTTCGCGATTCTGGTCTTCGAGCACACGCACGGTGTAGTCGTAACCGGCCTGGATCGCCTGCTTGTACGCACGCCAGTTCAGCAGCTCGATATTATGCAGTGGTGGCGTCAGCAGCAGGCTGGTCAGCGCGCGACGCTCGATGCTCGCGACCTCGGCATTGACCATGCCCGAGCGCAGCAGGATGCTGAAAATATGCGGCCGCTGGTGCAATTTGCGCTCGATGAACAATCGCCACCACGACGGTGATGCGTATTCCTCGACCTTCGCATGCAGGATATCGTCGGCGCCGATATCCACCGCGATCACTTCGCCAACACCCTGCGCCCGCATCACGTCAACCGGCAGATTGTTGATTACCGCGCCATCGACGAACACTTCGCCATGATGCAGCACCGGCGGCAGAATGCCCGGAATCGCACTCGACGCGCGCAACCACAACCACAGCGGACCGTGCCGTCGCACATCGATCTTGCCGCTTGTGAGATTGGCCGAAACGCAGAAATACGGCAGCACCAGATCGGCGATATCGCGCCGCCCGAACGCCTCGCGCAACAAGTGCGCCGAACGCCGACCAGTGACCATCGCGATCCACGGAAACGTGTAATCGCGCAGCGGTTTGCCATCGACGAATGCGCGTTTGTACACCGCGATCATTTCGTCGGTACTCCAATCCGCGGCGATACCCGCGCCGATGATCGCGCCGATGCTGGTGCCGCCGACACGATCGATGGTGATGCCGGCTTCGCGCAGCGCCTTGATCACACCGATGTGTGCAAAACCGCGTGCGCCGCCGCCCGACAGCACGAGGCCGATGCCACGCCCGGCCAGCAGGCGCGCCACGCGCGCGGTGTCGGCGCGATGTCGCACATGATGATGTTGCGCGTTCGGTGCCACATCCAGCCAGCGCTGCGCCGCGCCGAACAGCAGACTTTCGAGATGCAGCAAAATCAGATGGCGGGGCCGATGCAACGCCTGCTCGGCATCCTCACACGCGCCTTCCGGCCACGCGCTGGCGGCGCTCGCCGCGTTCGCCAGCAGCAACAGGCAATCGGCTTGGCGCACGCACAACGCGCGCCATTCATCGGAGCTCGCGTCGGCGAGATAAATCACATACTGCACGCGCGATTCGAGCGCGCCGAACCACTCGCTGAGCTGATGCCGCGCCTGCGCTGCATCGACCACCGCGCACGTACCGAAACTGCACAACGCGATCCGTAATTCCTCGGCAAATGCGCGTGCATCGACACCCGCATCGTGCGGCAACAACGCAAACGTGCGTGGCGCGGATGGCGTGTGCGTGCGATGCGCCAGCACACGCTGCATCGCCACGCGCACCGACGACCACATCGCCTGCGGATAACGCGCCAACAAATCCTCGACATCGACCCGCGCGAGGCGTAGCAATTCCGAGTCGCGCAATGCCCGCACCGAAACATGGCGCGGCTGATCCGCAATCAGCCCGACCTCACCGACGGTTTCGCCGGCGGCGATCACGGCGATCCGTTGCAACAGATCCTTGGCATCGTGACCGAACACGCCGAGGCTGCCGTTTTTCAATACGTACATCGCGTCCGAACGGTCGCCGATGTCGAACAACGGCGCGCCGCCAGGCAGGCTGAACCATTCGAGTTTCTGCTCCAGCGCGGCCAGCGCGGGTTCGTCGAGACCACTGAAAATCGGCAGGCTGCGCAACAGGTCGCGCACAGAAAACGAATCGATCTGATCTTGTATTTCGCTCACCATTGCTGCTCGATAGTTGCTCGCCAGCGCAATATCCGACGCGGGCTTTCAGGATTTCGCAGTGTAGTGCGTGGCGCTTGGCCGACTCAAATGCGTTTGCACATTTTCGCGTCGACACTGGCGCCATTGCCGCGCTCGATTTGATCAGCACGAATGCTTGATTTTCCGCGCGTCACGCTCCACCTTTGAACATTCCTCACACGAAGATCGCCATGTCTACATCCAATCCATTACTCAGCGAAACTCCGTTGCCGGTGTTTTCGGCGATTTTGCCGGAGCATGTCGAGCCGGCCGTCGATGCGATCCTGGCCGACTACAGCACGCAGATCGACGCGCTGCTGGCGAGCGATGCACCGTGCGATTTCGCCAGCGTGATGTTGTTGCAGGAGCGGCTCGAAGATCGTCTGAGTCGTGCGTGGTCGCCGGTGTCGCACCTGCATTCGGTCAAGGATTCCGACGCCTTGCGCAAGGCCTACACCGCCGCGCTGGAAAAAATCACTGAACACTCGGCCGAGCTCGGCCAGAATCGCGAGCTGTATGCGGCGGTCAAGGCGGTTGCCGACAATGCCGATTTCAAAAGTCTTGATCGCGCCGCGCAACGCCTCACCGATGATGCGCTGCGCGATTTCAAACTCTCCGGCGTCGCGCTCGAAGAACCCGCGCGCAGTCGCTTCAAGGCCATCGCCAACGAGCTGGCCAAGCTGAGTACCGAGTTCGAGGAAGCAGTGCTCGACGCGACCGATGCATGGGGCGAAAACATCGCCGATGCGGCCGTGCTGGCTGGCATTCCGCCATCGGGATTGGCGGTGCTGCGCGCTTATGCCGAGGAAGAAAAAATCGATGGCTGGCGTATCACCTTGAAGCAGCCCAGCGTGCAGGCGGTGATGACTTACGCCGATGATCGCGGCTTGCGCGAGCGTGTTTATACCGCGGCGAATACGCGTGCTTCCGAACAAGGTCCGCACGCCGGTCGTTTCGACAACAGCGCGCGGATCGAGCAGATTCTCGCGTTGCGCCACGAGGCCGCGCAATTGCTCGACTTTGTCAACGCCGCCGAAGAATCGCTCGCGACCAAGATGGCGACGAATCCGCAAGCGGTGCTGGATTTCCTGCATGACCTGGTAAAACGCGCCAAGCCCGTGGCGGAAAAAGAATTGAGCGAGCTGCGTGCTTTCGCCGCGAGCGAACTCGGGCTTGATGATTTGCAGCCGTGGGATGTCGCCTATGCTTCGGAAAAATTACGGCTGCAGCGCTACGATCTGAGCGAAGAAGAATTGAAACCGTTTTTCCCATTGCCAGCGGTGATGGCTGGTTTGTTCGCGATCACCCAGCGCGTGTTCGGCGTGAGTTTGCGCGAGCGCAGCGGTATCGATGTGTGGCATACCGACGTGCGTTTTTACGACGTGCTGGATGCGCAGGAAAATGTCATCGCTAGCGCCTATGTCGACCTGTTCGCTCGCAGCGCCAAACGCGGCGGCGCGTGGATGGATGTCTGCCGCACGCGCTTTCGCAACGGCGCTTCGGTGCAGTTGCCGATTGCATATCTGACTTGCAATTTTGCGCCGCCGACAGCGGATGCACCGGCGCTGCTGACCCACGACGACGTGATCACGCTGTTCCACGAATTCGGCCACGGCCTGCATCACCTGCTGACTGAAGTCGATTATCCGGGCGTCTCCGGCATTGCCGGCGTGGAGTGGGATGCGGTCGAATTGCCGAGCCAGTTCATGGAGAATTTCGCGTGGCAACGCGATGCGCTGGATCTGTTCGCGCGGCATTATCAAAGCGGCGAAAGACTGCCTGATGAATTGTTCGATCGCATGCAGGCGGCGCGACATTTCCAGGCGGCGTTATTCCTCGTGCGCCAGCTCGAATTTGCGCTGTTCGATTTCCGTCTGCATCTGGAATTCGATCCGGCGCGCGGCGCGCGGGTGCAAGAACTCGCACGCGAGATTCGACGCGAAGTCGCGGTGATTCAGCCGCCGTCGTGGCAACGTATGGCGCACAGTTTCACGCACATTTTTTCTGGCGGATATTCGGCCGGTTATTACAGTTATCTGTGGGCCGAAGTGTTATCCGCCGACGCGTTTTCGCGCTTCGAGCAGGCCGGCGTTTTTGATGCCGCGACCGGTGCCGCATTTCGCCGCAGCATTCTCGCGGTTGGCGGCTCGCGCCCGGCACTGGAATCGTTCATCGAATTTCGCGGTCGCGAACCCGACGCCGAAGCGTTGCTGCGCAGTTACGGCCTCGCTGCGTGATCCGTTGCCTGCGCTCCCATCAAGCGGAGCGCAGGCAACGAGCGTTGTCAGAAAACCGGTTTGCCTTCCGCGCTTGGCAGATTCACGCCAAGCAACTTTGCCAACGTCGGTGCGATATCGCGCATATCGATCTGACCCAGCGCGTGTCCCGCCGGAATACCCGGACCGCTGATCAGAAACGTCGACTGCATCTCCGGCAAATCAGCGCGATAACCGTGCATGCCGAGATAATGGCTGGCACTCAGCAGCGGCGCTTTCGGATCGGGTCCCATTTCGTAATCGAGTTTGAAATCGAGCCAATAATCGGCCTGCGGATTGCCGCCGAGCGCGGCAATCTGTTCGCGCTCGAGCACACGATCGATGCCGAGATCGGCATTGCCGCGCAGCTTGTCGAGCAAGCTCACCACGCGCTGGCGTACAGCAGCATCTTTCGGGTCGCGCAATACGATCGCGGCGGCACCGGCGTTGTACCACGGCGCGGCATCCCAGCCGCTGATCTGACCGCTCGCATCGAAGCGCAACAGCCCGGCATCGGCAAAGGCTGCGAACAGATTCACATCGTGGTGCAGCGGCGCAAAGCCGTGATCGGAAACGATGCAGACCACGCTGCGCGGATCGGCCTTGCGCGCCGCCGTCACAAGCTGCGCGACGATGTTGTCGATACGTTCCAGCGTGGCGTGCGCGGCAGGCGTATCCGGACCGGATAAATGCTGTTGATGATCCAGCGCAGTGAAATACGCGGTCATGAATTGCGGATGTTTGTGCTCAATCAGATGCACCGCAAAACGCGCGCGATTTTCATCGCCTTCGATGCTCTCGTCGATGCCATCGACGTACGGGCCGAGCTCGTGTTCCATGCTGTCGAGCAAGCCCGGCGTGGCTAGCGCCTTGAGCAATTTTCTATCGTCCGGCATGCCACTGCGCCAGATTTGCGGCAGGTTGAAATCGACCTGCGCGCCGACACTCACGGGCCAGTGTTCATTCGCGGTACGCAAGCCGGCTTGATGCGCCGCATCCCACAACGTCGGCACGCGAATATCTTCGGCATACCAGGCCCAACCGATCTGATTTTTCAGGGTCGGATCAAACGTCAGATTGCTGACGATGCCATGTTTGGCTGGCGACACGCCGGTGATCAGCGTGGTGTGGCTCGGATAGGTCAGCGTCGGCGTGACGCCATGCACCGCGTTGGCGTAACTGCCTTCGCTGAGGAACCGGCGCAGGGTCGGAATTTTCAGCCCGCGTTGCTCGGCTTCGAGCACATCACCGGGGCGCAAACCGTCCAGCGAAATCAGCAGTACCGATGTGTGTTGTGCAGCGTGTGCAGCGAGCGGCAGACTCAGCGCAAGCAAGCAAAAAAAACGTGAGCGGTGTTTCATGAGAATCCTGTTTTGACGCAAGCGAGTAACACGCGTCGACGCATGGTTGCCGCCTGGAGGATCGGCCGCCATGCGCGATGCCTGTAGAACGAGTTACCAGCGCAGATCGACCGAGGCAAAAACCTGTCGCGGCGCGCCGGAAAGCAGGGTGGCGAACGTGCCGGTTGCATCGTCCTTGGCAAAACCATTGGTGCCGACCGTGGCGATGTAATTCTTGTTGGCGAGGTTGCTCACGCCAAGGCTGATGCGCATATCCTTGCTCCAGCTCAGATCGGTACGCTCGTAGCTCAGCGCCGCATCGAACATCCAGTAACTCGGAATGGTCTGATCGTTGAGATAGGTGTAGTAGCGCTTGTCGGTATATTTCGCGCTGAGATTGGCGCTGAAGACATCGAGAAAACGATAATCCAGCGAACTCGAGAACAATTTTTTCGGCGCATCGACCACCTGCTTTCCGGCGATCTGGACGAGCTCGCCGTTGAAATAGTTGGAACGATATTTCGAGTCGTTGTATGCAAACGAATTCAACCAGCTCAGCGACTCGATCGGCTTCCACAACAGCGCCAGCTCCACGCCCTGATTGCGCACCTTGCCGACGTTGGCGAACTGGGTCGGGCAGCTCTGAATTCCGGGGCAGGGCGAGATCAACAACAGGCGATTGCTGAACTCGGCGTTGTACACCGTGGCCGAGGCCTGATACGTCTCATGCGTGCTGCGCACACCAGCCTCGAACGAGGTGGATTGTTCGGGTTTCAAGGTCGATTGCGCGGCGGTGAAGGCAGCCGCACTGGCCGACCACGGCCCGGCCAGGCCCGGCGTGAATGCCGACTGGTTTTTGTTGTAGTTGGCGAATACGTCTTCGTGCTCGGCGAACTTGTAGCTCGCGCCGATCTGCGGCAGGAAATTGTCGTCGGCCTTGAGCGTGCCGGCACCGCGGGAACCGATCACCGAGACACCATCAGTGGTGATGTTCTGCGCCTTGAAACCGTAGTTGATTTTCAGGCGGTCGTTGAGCGTCCACGTATCCTGGATATACGCTTGTTTGGTCTCGGTGCTGAAGCGCTGCTGGAACTGCGTATTGAAGAAGTTGGTGTAGAAATGCGTATCGTCGAGCGGGCCGCTGAGTGCGATATAGCCGCGCTGATCATTGTTGTTGGCCTGCTCGTACCAGAAACCCGCTTCGATGGCATGCGCACCGAAATCGAAATTCAACGCCGTCACCGCACCATTGCGTTCGAGGCGATAATCCGACACACGCAACGAAATCGGCGTGCCATCCGGTGACGCCTGATACGGCGTGAACCAGTGACCTTGACCCTTGTCGGTGTGGTTGTACAGCGTGGTGCGCAACGAGATGTTATCACTCAACGCGAACTCACCTTTTACCCCGATCAGATTGTCGTGGCGAATGCCGCGCGCGCTGTAATACGCATCGTCGATGCTGGTGGTGCCGGCAGGTGCCGGGCCAGTGGGATGCGGATTGTTATAGTAGTTGGCCGCTGCTACAGCTGCTGCCCAGTTCGGCTGGAAATTATCCCAGCGATAACCATCACGTTTGATCAGATCCAGCGACAAATCTTGGTAATCGGTTTCGTCACGATTGGCGATATCGACAAACGCGCTGATCTTGTTGCCGCCCCACTGATACACGACCTTTGCGTTGAGCATGCTTTGATCCTGCGCACCATCGCCGCGCCATTTTTCGCTGGTGGTGCTCGCGCCCGCCAGATACGCACTGAAACCGTTGATCTCGCCAGTATCGGCGCGGATGAAACTGCGCCGCGCATCGTTGCTGCCGACGCCCTGCGAAATGCGCACACCGGCATCCTTGTTCGGATCATCGGTATGCACCGCGATGGTGCCGCCGAGATTGTTGCTGGATGGCATGCCGAGCGCGCCGCCGCCCTGGGCGATCTCGATGCTGCGAATATTTTCGGCGAGGATGGAACGATTTACCGATAAGCCGTTATCGGTCGAATACGCGCCGTTGCCGAGCGGAATGTCGTCGAGCGTGTAGCCCAATTGCTGGCGATTGAAGCCGCGAAATGTGATGCGCTGCGACCACTCGTAAGTACCCCACGCATCCGCCGATTCGAAATACACGCCGGGCAATTTGTCGAGCACCTTGAGCGGGCTGGTACCGAGCGCGGCTTTCTTGATTTCCTCGCGACCGACCGTCTGCACCTGGCGTGTGCTGCCTTCGGAAACCACCGAAATGGTATCGAGCTCGGACGTCGCCGCTGCCGCATCCGCTGGCGCGGCGGACGATGCTGCGCTCGCATCCGTCGCGGCCGCGGCTGTTGTATCCGCGAGCGTATCGGCCAAGGCGTTGCTAGCGTGGCAGAGCACGGCGAAACTCAAGGCGAGAGACAAAGGATGGCGAGTAAATTTCATGGCAACGGCTACCTGGATGGGGAAATTAGGCAAACGCTCGCAGCACCCGGCGCATGAAAACGCGAGTCGGCGGCGTACAAGCCGCGCATTAGGCGTCAAGAAAATGTCAGGCGGGTTGCAGAGAAAAGTCGCTGTGATTGCATGCGCTGTAATTCAGCGCGATCGCCCGCATATTTGCATTGCGCGATCTGCATGCGACATGCATCGAAACAAGTCGTTCGCAAAACCCAACCGCGGTCCGCATTGCGCGATAATGTGCGGGTGCGTGCGGCGCTGTTTTGCGTGGCGCGATCGCAGCTAAAAAATGAATCTCCGTGCAGACGCGATCCCGGGCAGTGGGCGCCGCGCTGCGTTGGGATTACGATGTCCACCCGAACAAACACGATGTCTGACCGATGAAGATCGCGACCTGGAATGTCAACTCGCTGAATGTGCGCCTGCCGCACTTGCTGGAGTGGCTGCGCGCGGCCACGCCGGATATCGTCGCGCTGCAGGAAACCAAACTTGAAGATGCGCGTTTTCCAGCCGCGGCGATCAGCGAACTCGGTTATCACTGCGTCTATTCCGGCCAGAAAACCTACAACGGCGTGGCGCTGCTGAGCCGCGAACCGGCGCGCGATGTGCTGACCGATATTCCGGGCCTCGACGATCCGCAGCGGCGCATCCTGGTCGCGACGATCGGCGACCTGCGTATCGTCAATCTGTATGTGGTCAACGGCCAGGATGTTGGCACCGAAAAATACGCCTACAAACTCGATTGGCTGAAAAAGGTCACCGCATTTCTGCGCGAGGAATTGCAACGCCATCCGCGCCTGATTGTGCTCGGCGATTTCAACATCGTGCCGGAAGATCGCGACATCTACGATCCCGAGGCATGGCGTGGCAAAATTCTTTGTTCGGAACCTGAACGCGCGGCGCTGCAAGGCTTGTTCGATCTCGGCCTGCACGATAGTTTTCGCCTGTTCCAGGCCGAGGCCGGCCACTACAGTTGGTGGGATTATCGGCAGGCCGGCTACAGGCGTAACCTCGGCCTGCGCATCGATCTGATCCTCGCCAGCGCAGCCTTGCGCGAGCGCTGCCGCGGCGCCAGCATCGATGGCGTGCCGCGCGGCTGGGAGCGACCTTCCGATCACACGCCCGCACTATTGGAGTTGAGCGATGACTGAGCAAGACTGGCCGGCCGTGCTGGATGACGCGGAGCTGGAAGAACTCGATAATTTTTTGCGCGCGCACGCCGGCGACGACGATCTGTTGCTTGATGGTGTGCACGGATTATTGACCGCCGTCGGCATCGGGCCGGAACCGATCACGCCCGAAGAATGGCTGCCCGAAGTGCTGCATGAACCGTTCGTCGATGCCGAGCATGGCAAGCGTATTCTCGAACTTATCGCACGACTCAATGAATCCGTTCTGCTCGAAATCGAGTCGGATAGTTACGAGCCCATCCTCGGCGAAGTCGAACTCGAAGACAACGAAACCACGCTCAGCGCAAACGGCTGGTGCGAAGGTTTTTCGCGTGGCGTGGACATGCGCGCGCGCGCGTGGGAAACGCGCCTCGCCGCGGATTCGCAGCTGATGGAATTGCTCGGCCCGATCATGGCGCTGGCGGTCGAGGAAGGCATTTTCACCGCCGACACCGAGTTCGCGCCGCTCAGCGACGAGGAATACGAAGAATGCCTCGCGCAGATTCCTGCCGCGGTTTTCGGCATCGGCCAGTACTGGAATCACGAACCGCTGAGCAGTCTGGAACAGGCCACCGCCAAGGCGGCGAATGCAGCGGCAGCGGCCAAAGGGCCACCACGTCGGCGCGGTGGGCGCTGGGTGCATTGAGTGGAATGCGCCGATGCAAGCTGACAAGTTTGCCGAGATCAAAGCGGTGTTCGCCGAAGTCTGCGAGCTGGCCGAGCCGGAGCTGACCGAGCGCCTGCACGAGCTCACGAGCGATGCCGATGTCAGCGCCGAAGTACGCGCCCTGATGGGCGCGCAGTCGATGCACACCGATCGTTTTGCGCAGCCAATCCGCCAGCTGTTGAGTGCGGTGGCCAGCGAAGATCTGAAAATCGGCCACGGCGGCATGGGCACGGTGTTCCGCGCGCATCGCAGCGACGGTCATTTTCAGCAACTTGCCGCGATCAAACTTTTGCGCGGCATGCCGAGTCTGCGTGCGATCGATTATCTCGCGCAGGAGCGTCAGATTCTGGCGACTCTGGCGCATCCGAATATCTCGCGCCTGCTCGATGGCGGTGCCACGCCGCACGGCCAGCCGTATCTCGTGATGGAATACGTGCAAGGCGAACCGATCGATGTGTATTGTCGCGATCGACGCATATCTGCCACGGAAATTCTTCGGCTGTTTGTGGTGGTGTGCCATGCGGTGAGCTTCGCCCACCAGCGCCTGATCGTGCATTGCGATCTCAAGCCGAACAATATTCTGGTCACGGCCGACGGTCGTCCGCTGCTGCTCGACTTCGGTATCGCGCGCTTGCTGGAAAGCGGCAACACGCCACCGCCTGATCCAGTGCAAGAACCCGGCGATGCGCCGAATAGCTCGACGACGCAATTGAAGCTCACCGGTTATGCGTATACGCCGCGTTACGCCAGCCCCGAGCAGCGCGCGGGCAATGCGGTATCGACCGCTACCGACATCTACAGCCTCGGCCTCATGCTGGTCGAGTTGCTCACGCTAAATACGGCGGCGGCGAATCAAAGCCTGGAAACGCAGTCGATCGCCGATCCCGAACTGCGTGCGATCGCCACCAAAGCCAGCGCCACCGATCCATCACAACGCTATGCCACGGCCGATGCGTTCGCGAGCGATATCGAACGTTTCCTGCGACGTGAACCGGTATTGGCGCTGCAGCCATCGGCGTGGTACGGCATGCGCAAGTTTGTGCAACGGCGCTGGCCGCTGGTCGTAATGGCGGTGTTGTTCGTGCTCACCGTGGCCGGTTTCACCTTGCGCGTGGTCGCCGATCGCAATCGCGCCGAACTGGCCGAGCAGGATGCGCTGGTCGAGCGCGATCATGCGCTGCAGGCACAAACCTCGTCGCGCCAGATCAGCGACTTCATGGTGTCGGTTTTCGACGGCAGCAATCCGGATGCGGGTGGCGGCGAAATTCCCACTTCAAAGCTGGTCGAGCAAGCGCTCGGTCGTATCGATACCGAGCTGAAAGGACAACCGGCCGCTCAGGCGGAACTGTTCAGCACGCTCGCTGGCGTGCAGGTTGTGCTCGGCAACGCCGAACCCGCACGCACCAATTTCACACGCGCAATCGACATTCAGCGCACGCTGGATCAGCCATTGGTGTTGGCGAATATGCTGATGCGCCGCGCCGATACCAGCAAGCGCTCATTCGGCAAGGAAGCGCCCGAAGCGGATGCGCGCGAAGCATTGGCATTGATCGAAAAATACGCCGCGCCGGATTCGGCAATACTGGCAAAAGCGCTCGACCTGCTCGGCACGGTGCTCTCGGAAAGTGGCAAGCATGCCGATGACGAAGCGCTGTTGTTGCGCGCGCTGGCGATCCAGCAACACATCGATCCGATTGGCAGCGGCACAGCCGAAATGTACGCCTCGCTCGGCTCGCGTTACGTGGCCACGGAGGAGTATGAAAAAGCCGTCACTCAATATCAGCGTGGCCTCGAATTGCAAGCCATACTGAACGGCAAAAATAGTGCGACGTACTTTTCGGAACTCGAATCGCTCGGCATGACCTACAGCTACATGCGCCGTTTTGACGAAGCCGAGACCCTATTGCGTCAGGCGCTGGATGGACGGCGCAAACTCGATGGTAGCGACAACGTCGAAATGGCTTGGCGAATGTCGCAACTTGCCCGCGTCATCGACAATTCAGGCCGACCGCGCCAAGCCGCGCCGGTATATCGCGAAGCACTCACGATCGGCGCGAAAAAGATGGGCGTGACCTCGGTGTCTTATGCCGTGCTGTTGATCAATCTGGCAATTTCGAGCCGTCGCAGCGGTGACTTTGCCAGCGCCGAGCAAGCCTATGCGCAGGCATTGCCGATCATCGATCATGCGTGGCCGGCCAGCAATCGCAGCCTGCAACGCGTACGCAACGAGTACGGCACGCTGCTGCTGCGCGAGGGCAAGATCGATGCCGCACGGACACCGCTGTTCACCGCCTATGAAGCGCGACTGGCCGCACTCGGCGCGGAACATGCGGACGTCAGCCAATCGTTGACCAACCTCGCCGAATGGGAACTGAAATCGAGTCATCTCGACAAAGCGATGCAACGGCTGGCCAGCGTCGAACCGCACGCCGAAAAACTTGATGCACTCGATCACGCCGCCTACGAACGTGTGCTCGGATTGACCCAAGCCAAACGCGGCCATAACGACGATGCTCTGTTGCATTTGCAGCGCGCGGAGAAATTGATACACGACATACTCGGCGAGCGCGATCCACGCACATGGCTCAGCATGCTCGATCGCGCCGAACTGCTGGCTGCGCAGAACAATCTGCAATCACACGCGGCAAGTGCCGCGCTCGCCACGGAAATGTTGCGCGGAATCGGCGATGGACTGATGCCCGATTCGGCGCTGCTCGCACATATCAAGCAGCTCGCCAACCGCTAAGCGCCATTGAGCGCGTTTCTGCAGTTGCGAACAATCTGCTACGACGGACAGTTGCGTGCATTAATTGAAGTACTAAATGCGCCTAGTTTTCTGAGTTCGGTACCTTGCTCAGCGCGTGATCGGCTCCTCCTAGTGAAATTGAATTGGCGCAGCGCCGCCTGCTTATGTCATAGGAATCTGTAAATGTTCAAAGAATGCGCGATTGCGTTTTTTTGCATCATTGAGCACCTTATCGAATGAGATAATCTCAATGTAACACCCAGCATTCTGGTGATATTTGAAGTACCCCTCGTTGTCCGGCGTCTTGACGAAATCGTGGCTCTCGGCTATCGCACGAATCCTTGGCGTCAGGCTACAGAGGATATAAGCGTAGAAAGGAATTGCTCCGACATTAATGGTACATTGATCCTTGTCTTTTGCTTGCCCTTCCTTGATTTTTCGCACATATCGAAGCACCTGATCAACTGGATTCTCGTCCTTCTGCGGATACTCATTTCTTTCGGGTCGCTTAAACTCAACAATCACAACCGACTGGTACGGACTTTTCGTCTCGGTGAACGCACGTGGAGTGTTGAATACAACAACATCTGGCTCGTCGCGCTCTTCGGTATGTATTATCTTTAGCTTCGCAAGCGGTAAATCGGAAGCTAAATAAGTGTGATAGGCAAGCCTTTCGTCTACTACCCAGAGATTTTGACGTGAAAACTCCACCTCTTTCGAGTTCACTCGCATCGGATAGATAAGACCGTGCACAAAGTCCTCGCGCGCGTAGGCACCACTTTCTTGAATTTTCAGCGCGCTCTCAAGCATCTCCAAAATTGTTCGTCGATGAACAACATATTTGGCTAACGCAGCCTTGCCTAGCTCATTCTCTTCGTCTATATATTGCTCATAGAGTGACTTGTATTCCGAATTACCTAATGCGGACTCCAAAGGTACTGCTTTAATCTCCGACGCGCGCTGTCGATGTTCAACTTCGATATCACGCTGTGTTTTGTACATCTCTATGTCGAGTTGATCGTCCGAGAGATTCGGCGGAATTTGGTCTAGTCGCTCGCGATATCGTTCGAGAAGCTGGAAGCGAAATTGCGGGGCTTTCGTTTGTACAAAAGTCTCGATGGCTTGGCGCTTTTCTTGCTTCAGCGCGGCCATGTACGGTTGAGCAACTTGGCGAAGTGCATCAACCACGCGCGCGTCTAATTCTTCACGCGTCATCTCTTCCGGAAAGGCTAAGTCTGCTTCTGGTAGGAACATAAAATTTGTACGCTCTGAATTGACCTTTTCATCCAGGTATGGTCCGGATACGTAAGTTCTAAAAACGAATTGGTGGCCTTCGCTATCCGTAAATCTAGCAGTTAAGTTTGTGTCTACCTTGCTAGCTTTCCAGTTAAGTACCTCGCGCTTATTTGCACAGTAAGAGATGGTATGCGTTTTCACAGAGCTAGATTGATATCGTAAAATGGTTGCTTTTAGCTGGTGTCCTCGAATCTCGAACTTGATGTCTTGCGCCCGCTCCGTCGCTTCGTCAGCGAAAATTTTGTTCAGGCTCAAGAACTGACCGTTTGTGTCGTGCAGAACGATTTTCGGGCAAGATCCGCTCACAAAATAGATAAGCAGATGATCAATCATCTTGCGAGCTATGGTATCCAGAGATTTCGGGAAATGTTTTTCGTATTCTGATAGCAACGAAGTAAGCGTTACAGCTGTTTTGCTTTCTTTGATTTTCGCCAGAGTTACGCTTTCGCTTTCAACGCCATCGGTGGTATTAACGAATGCGAAAGCGCGACACGTCCAAACATCGCCATCGAGATAAGTGCTATCGACGTTGGCCTTTGTAAAGACCTTCAGCCAAGTGAAGCGACCAATGCCTTTATTTCCTCGATTCGCTTTTCGCGTCGAATCTGAAAGAAAGAACGCTCGAAAATTGCCGTCATCGAAGCCGACGCCGTTGTCGACAATAGTAACGTCTCGAATTGAAGAAAGCGCTCCATCCTCTGTGCCAATTACGATTCCTTGGGCGGTGTCGCGTTCGAAGTACACATCAATCTGACCGTTCGCGATTTTCGCCTCTTCGATTGCTTCAATAGAGTTGACTAAGCACTCGAATAATGGAATCAGCGGTTGAGTAACCGGAAGCTGCAAATTTCCAATACGACCAACGATATCGACTTGCATACGTATTTCCATCCCTCGTGGATTCGTCAAACAGTATTGATGTCGCGCTATGGAAACGCAATCTTTGACAAGCGTGCACAGGCTGGCAATATCCTGCAGGTCTTACGAACGCGCACATCACTTGATATGAGTCAAAGGTCTCATGAGAAGACGTGACCAACATTGCTGTCGAAGATCATCGCTTCACTTAGTGATCTATATCTATTCGATGGATAGGCTCCGTTTTCTAGCGCCCATGCGGCCATCCCGTCACTGGCTCGCATCATACAAATTTACGTGAAGATTGGTTTCGTAACGGCAACAATCTGTTTCTATCGCAGGTATTCTGTTTGTGGCCTGCGCCACTACATCATGCGGATCGTAAATATCGAGGTCGGGTCGCCATGAATATTTCTGTGCAAGAATCCGCTGCCAGCGTTTCATCAACCGCGCAGAGGCGCGTCAAACAGATCGTGCGCGGACGCGCCACCAGCGATGGTGCGGGAGTGAAACTCACGCGCGTGATCGGTTCGGCCGAACTGCCGGATCTTGATCCGTTCCTGATGCTTGACGAGTTCGGTTCGGACAAACCCGGCGATTATCTGGCGGGTTTTCCGGAACATCCCCACCGCGGTTTCGAGACCGTCACCTACATGCTGGCCGGGCGCATGCGTCATCACGACAACCAGGGCAACACCGGCCTGCTCGGCCCCGGCAGCGTGCAATGGATGACTGCCGGCCGCGGCATCATGCACTCGGAAATGCCGGAGCAAGAGGATGGCCTGATGCAGGGTTTTCAACTGTGGGTGAACCTGCCCGCGCGCGACAAGATGTGTGCGCCGCGCTATCAGGATATTCCCGCCGATGCGGTGCCGCTGATCACGCCCGCGCCGGGTGTGCAAGTGCGCGTGCTCGCGGGTTCGCTTGGTGATATCGAAGGCCCGGTGCGTGCGGTGGCGACGGCACCGGTTTACCTCGACATCACGCTGCAGCCATCGACGCAGTTCAGCGTGCCGTTGCCGCGCGAGCATTCCGCATTTGCATATGTGTTCGAGGGTGAGGCGGTCATCGGTGATGAGACTGCGGTGCAACGTGGCCAGTTGGCGGTGTTGAGCACGGGTGACGCGGTGACTTTGACCGCAAGCAAGAACGGCGCACGGATGATTCTGGTCGCGGGCCAACCGCTGCGCGAACCGGTCGCGAAGTACGGCCCGTTCGTGATGAATACGCAGCAGGAAATAGTGCAGGCGGTCGAGGATTTCCGCGCTGGCAAGTTCTGATCAACACCGTTCTGATCGACAGCGCACGCAGCACGTGCGTGCGCTGATATCCCGTCTACCGTGCCGCCTCCGCGTGCAGTTGACAGGTGCTTTTGGCGCGCCTAGGCTCGAACCCTGTTTGTCACAGGGAGTGGGGAATGGCTCGCGCTTACGCTTTGTACTTCGATGCTCCGCCGTCCAATATCGACCGCCGCGCCAGGCAATTCCTGCTGGCCGGTATTTTTCTGCTTCATCTGCTTTTTATCGGCTGGGTATTACGCACGCCGACATCGGATATCCAGGCGGTTTCCTCGCGCATGATGGTGGAGTTGCATTCATTCACGTCCAGCGTCACCAGCCCGGCGCATCGCACGACCCTCACCAACAAGACTGCGGTCATGCCCGGAATTTCTGCAGCCAGCGCCGCACCGCGCCAACACGCCGAGATAGCGCGTGTCGCGGATAACGCCAAGCCGCGCATTACCGGACAGATCAATCCGAGTGCCGGCGACAGCGCATCCAGCGCAGCCGCACTAACGGCGGCCGCGGCGGGTGTACACGCCGATGGCAACGACGCCGGCCAGTCCAACGGCGGTAGCGGCGGCATACACCGCGGTTTTGTGCCGCCACGCGTGCAATCGCGCTGGAAGCCGCCATACCCGATGGAAGCCTTCATGGCGCACTTGGAAGGCGAAGCCTTTGTCCTGGTCAGGGTTGCTGCAGATGGCAGACTGGTCGATGCCTCCATCGACAAATCATCGGGCAATGTCGCGCTGGACGATGCTTCGCTGGCGGCGATCCGCCGTTATACGTTCAAGGCCGCGCAAAAAAACGACGCTGCCATCGAGGCCCAGGCCATCGTCAGTATCGCCTGGCGCATCAACGACAGCACCAATGTCGTGGTCGAGGTCAACTTGCCAGGCGACCGACGAGACTACGACAATGCGCAGTCCATCAATCGGTTGAAGGCTTTTTCCTCCGCCAGCCACTGAGTTGCAACAACCGCATTCGCGCGGCTGCGCTCGCAGCGCAATGATCGCGTCAGCGGATTGGCACAGGCGCGTTGCGCCTGACACTCGCGTCTATGCGCACGAGTGCAGGCATTGGTTTCACAGCTTGGGATGCTGCGATTACGGCTTGAGTTTCTCGTCGAAGAATTTCGCAATCAAGCTGAATACGTGTTTGCGCATCGCCGGCGTCGACAGTCCATGCTTGCCGCCGGGGTAGGTCATGAGCTCGAATTGCGTGCCGCGATTCTGCAGCTCGGCCATGAGTTTGGTCGAGTTGGTAAACAGTACGTTGTCGTCGGCCATGCCGTGCACGAGCAGCAGTGGTGACTTCAAACCATCCAGATAAGGCCAGACCGAACTGGCCGTATAGCCGTCCATATTGGTTTTTGGCGAATCCAGATAACGCTCGGTGTAATGGCTGTCATACAGGCGCCAATCGGTGACTGGCGCCACCGCCACGCCGGCGGCGATCTGATCGGATGCCTTGGCCAGCATCATCAGCGCCATGTAGCCGCCGTAGCTCCAGCCGAACACGCCGATGTGCTTGCCATCGACGTAGGGCAGGGATTTCAGATAGGCGATGCCGGCGAGCTGATCGTGCACTTCGGCATTGCCCATCTGCTTGAAGATCGCATCCTCGAACTGGCGTCCGCGCCGCGGCGTGCCGCGATTGTCGAGCGAGAAAACCACGTAACCGTGCTGCACCATGTACTGATCGAAATGATCGCCCCAGGCGCGGTTGACGAGCTGGCGGCCCGGCCCACCGTAGAAGCGGAAAAACACAGGATATTTTTTTGATGCATCGAAATCGGCGGGTTTGTAGAGTCGGTAATAAAGGGCTTGACCATCCTCGGCCTTGACCGTACCGAATTCCGGTGCGCTCAATGCTTCACGATACGGCGCATACGGATGCGTGACATCGAGCGTGTTCGCTTCGATGATCGCGAGCTGCGCGCCGTCCGGTGCATGGATCGTGACTCTCGGCGGCGTGAGAGGATCCGACCACGTATCGACATACAGACTCGCATTGTCAGCGAACACCGCATCGTGCCAGCCATCTTCGCGAGAGATGCGCTCGGGCGCGATACCGCCATCTCCGTCGAGCGGCAATGCATAAATCTGTGCATCGAGAGCATTGTCGCGATTGCCAGCCACATACACCTTGCCCGCGGCCTCATCGACGCCGAGCACCTTGTCGATATCCCACTCGCCGCTGCTCAGGGCGTGGCGCAGCGTTCCATCCAGCCCGTACAGATAAAGCTGTTTGTAGCCGCTGCGTTCGGACGCCCAAATAAACGTATCCTGTTTGTGCAGGAAGGTCAGGTCGTCATGCAGGTTGATCCAGGTCTTGCTGGTTTCGGTCAGCAATATTTTCGGCGTGCCATAACGCACGTCCGCCAGCAGCAGATCGAGCGTGCGCTGATCGCGACTTTGACGCTGCACGGCGAGACGCTGCGCATCCGGCAACCAGTTCACGCGGGCGAGATAGATGTCTTCGTTCTTGCCGAGATCGATCCAGTTCGGCTTGCCGCCCTTCGGCGAAACCACGCCGAGGCGCACACGCACGTTGTTGTCGCCCGCGGCCGGATAACGCTGTTCGACCACCTCAGTATGATCGGCGAACAATTCCGAACGCTTGACCAGCGGCACCTTGGTTTCATCGAAGCGTTCGAACGCGACAGCAGAATCGTCCGGCGCCCACCAGTAACCG
Source organism: Pseudolysobacter antarcticus (assembly GCF_004168365.1). Classification (GTDB taxonomy): domain Bacteria; phylum Pseudomonadota; class Gammaproteobacteria; order Xanthomonadales; family Rhodanobacteraceae; genus Pseudolysobacter; species Pseudolysobacter antarcticus. The sequence goes on from NZ_CP035704.1 coordinate 4,706,264, forward strand.
CTGGCGCGTGCCATTTCTTCCTGCGCAACAAATTCGGCTTCGGCGTTATGGATGACACCGCCGCCATCGTGCGTGAGTTGTTGCAACGTGCCTTTTTGCAAATCGATCGTCCACAGATTCTGCTGACTCACGAACGAGGCATAACGGCCGCGTGGCGAGATCTGTGCGTCGAGAAATTCGAGGCCGACGCGGGTTATCGGGCGCACGGCTTTTTCCGGTACGACGGTCAAATCGTAAAGGTATAAAACGCCACCTAGTGGAAAAAGCAACTTTTTGCTATCCGGCGCCCAACGATAACTGACGATGCCCTTGAGGCTGGCGGTACGCTGACGTTCGCGTCGGGCCTTTTCGGCTTCCGATACGATTTCCGTGTCACCCGCAACTAACGCATGCGAATCCACCAATAGCCGCGTGCTCTTGTCGGCGAGGTTGTATTCCCACAGGTCGAGCTGGTTCTGATCCTCCGTCTTGCCGCGCAGAAAAGTCACACGCGAACCGTCCGGCGCGATATGCAAACTGCGCGGGCTCGCACCGTTAAGATTCGGATCGGAAAATATCCGCTCGATGCTGAGCTTCTCGGCAGCAGCGGTCGCACACACGGTCATGGAGATCATTCCGGCTAGCCAACGTACTCGATTCATAGGCCTTTACCTTGCCCGAACAAAACCTTTTTTGCTTCCTCGCTCATTGGCGCCGACGCGTCGCGGAACGCGCCTTGCGCATACGCGCGCACGGTGCCCGGACGCGCCGCAATCGCATCGAACCAGCGCTGCAGATTCGGGTGATCGGCGAGATCCATGCCTTGCCGTTGCCACGGCACAATCCACGGATAACAGGCCATGTCGGCGATGCTGTACTCATCGCCAGCGATGAACGCGCGGCCATCCAGTTGTTTGTCGAGCACGCCGTACAGACGTTTGCTTTCGCGCACATAACGCTCGATCGCATACGGGATTTTTTCCGGCGCATAAATGTTGAAATGATGATTCTGGCCTAGCATCGGCCCGAGCCCGCCCATCTGCCAGAACAGCCATTCGAGCACCGTCTTGCGGCCACGCAAATCGGTCGGAATGCACTTGCCGGATTTCTCGGCGAGATACAGCAAGATCGCACCGGACTCGAACAACGATAGCGGCGCGCCGCCATCGGCTGGCGCGTGATCGACGATCGCGGGCATGCGATTGTTCGGCGAAATTTTCAGGAACTCCGGCTGGAACTGCTCGCCCGATCCGATATCGACTCGCTTGATCGTGTACGGCAAGCCAGCCTCTTCCAGCAGCATCGTGATTTTGTGGCCGTTCGGCGTGGGCCAATAATGCAGGTCGATCATGCGGCAATCCTCAAGCGGGCAAAGCGCAAGCTTAAAGTAGAAGCGGCGCGTTTGCGTGTGCCGTTTGCCGGTGATTTTTCAGCGGCGGCTACCACCCGGTTATCTACTTGCCGATGCAAAAACTGCTGAAGATCGCGCCGAGCAGATCTTCACTGTCGAATTCGCCGGTGATGCTGGCCAGTGCATTTTGTGCGGCGTGCAATTCTTCGGCGGCGAGTTCGCCAGCACGCAATTCGAGCAACGCATTTGTCGCATCGCGCAGATGGATTTCCACCTGCTCGAGCGCGGCTACATGCCGTGTGCGTGCACTGAAACTTCCGGTGGCGGCGTCGCCGTGTCCGGCCAGCCGTTTGAGTTCGCTGCGCAATAATTCGAGGCCGACACCGGTATGAGCGGAGAGCCAGATTTGCGTTTCGTGATCGCTATGCTCGTGCCGTGCCGACTCGCCACTCAGGTCGATCTTGTTGTGCACGATAATCCGTGCCGCGCTGGGCGCGCCGGTTTGCAGCAAGCTGCGATCGGCACTGGCATGCGCGCTGTCAGTGACCAGCAACAGCACATCAGCGCGTGCGAGTTCGTCACGCGCGCGTCGCATGCCTTCCTGCTCGATCAGGTCGCCGGACTCGTGCAGACCTGCGGTATCGACCAGGGTCAGGGCAATGCCATCGAGGTTGATCGCTTCGCGCAACACGTCGCGCGTTGTGCCGGCGACTGGTGTGACGATGGCGCGATCGATCTCGGCCAATGCATTCAACAGACTGGATTTTCCCGCATTCGGACGACCGACGATGACGACATGCAGACCGTCGCGCAGCACCACGCCGCGGCGCGTTTGTGCGAGCAGATCGCGCGCATGCGCAGCGAGCGTCAGTATGTCTTCGCGCAACTGCGGCGCGCTAAGGAAATCGACTTCTTCCTCCGGAAAATCAATCGCCGCCTCGATGTAGACACGCAGGCGCACTAGCGCATCGAGCAGCCGTTGCACGCGTCGCGAAAATTCGCCATCGAGACTGCGCATGGCGGCGCGCGCGGCAAGTTCAGATTGGCTCGCGATCAGATCGGCAATCGCTTCGGCCTGGGCCAGATCGAGCTTGCCATTGAGATAAGCACGTTCGGAAAATTCGCCGGCGCGCGCCGGTCGTGCGCCGAGTTCGAACAAACGTTGCAGGAGCAGATTCAGCACCACCGGACTGCCATGCGCATGCAGTTCCAGCACATGCTCGCCGGTGAACGAATGTGGTGCGGGAAAATACAGGGCGAGACCGCGATCCAGCACGGCGCCGTTGCGATCGCGAAACTTCGCGTAATTCGCGTGGCGCGCGACCGGGAGAGTGCCGAGCAAGGCCTCGGCGATGAGCGCAACCGCCGGCCCGGAAACACGCACCACGCCGATGCCGGCGGCACCCGGCGGCGTGGCGATGGCAGCGATGGTATCGGTGTGCTCGATCATGCGTGACAGTGTATCGGCATCAGCATGTTCCAGTGCGCCGCGCCGGCAATTCGCGGCGCGGCATTATTTCTGAAACAGATTACGCGACCGCGATCGCGCCGCTCTCGATGCGCTTCGTGATGACGTATTGCTGCAGCAGCGACAAGCCGCCGTTCACCGTCCAGTACAACACCAGACCAGCCGGGAAGAACGCGAACATCACCGCCATCATCACCGGCATCGCCTTCATCATCTTGGCCTGGGTCGGATCCATACCGACGGTCGGTGTGAGGAACTGCGTCGCGAGCATCACGCCGGCATTCAAGATCGGCAACACAAAATACGGATCAGGCGCGGACAGATTCTGGATCCACAGCATGAACGGCGCCTGGCGCAATTCAACGCTTTCCAGCAGCACCCAATACAGCGCAAGGAACACTGGAAACTGCACCAACATCGGCAGACAGCCGCTGACCGGATTGATCTTTTCTTTCTGATACAACTCGAGCATCGCGGCGTTGAGTTTTTGCTTGTCGTCGCCGTAGCGTTCTTTCAAAGCGGCCAGGCGCGGCTGTACTTTTTTCATCTTCGCCGACGATTTGAACTGCGCTTCGGAGAGTTTGTAAAACGCGAGCTTGATCAAAACTACTAGCAAGATGATCGCAAAACCCCAGTTGCCGACGAAACGATGGATCTCGCTGAGAATCCAGTGCAACGGCTGCGAGATCACAGTGAACATGCCGTAGTCAACGGTCAACTCCAGCCCCGGCGCGACCGTGGCGAGCGTGCTCTGCAGCTTGGGTCCGATATACAAGCGTGCGTCGAAACTTTTGGTTTCGCCGGGCGCGACCGTGATGGCCGGCGACATGCTGCGGATCAAGTAACGCGGCGTGCCGGCATTGGTCACGACCGCCGTGGAATATTGATCGGCCTCGTCGGCCTTCGGCACCCACGCCGCAAAGAAATAATGCTGCAGCATGCCGACCCAGCCGCCGGTGATAGTCTTGTTCAGCGGCGTGGCAGCGTATTTATCGAAGCCGAGTTTCTGAAACTTGTCCTGCGGGCTGTACCACGCGGCACCGGCGAATGCGAATTTTTCCGGATTGCTGAAAGAGAATCCGCTGCTGACGATGACCACTGGCAGGCGCTGCAACTGGCGGTATTCGCTGCCGCTCCAAGGCGTGGTACCGGCATTGCTGATTTCCTCACGCTGCTCGACCGCATAACTTGCGCGCGTGAATTTGTATACTTTGCGCACTTTTATACCGGAGGCGTCGGTCCACGTCAGAGGTACTTCGAGCGTGTCGCTGCCGTCCGCAAGCGTGTACTCGGTTTTCTCGGCGCTGAACTGCGCCTGGTGATCCGGAGCGGGGCTGGCTGCACTGACTAGGCCGGATTGGGCGATGAAGAAATTCGTTGCATCGTCGCTGAGCAGGCGCACTGGATGATCGGTTTCTTTCGGCGCAATCGGATACGCACGCAAATCGGCGCGGACGATCGCGCCACCGCGCGTATCGATACTGATGTTGAATACATCGGTAGTGATGTTGACGAGTTGCGCTGGCGCGGTAGTCGCCGGGCTTGTTGTCGTGGCGGCATCGGCGGGCGGCTTCGGTATTTCACCGGGTGCTGCCGGCACGTCGTTAGGCACTGCCTTGGCTGCATCGCCGCTAGCCGTGTTTGTAATCGCGGCCGGGCTGGTCACTGACGGCGGCGCCGCATAATCGGTCTGCCATTGCTGCCAGAGCAGGTAACCGACAAACAACACGGCAAGCAGGAGAAACGGGCGGGTATTCGGCATGTTCGTCAAATCCAGGTTCCGGGTTGTCCGGATGAGATGAGGTGTGTGCTCGGCAACCACGATCGTTGCGAGCGGCTCACCGTTATCGGGGCTGCGTTATTGTGTGGGTGCGGACAGGGTGAAATGCAACGCGGCGAAGACTGCTGATGCACACGCTTGTTGGGAGAGCAAAAAGCATCAGGAATCGGCGCGCATTGTGCCGGCTGCGGGGTTACGGTTCAATGCCGCCGTATTCAGCGCCGTAAGCTTGCGCCAGAGGATGGCCAAGTCGGCGCGCAGGTCCTCGACACTTTGCTGCGCAGCCGTAGTGCGCGCAATTACCAGAATATCGACTGGCGGTAGGGCGGCTTTCGAGAGACGAAAACTTTCGCGTACCTGACGTTTGATCTTGTTGCGCACGACCGCACGTTTGGAAACCCGACGAGATACCGCAAGCCCGAGGCGTGCAGTATCAAAGTCAGTCGATCGGTATTCGATATGGAAAAAGCGACAAGGCAGTCGCTTGCCACTGCGCCGTAGCGCGAGAAAATCCCCAGGCGCTAGCAGACGCGCGGCGCGTGGGAAGCTCATGGCTTCCATGGCGCCGCCAGTCGCGATCAGGGAGTCAGGCGCTTGCGGCCCTTGGCACGACGCGCGTTGATCACGGCACGGCCACCGCGCGTTTTCATGCGGGCACGAAAGCCGTGGGTACGGGCGCGTTTGAGATTACTGGGTTGGAAAGTGCGCTTCATGGCGAAGGCTCTGCTGGAAGTCGAAAAAGGAGCGGGAGCATAAGCGGCGACGGCCTCATGTGTCAAGGAATACGCACTGGCAACGTGTTGGAGATGCCGGATGGGTCACCCCGGTGACTATTGTTTCACAGTTTCTTTTCTGGCGATGTTGCTGCCTTGCGCGCCGTTTATCTGGCGCGTTTGGTCCTGTTTGTTGCGCGCAGCAAACACCCTCGCACGACATGG